>JBEKHI010000238.1:0-12894 GCA_050012355.1 Streptosporangiaceae bacterium | reverse complement strand
CCACGACGCGCCTGGGCACACCGCACACTAGAGTCAGGCTGTGGTTGACGATCCGTTTCGTACCGAGGTGCTGCGCGCCCGGGTCCTGGATGCTTGGGCCGCGTCCCCGGCGAGATTCCGCGAGGATGCCAATGCCGAGGAGGACTATGCCCTCGGCGGGTACCGGGACCGGGTCGTGGTCGAGCTGGCGCAGAACGCCGCCGACGCCGCCGAACGCGCGGGCGTCCCCGGCCGGCTCCACCTCACGCTGAAGAACAAAGTGCTGACAGCGGCGAACACCGGCGCGCCGCTGGACGCCGCCGGGGTAGAGGCCCTGTCAACGCTGCGCGCCTCCAGCAAGCGGGACGAGAACACCACCGGCCGCTTCGGAGTGGGCTTCGCCGCCGCCGTCGCGGTGAGCGACGAGCCCCGGATCTGCTCGGTTACCGGCGCGGTCCGCTGGTCGCGCGAAGACACCCGCGAACTCGCCGGCAAAATCACCGCGCTACAAGACGAGCTCGCAAAACGCGAATGGCACGTGCCAGTGCTCCGCCTCCCGTTCCCGGACGACACTAAGCCGCCCGACGGGTTCACTACCGCGGTGATCCTGTCGCTGCGCGACGACGAAACAACAAACGCGACCAGGCAACTGCTCGACGAGACCGGACCGGCGCTGCTGCTGGCGCTGCCAGCCCTGGCCGAGATCGTGATCGACACCGGCGCCACCACGCGCGTGCTCACCGCCCAGCATTCCGAACACGAAGCGACCACCACCGTCGACGGCGTGACATCCCACTGGCGCACTGCGGCCGACGGAGGCCAGCTCGACCCGAAGCTGCTCGCGGACCGCCCAGCCGAGGAACGGTCGTCCTGGTCAGTGCGCTGGGCCATCCCCGTACACGACGGCGCCCCCACCCGGCTGCCCGACGGGGTGCCAGCCGTCGTGCACGCGCCCACGCCAACCGACGAGCCGCTGGGCCTGCCCGCGCTACTCCTCGCGTCGTTCCCGCTCAGTCCAGACCGGCGGCACGTAGCCCAAGGCCCGCTCACCGGGTTCCTCGTCGAGCAGGCGGCCCGCGTTTACGCCAGCCTGCTGCCGGAGCTGACGCCCGGCCCCGGTCTGCTCGATCTCGTCCCGGGTCCGATCGCGCCGGGCGAACTCGGCAACCAGCTAGCCCAAGCGATCATGGCCCTGTTGCCCGAGGTCCCCTTCCTCCCCGACGTAAATGGGACCACGCGGGTGCGGCCCCGCGACGCCGTGCTGCTCGAGCTGAACGCGGATTTCCTCGCCCCGCTGATCCCCGGCCTGATCAGCGGCCCGGCGCGGCACCCGGCCTATGCGGTCCTCGGCGTGCGTCACCTCCCGCTGGCCGAGCTCGCTGACTCCCTCGCCGCGCTGAATCAGCCCCCCGGCTGGTGGCGGAGCTTGTATGACGCGCTGGCGGTCGCGGACCCTCGTCAGCGCGCCGAGCTGGGTGCCCTGCCCGTGCCGCTCGCCGACGGGCGGCTGGTGCGCGGGCCACGCGGACTGCTGCTGCCCGGCCAGGACCTAGCGCAGCCGGGCAGGCTCGCGGTGCTGGGCCTGCGCGTCGTGCATCCGGACGCCGTGCATCCCCTCCTTGCCACGCTGGGCGCGGTGGAGGCGACGCCGCGCGGCGTCCTCACCAACCCGGCGACCCAGGCGGCGGTGGAAGCCTCCTACGACGACGACGCGGAGGACCCCGCGCCGGTCACCGAAACGGTGCTCAGCCTCGTCGCCGCCGCGAACCTGCTGCCCGGTGAGATGCCGTGGCTGGCCGGACTGGAGCTGCCCGGTGACGATGACGAGTGGTACCCGGCCGACGAACTGCTGCTCCCCGGCGGGCCACTTGCCCAGGTCGTGGCGGCGGACGCGCCGTTCGGCACGGTCAGCCAGGAATTCGCCGAACGCCACGGGGCACCGACGCTCGAAGCGGTGGGAGTGCTCTCGTCCTTCGGCTTGCTGACCGAGACTGACGTCGATCTCGGCGACCCCGCTCTGGACCTGGACGGCGTGGCTGAGTGGGCCGCCGAAACCCGCGACCGGCTGGGACCGGCCGACGTGCCGCCCTACGCGCCCGAGATGACGGCGGTCCGTGACCTCGAACTGATCGACCCAGCTCGCTGGCCGCAGGCACTCGAACTGCTCGCCCAGCCTCCGTTGCGGGCCGCGCTGACCGAACCTACCCGGGTGGTGCTCACCGACGGCCGGTCCGCGGATGTGCCGTCCTATACCGCCTGGTGGCTGCGTCGCCAGCTGATTCTCGGCGGACGGCGGCCATCGCAGCTCCGCGCCGCCGACTCCGACCCGCTGCTAGCCGGCCTGTATGACGTGGCAGATCCGCCGATAGCCGATCCGGTGATCGCCAGTGCGGTGGGGGTACGCACCACCCTCGCCGGGCTGCTCGCCGAGCCGGGCGGCCCGGACGAACTGCTCGCCCGGCTGGCCGACCCGGCCCGGCCGGTGACCCGCGGCCAGTTGCGCGAGCTGTGGGCGAGGCTCGCGACCGTCGCGCTGGACGACGTCAGCCCACCGGACCGGATCCGCGCGGTCCGCGGCGAGGATGTCGTCGTGGCCAGCGCCGACGATGCGCTGGTCCTCGACACCCCCGACCTCTGGCCGCTGGTAGCCGGCGAGCCCCTCGTGCTGGCTCCCGCCGACCTCGCGGCGCACTTGGCCGACCTGCTCGGCCTGCCGCTGGTTTCCGAGGAGGTGACCGGCGACATCGAGACCGAAGGCACCTCCCGTCCCGTCCCCGAGGTCGTGCGCGCCGTGCTGCCAGGCGCTCCCGCCGAGTATTACGCCCACGACAAGCTGCTCGTGGACGGCGTTGAGCTGGACTGGCGCTATCGCGACGGAGAGATTCACGCCACCGGGCCGGCCGGCCCGGCCAGCGGACTGGCGTGGGCGGCCGGTCAATGGCACGCCCGGCACCTACTCGCCGCCCTGCTGACCCGCCCCGAAGACACGTCCCGCCTGCTAGCCGAAGCAGACCTTGACCCGCAATAAGACATTTCCGGCATGTTGCGGCCGTCCGATGCGCGCCAGGTTCCCCTGCGCCCGGGGCGCCTGAGACTCATACGGTGTGTGGTTCACGTGAGACGGGTGTTCTCCGCTCCGGAGCGTCCGCCGACGCTATCGATGGCCCACCGCTAGCGCCATAGCGCCATCGATGGCCCACCGCTGGGGTTGGTGCCCCGAGCCGGGCGGCGTGGCTCGCCTGGTAGCCGAAGCAGACCTTGACCATAACGCCGGATTCAGGTCACCCGGCTGCCCGCGGCGAGACTAGGCCCGCCTGGTAAGCGAAGACCACGAGCTGCGCCCGGTCGCGGGCGGCGAGCTTGATCATCGCCCGGCTGACGTGGGTCTTGGCGGTGGAGGGACTCAGCACCATCGCCTCGGCGATCTCGTCGTTGGACAGGCCGTGCGCGACCAGGGCCACGACCTCGCGTTCCCGGTTGGTGAGGCGTTCCATCCCCACCGCGGTAACCGCGTCCGGTGGTCTGGCCACGAACTCACTGATCAGGCGGCGGGTGACCGCGGGGGACAGCAGCGAATCTCCCCGGGCGACGACGCGCAGCGCCTGCAGCAGCTCGGCGGGCTCGGTGTCCTTCAGCAGGAACCCGTAGGCCCCGGCCCGGAGTGCGCGGAAGATGTACTCGTCGAGCCCGAAGTTGGTGAGGATCACGACGCGAACGTTGTCCAGCCGCTCGTCGGCGACGATCTGCCGAGTGGTCTCGATACCGTCAAGCACCGGCATCTGGATGTCCACCAGAGCGATGTCGGGGTGATGCTCGGCGGCCAGTGCCACCGCCTGCCGCCCGTCGGTGGCCTCGGCGACCACCTCGATGTCGTCCTCGGCTTCCAGCAACGACCGGATGCCGCTGCGGATCAGTGCCTGGTCATCGGCTAGCAGGACCTTGATCACGACGCTGCCTGGGCGGGGAGATCAGCGCGTACTACGAAGCCGCCGCTGTCCCGTGGCCCGGCCTGCAGCTTGCCGCCGAGCGCGGTCACCCGCTCCCGCATGCCGATGAGGCCAAGTCCGTGGCCCGCGGGCCGGAGGTCAGCGCCATTGCTAGCGCTAGTGCCGTTGCCGTCGTCGTCCACCTGGATGGAGAGGGCGTCCGGCGTGTAGTGCAGCTGGACGGACGTGCGAGCTCCATCGGCGTGCCGGCTCACGTTGGTGAGTGCTTCCTGGACGATCCGGTAGGCGGCCTGGTCCACTTCGGCCGGGAGTTCGCGTTCGGCGCCGGTAACTGTCACCGCCACGGGCAGCCCGCCGGCCCGGGCTCGAGCCACCAGGCTGTCCAGCTGGCAGAGGCCGCTGTCGCCATCTTCCTCGCTGCGTAGCACGCTCAGCGTCGTGCGCAGTTCCCGTGAGGCTTCGGTGCCCGCCTCCTGGATGGCCAGCAGCGCGGGCGGCACTTCCTCGCCCCGCTTGCGGGCCAGGTGCACCGCCACGCCCGCCTGAACGCAGATCACCGAGATGTTGTGTGTGAGCGAATCGTGCAGGTCACGAGCGATCCGCAGCCGCTCTTCCATCGCCTTGCGCTGCGCGACTTCGTCGCGCGTCCGCTCCGCCTCGTCCGCGCGCTGCTCGACCTCGTGGAGGTGCAGTTGCCACATGCGGGCCGCCACGACCATGACGCCGGCCGAGATGACCCATCCGGCCGCGTAGAACTTTCCTGGGCCCCGATTCGTGCGCATCCTCCGAGCGTACGCTCACGCCCGGCGGCCCGCCTCCGCCCGTCGGCCCCATTTCCTGCTACTCCCCACGGAGTACCCGCGCGGCCCGCCGCATCCATCCTGACCAGGAAGAAGATGCCTCCGGTGCACGACGACAGGGGCCCGTCGAGCCGTCAGCATCGTCGTTATGGCAACAATAATTTCCGAAACCGGTGAGACCGCCACCAGAAGTAGTGGTCGCCACTCCGGCGTGGCGCTGCTCGTCATCGCGGCCGCCCAGCTGATGGTCGTGCTCGACGTGACCATCGTTACTGTCGCGCTGCCGCGTATCCAGGGGGCACTCGGATTTTCCGGCAGCAACCTGGAGTGGGTCGTCAACGCGTACGCCCTGACGTTCGGCGGGCTGCTGCTGCTCGGGGGCCGGGCCGGTGACCTGCTCGGCCGGCGCCGGATGTTCGTGGCCGGCCTGCTGCTGTTCTCGGCCGCCTCGCTGGCCGGCGGGCTGGCCACCTCGCAGGCATGGCTGCTGACCTGCCGCGCCGTCCAGGGCGCGGGTGGCGCGATCGTGGCGCCCACCGCGCTGGCACTGATCGCGACGACGTTCCCTGACGGCCGGGCGCGCAGCCGCGCGATGGGCGTGTACTCCGCGATGAGCGTGGCCGGCAGCGTGGTCGGCCTGATCGCCGGGGGACTGCTCGTCACGTACGTCAGCTGGCGGTGGGTGATGTTCGTCAACGTGCCCATCGGCATCGCCGTCGCGTTCGCGGCACCGGCCGTGCTGCCCGCCGGCGGCCGGCGCAGCGGCGGCCGGTTCGACCTGCCGGGCGCGATCACCGGGACCGCGGGAGTGACCGCACTCGTCTACGGCCTGACCAACGCCGCGACCAGCTCGAACGGGGTCTCGCACTGGGGCGATGCCAAGGTGGTGGCCTCGCTGGCCGGCAGCGTGGTCTTGCTCGTCGCGTTCGCGGTCATCGAGGCGCGCAGCCGCCACGCGTTGCTGCCGCTGCGGCTGCTGCGCGACCGGAATCGGGCCGGCGCTTACCTCATCATGCTGACGATGGGAACCGCCATCTTCGGCATGTTCTTCTTCCTCAGCCTATTCGTGCAGGAGGTGTGGGGATACTCCGCGCTCAAGACCGGGGTGTCATTCCTGCCCACGACCGTGCTGATGCTGGTCGGCGCGGCTGCTGCCAGCTCACTCGTGCAGCGGTTCGGCGCACGTCCGCTGCTACTGGCCGGCGGCGCCGCCAGCGCCGGGGGCGTGTACTGGCTGTCCCGGGTGACCGAGCACAGTACGTACGCGGGCGGGCTGCTCGGCCCGGGCCTGTTGTTCGGGGCCGGGTACGGGCTGATGATCGTCCCGCTGACGCTGGTCAGTCTGTCCCGCGTTCCCGAGGCGGACTCCGGTGCCGCCGCCAGCCTGCTCAATGCAGGCCGTCAGGTGGGCGGATCCATCGGCCTGGCGGTGCTGGGCACCGTGGCCTGGACGGTGGTGAACAACAGCGCCCGCACCGCCACTGCCCGGACGGGCTCGCCTGCCGCTTTGCAAGCCGCGTACCGGCACGCGCTGGCCGTCGGCTTCGACCGGGCCTTCCTGGTCGCCGCCGCGCTCTCGCTGCTCATCCTCGTCGTCACGATCACCACGATCCGCATCCGCCGCGCTGACCTGGCCGGCAGCTAACGCCGCCCACGGGGGCCGGCGCCTAGCGATCCCAGCGATGTCCCGTTGATGGGACATCGCTGGGGAACTGCTTGGATGGATGCCATGGGAAATGAGCAGGATGCGCCGCGTGTGGTCAGCGTGACCCGCGAGATCGCGGCCGCGCCGGAGAAGGTCTTCGAGCTGATCGCGGATCCGGCCCAGCAGCCCCGGTGGGATGGCAACGACAACCTGGCCGAGGCCGCCCCCGGGCAGCGGGTACACGGCAAGGGCGACGTGTTCACGATGACGCTCACCAGCGGCAGCGTCCGGGAGAACCACGTCGTCGAGTTCGATGAGGGCCGCCGGATCGCCTGGACGCCCGCCGAGCCGGGACAGCAGCCACCCGGGCACCGGTGGCGCTGGGAACTCGCCCCGGCCGGCCCGTCCAGCACCCGGGCCACCTGCACCTACGACTGGACCCGGCTGACCGATGAAAAGCGCCTCCTGCGCGCCCGGGCGACCACCGCGGAAAAACTCCTGGCCTCCCTGGACCGGCTCGCCGCCCTAGCCGAAGAATCCTTAGCGCTGCTCGTATCCCGGGCACCCAGTGACGGGTAGCCGCGGGTAGCGGGGCAGCGCCGGGTCCCACTCGGCGCGGGTGCACCGCAGGTAGACAGTGCCCCGCCGGGTCTGGTTGAGCTTGGCGTGCTGGCAGGTCCGGCAGAGCCCGGCCTCCACGCCGAGCTGTGGCCAGGCATCGTCTGGCGGCCGGTCAGGCATGAGACGCAGGATATTGCGCCGTTAGGCTTTGAGGCGCAGGCCGCATAGCTGAACGGGAGACCTATGACCGAGACCGCCTTTCTGGCGCTGGACTACGTGACGTACATCGTTGAGAACTTCAGTCACGATGAAGCCGTCGCGGGCAAAGCCGCCAGCGCGCTCACGGCGGCCCGCGATGCCGGGCTGCCCGTGATCCACGTCGTCCCGGAGCCGATGCGAGACCAGATTCACCCCATGCTCGCGCCGGTAGGAGACGAGCCGGTGCTCGGCAAGACGTCCATTGGTGCCTTCGCCACCACGAACCTGGATGAGCTGCTGCGGGCATCGGGCATCGACCAGCTCATCATCGCTGGCGTGGCCACTTCGGGGACCGTGCTGTCCACGACCCGGTGGGCGGCCGATACGGGATATAGGGTCATCGTCTGTGCCGATGCCTGCGCCGATCCGGACCCGCAGGCCCACGCCGCGCTTGTCGATGAGACCGTCTTCCCGCAAAGCTGGCTAGGGCTGTGGCGCATTGCTCGTGTGCTGCCCGCGAACCAGATCAGCGAGCTGGGCGCGCCGCAACCGTTGGCTTGAGTCTGGGTGGTGCGGCTCTGCTCTGGCTCTTTCACGGGCAGGGCCGCACCGCCCAGGAACGCTCCGCGCACCGGCTCAGGGAACCGAGTTAACGGTGTCGGATTGCGAAGCGGGCTCATCCGTCGGGTAGCCACGGGTGCGGACGCCGCGGCGCCGCACCGACAGCGGCCCGAGCCCGGAGATCGCCGCGGTCACCTCGCGGCTCAGCGCCGGGTCGCAGGAGAGTCCGGTGACGAGGCCGACGATGGTCACATCGTTAAGCGCCGAGAGGTCTAGGTCGGTTAGCCGGCTGATCACTCGCACGGGAGTGTCGGTGATCCGGCGCGCTTCGCGCTCATCGGCGGTGAGCACCAGCACCAGTTCGCTGGCGGCGGCGACCGAGGCGATGGTCTGCTCCCGGTCCGAGGTGGCGTCGCACAGCGCGTCGAGGTGATGGCCGTGCAGCCGGGGGAAGCGAGCGCGCAGCGCGCGGAGTACCGGCATCGCGCGTTCGGCGGACAGGCCGGGCTCGATGACGAAGGACACCCGGCTGCTCAACGGACTAGCCAGCCCGGCCACCGCTTCCGGGTCCCCGATGACGACCGCGGCATCCCCGGCGTGCTCGGCCAGTACCAGAGTCGCCGCGTGTGAGGCGTCACCGATCACCACCACCAGGTCGCTGTCGGCGGCCCGGGCCGCGGCGTCCGTCTGCGCCGCGGCGACCAGCGGGCAGGTCGCGTCGACCACCCGGATGCCGCGCGCCGCGATCTCGGCCCGCGCGGCCAGCGTCGCGCCGTGCGCCGGCAGCACGATCGTCGCGCCCTCCGGCACCCGGTCCAGGTCAGCGACCGACGACACATCCGCCGCGCCGGCCGGCCGCCCCAGGCTGACCACCGGCCCCTGCTCCCTGATCAGCCGCAACGCGCGTCGCCCACCCCAGCACAACGCCGGGACATCGGCCACCAGCAACCGCCGGCTCCGCAGCAGCGCCCGCCACCGGGTGACCGCTTGCTGCGCGGCCACGATCCCGGCCGAGTCGTCCTGGTGCGCCAGCAGCGCGAACCCGCCCGCGACGCCCCGGCGGTCAACATAGGAGACGGTGAGCAAGATGCCGTTGGCAGCCTCACCCAGCGGCGAGGTCCTCACGGTGGCTGGCACCTGGCGGGCCGCCAGGTCCGCGGCCAGCACCGCGGCCGCGTCGCACCGGACCCAGCCATACTCAGGGTCGGCGAACCCGGTGAGCAGAGCTACCTCGCCGCGCCGCGCCCCCTGCGCGGGCAGCCGCCGAGTCCGCAAAGTCCGCTGCATTGTGCCCCCTCCGATGCCGGACCTGTTATTTCCGCGAGCCGCTAGCTCGAACCCAGTTAGCTTGACCGGGTTCGAGCTAGCGCCCGGCGATCGCGACCAGTTCGGCGGCCGCGCCCGCTAGCTTGCGTCCGGCGGGCCACACCGCGCGCAATGTCCGGTGCAATTCGAGCCCCGGCAGTTCCACCATCACGAGCCGGCCGTCCGCCAGCCCGGTCCTGGCGGCGAGTTCACTGATCACCGCCGGGCCCGCGCCGGACATCACCGCCGCGAGCACCGCCGAGGTGGAGCCGAGCTCGGCTAGCGGGTGCGCCGGCTGCGCTCCGGCGGCGGATAGCGCCCGATCGAGGGTGTCCCGGGTCCCCGAGCCTTCCTCGCGGACCAGCAGCGGGGTGGCGGCGAGTTCGATCACGGTCAGCGTTGTCCGGCGCCGCGCCCACGGATGGGCGGGGGCGACCACGACGATCAGCCGGTCGGCCGCCACCCGGCGGGTGGCGCAGCCGCGCGGCGCGGCCGGCGATTCGACGAACCCGACCTCGGCCGCCTCCGATCGCACTAGCTCGGCGACGTGCTCGCTGTTGGTCACCCGCAGCCCCACGTACAGGTCGGGCCGTCGCTGCCGCAGGTCAGCGATCCAGCCCGGTGCCAGGTACTCGGCCACGGTCAGGCTCGCGGCGACCCGCAGCTCCGCGTCATGCCGGGCCCGCAGCGCCTCGGCGCCGGCGGTCAGCCCGGCCAGCTCGGTGAGCACCCGTTGCGCCCAGCCGGCGACCGCCTGTCCCTCGGGGGTGAGCCTCGATCCGTGCCTGGTCCGGTCCACCAGGACCAGTCCCAGCCGCCGTTCCAGGGTGGCGAGCCGCTTGCTGGCCGAAGGCTGCGCGATCCCCAGCTCCGCCGCGGCGGCGCCCAGCGACCCGAGACCGTCCACCAGTGTGAGCAGCCGCAACGAGTCCAGGTCGGGGGATCGGGTCATAGCTTAAGGGTATGACCTGATGACAAAACCATAGCCACCGCGGGGGTACTCGCCGACCCACGATGGAACGGTGACGATCGTTTCATTCCGCATAACGGCGCGACCAGTTCCGCTGCCAGGACTGGCTCTCGCAGCGGGAGTGGCCGTCGCGGCGACCGCCTTGGGGAGGCTGGCGCCCGTGGTGGGGGCGCCGGTCATCGGCATCGCGCTCGGCGCGGCGATCGCCCTGGTGTGGCGGCCGCCGGAGGCGCTGCGGCCCGGCCTCGCCATCGCCAGCAGCCGGGTGCTACCGGTGGCCGTGGTGGTGCTCGGCACCCAGTTGTCCCTGACCGAGATCCTGCACACCGGGGTGGCGTCGCTCCCGGTGATGATCGGCACGCTGGCCGTCTGCCTGACGGCGGCCGCGCTGCTCGGTCGCCGGCTCGGGGTGCCCGCCCGGCTGCGGACGCTGATCGGGGTGGGCACCGGCATCTGCGGCGCGTCGGCCATCGCGGCGGTCGCGCCGGTGATCGGGGCGACCGAAGCGGACCTGGCTTACGCGGTGCCGACGATCTTCGTGTTCAACGTGACCGCCGTGCTCACCTTCCCGCTGCTCGGCCACCTGCTCGGCCTGAGCCAGCAGTCCTTCGGGCTGTTCGCGGGTACCGCGGTGAACGACATGTCCTCGGTGGTGGCCGCGTCGACCGCCTACGGCGCCGTCGCCGCGAAACACGCGGTGGTCGTGAAGCTCACCAGGACGCTGATGATCATCCCGGTCTGCCTCGGCCTGTCCGCGTCCGGCCGCCGCCCGGCCGCGTCCCGGGTCCGTGCCACCCGGCTGGTGCCGTGGTTCCTGGTCGGGTTCCTCGTCGCCGCCGGGATCGCGAGCGCCGGGCTGATCCCGCATCGGGTCACCGGCGACCTGGACCAGCTATCGGTGTACCTGATCACCGTCGCGCTGTCCGCGGTCGGGCTGACCACCGACGTCCGGGCGCTCCGCCGGGCAGGCGCCCGGCCGTTGCTGCTAGGCGGGTGCCTGTGGATCCTGGTCACGGCCACCAGCCTCAGCCTGCAGGCGCTGTTCCGGTGAGCCGGTCCGGTGACCGGCGTGCCGATGGTCGCCGTCGGGATTCAGCTTGGTCAGCAACCCGGCCAGGGCCCGGCGGTCGGCGTCTGACAAGTGCGCGAACAGGTCCTCGGCAGCTTGCCGCCTGGCCTCCCGCATGTCGTTGCGGACGGCCATCCCGCGATCGGTCAGGTGCAGCCGGATGGCTCGCCGGTTGCCCGGGTCGATCTCACGCCGTACCAGCCCGGCCTCCTCGAGCGAGTCAACCACCGTCGTCACCGAACGCGGCACGATCCCCAGATGGTCGGCGAGCTCCGTCATGCGCAGCGGCTCAGGGCTGCGGGTGATCGACCGCAGCGCGCGCTCCTGGGCCGGGGTGAGGCCAAGCGGTGCCAGCCGCTGCGCTTGCGCGCGGCGGAGCCGTCTTGTCAGCCCTTGCACCTGGTCAGCGAGCTGAACCGGGTCCTCCATACCTTCAAGAGTACAACTCCGATTGAGTGGGGAACAATTGTGAGCTATACTCTGTTTGAGCTAGCAAGACTAATTACTCATGGAGGCCTTATTTGGGTACCGCAAAGAATCCTCGGGTGCCGCTGCGACGCATCATGCGGCTGTTCCGCCCCTACCGGTGGAGCCTGGCGTTCGTCGGCCTGCTGGTCGGCGCGTCCTCACTCGTATCACTCGTCAACCCGTTCCTTATCCGGGCGATCATCGACGTGGCCCTGCCGAAGGGCCGGGTCGGACTGCTCCTCATCCTGGCGATCGGCATGGTCGTCGTCGCCGTGCTGAACAGCTCGTTCAGCGTGTCACAGACCTACGTATCGACCAAGGTCGGCCAGCGGGTCATGCACGACCTGCGCACCGCCGTCTACTCCCACTTGCAGCGCATGTCGCTTGCCTTCTTCACCCGGACCCGCACCGGCGAGGTGCAGTCCCGCATCGCCAACGACATCGGTGGCATGCAAGCCACCGTTACCACCACCGCCACCACGCTGGTGTCCAACCTGACCACCGTGGTCGCCTCGATCGTCGCGATGGCCGTGCTCGACTGGCGGCTGACGATCGCGTCGCTGATCATGCTGCCCGCGTTCGTGTGGATAAGCCGCCGGGTCGGCACCGAGCGCCGCCGCATCACCCGCGATAGGCAGCGCCAGCTATCCACCATCTCCTCGATGGTGCAGGAGTCGCTGTCGGTCAGCGGCATCCTGCTCGGCCACACGATGGGCCGGTCCCGCTCGCTGGCGGACGACTTCTCGGCCGAGTCAGACAGGCTTTCCGGCCTCGAGGTCAGCTCGAGCATGGCGGGCCGCTGGCGGCAGTCCACGATCCAGATCGTCATGTCGTCGATGCCGGCGGTGATCTACTTCGTGACCGGGCTGACCGGCCACGACGGTCACATGGCCATCTCGATCGGAACCCTGGTCGCGTTCACCACCCTGCAGCAGGCCCTGTTCCGCCCCAGCGTGCAGCTCCTGCAGACCGGCGTGGACGTGCAAAGCGACCTCGAGCTGTTCGGCCGGATCTTCGAGTACCTGGATCTGCCGGTCGACATCGAGGAGCCCGAGCACCCGGTCACGCCCGCCCGCGTTCAGGGCGAAGTCCGGCTCAACGACGTCGGCTTCTCCTACGCCAGCGCCGAACGCCCGACACTGGACGGCATCGACGTGACGATCCCGGCCGGGCATAGCCTGGCGATCGTCGGCGAGACCGGCTCGGGCAAGACCACACTGTCCTACCTGATTCCCCGGCTGTACGACGTGACGTCCGGCTCGGTGACCATCGACGGGGTGGACGTGCGCGACATGTCCTTCGACGACCTGGCCGCCACCGTCGGCGTCGTTTCCCAGGAGACCTATCTCTTCCATGCCTCAGTCGCCGACAACCTGCGCTTCGCCAAGCCC
>JBEKHI010000237.1:0-13019 GCA_050012355.1 Streptosporangiaceae bacterium | reverse complement strand
GCGGAGACCTCGTAGTCGAACGTCGACAGGGTCAGCTCGGCACTGGCGGACAGCAGCATGCCCGCGAGTACCGGAGCGGTGGGCCTAGTCGGTAGGGCGCGTGCCGTCCATGCGACCGCCTCAGCGAGCGAATCACGCTCGACTTCGATCTTCACGGAAGTTCCTCCTGGCGTTTGCGGATTTCATGGCCGGGGTATCGGTGGTGGCGAGCAGGTTCCCCACGTTGGTCCAGCAACCTACTTGCTTTTGTTTTCTTCTTGTTTAGATGAAAGTCGTAGTCATAGGGGCGGTGGAAACCGGGGATAACTCGGGTTTCCGCTGGCCAGACACGCTATCGAGCGCACATCTGCTGTGGGCGAGCGGGGGAGTCGCAGTGGGCGGCTGTGCGTGCTCGCCGGTCTTCCTCAGACTTCCCACCGCTTGTCCCCCGGTTCTCCCAAGGCGTTCCACATAGTTGTCCACATGCTGTATGCACAGGATGTGAATAATTCTTGTGCACGAAATGTGGATACTTAGCTCGTACGAGCATGCAGTTTGATCCGGTTAGTCAGCTCGGTGACCTGGGTGTAGATCGAGCGTCGTTCGGCCATCAGCGAGCGGATCTTGCGATCGGCATTGATGACCGTGGTGTGGTCGCGGCCACCGAACTGCTGGCCGATCTTCGGCAGCGACAGATCGGTGAGCTCGCGGCACAGGTACATGGCGATGTGCCGGGCGGTGACCAGGACGCGCGACCGGCTCGTGCTGCACAGATCCTCGACCGTCAGGCCGAAGTACGCGGCGGTCTGGCCCATGATGAGATGCGCGGTGATCTGCGGGCCCTGCGTGTCCGGCATCAGGTCCTTGAGGACGATCTCGGCGAGTTGCAAGTCGACCGACTGCCGGTTGAGGCTGGCGAACGCCGTGACCCGGATCAGCGCGCCCTCGAGTTCGCGGATGTTGGTGGAGATCCTGCTCGCGATGTACTCGAGTACTTCGGCGGGCGCGTTAAGCCCTTCCTGGATCGCCTTCTTCCGCAAGATCGCGATCCGGGTCTCCAGCTCCGGCGGCTGGACATCGGTGAGCAGGCCCCACTCGAACCGGCTACGCAGCCGGTCTTCCAGGGTGACCAGCCGCTTGGGTGCCCGGTCGGAGGAGATGACGATCTGCTTGCTCGCGTTGTGCAGCGTGTTGAAGGTATGGAAGAACTCCTCCTGGGTCCCTTCCTTGTTCTCCAGGAACTGGATGTCGTCCACCAGCAGCACGTCCACGTCACGATAACGACGGCGGAAGCCGTCTTGTTTACCGTCGCGGATCATGTTGATGAAGTCGTTGGTGAACTCTTCCGAGCTCACGTACCGGACCTTGAGCCCGCTGTAGAGGGTTTGGGCGTAGTGCCCGATCGCGTGCAGCAGGTGTGTCTTGCCGAGGCCGGAGTCGCCGTAGACGAACAGCGGGTTATAGGCCTTGGCGGGAGCCTCGGCCACCGCGACCGCCGCCGCGTGGGCGAACCGGTTGCTTGAGCCGATGACGAAGGTCTCGAAGGTGTACTTCGGGTTCAGTCGCGCGGGCGCCGGGCGGCCAAGAGCGGGGCTCGGCTGCTTGTTTCCGTTGGTGTGGTGATCGGGGACGGACTGGAGCGGTCCGGTCGGCATCGGTGAGCTGGGGGGTGGCGACGGTACCGCGGCTGGCGGCGACGGAACCGAGCGGGCGACGGGCGCCTCGTGGACGGGCGCGGTAGGCGCCGGTGGCACGGCGTGGGCCGACGGCCCGGCCGGGCGCCCGGGATCGCCATGTCGGGGCTCGTCGCGTCCGGCGGCGGGTGCGTCGGTTCGATGGCCGGGTCCGATCGGCAGTGGCGCCGTCGGGGAATCGTGGTTGGCAGGTACCTGGCCGCCGAAAAGCGAGTGATCGCCGATCCGTGGCGGCGCCTGCTGGCCACGATCGGCGAGCGGGTTGTGGCTTAGCTGGGCGGGGCGCTCGGCGGGCGGCATGTGCGCCGCCGGGAGTGGAGCTACCTGCGGCGGAGCCGGTGTGTGGAAGGCCGACTGCGGGCGCAGCGGCGAGTACGGCTGCTCAGGAGCGGGCGCCGGGCGCGGGTCGCCGAACCCGCCAGTGTGGTGCTGTTGCGGGCTCGGGTCCGCGTACTGCTGCCCGTCGTACCGCTGCTGACCACCTGTGTACTGACTGTCGGCGTACTGGCCATCTCCGTATCGGCCGTCCCCGTACTGCCCGTTCCCATACTGGGGTGCGGGCGGCGGAGGGGGCGCGGGGGAGAATGGCGCGGCCTGAGCACCGGGTGCCGGATCGACCGTGACCGCCAGCTGGATTGGCCTGCCGAGCTCGCGGGACAGGACCTCGGTGACCAGCGGCCGGAGCCGGGTCTCGAGCTGCTCCTTGACGAATGCGTTCGGTGTAGCGATGAGCGCGGTGTCTTGCAGCAATCCCATCGGGCGGGTCAGTTTGAGCCAGGCGAGCTGACTCGGCTGGATATGGAGCCCTGCCAGCCCCTCCAAAGATCGTGCCCACACATCGGCAAGGTCTGTGTCAGTCACGGATGCACTCCCCTCCCGTCGCTGTCCTGTCCTGGCCGCTCACGGAGCAGCCGGCTCTCCACAGGCCAATCCACATGTTGTGCACGTGTCCCCCCGGATGCGCTCCGTTACCAGTAACCGCGACGAGGCTCTGGCGTGCACAGGCCCCGGGCCGGTCAGCTTACTGTTTTTCCACAGCCTAGGGCGCGAGGGGGCAGCCTCGTCGGTAAACGGGAGTGTTCTAGGGGGTGACTTCGGGGGGTGACGTGCCCGCTCACAGATGGTTCGGATCCCGCGCTCCGAGGCGGCTGGTTTGACCTAGCGGCGTGCTGCGCTTACCGTTAAAGGCCGACCACCGACACTCCGAGGCGGAACTGTGCTGTGTCTCTTCCGCCCCGTTTGTTGTGTGTCGGAGCCATACGACCCTGATGCAACCTACCTGGAGCTCCAGTGAGCAAGCGTACGTTCCAGCCGAACAACCGCCGGCGGGCAAAGACCCATGGCTTCCGGCTGCGGATGCGTACCCGGGCGGGCCGGTCGATTCTGGCCGCGCGCCGCCGCAAGGGCCGCGCGCAGCTCAGCGCCTGACGTCACCACCGGTGCCGACACCGGGGTACAGCGGATGCTGCCACGGGAGGCGCGGATGAAGCGACCTGCCGACTTTCGGCGCACGGTCCGGGCGGGACGGCGCGCAGGTCGTCCCGCCCTGACCGGGCACCTGCTTGTCCCCGATGCGCCCGATTCGATGGCGCATGACGGGGTTCGCCCTGGTGAGCCGGCGAAGGTAGGCTTTATCGTCAGCCGTGCGGTTGGTACCGCGGTGATCCGTAACCGCGTGAAGCGCCGCCTTCGGGCGCTGTTGGTCGAGTATCTCGACGCACTTCCCGAGGGCAGCCTTTTCGTGGTGCGCGCGAATCCCGCGGCCGCGTCGGCGAGCCAGGCCGATCTCGCCGCTGATCTGGATCTGGTTCTGGGACGACTGCTGCGGCGGCAGGTTGGGGCGCTGCATCAGCGATGAGCGCGGAAACGACAGGGCAGGTACCCGCCCCGTCCTTGGCGGCGCGGGTCCTGATGGGGCCGGTGATCGTGTACCGGAAGCTGATCAGTCCGCTGATCCCGCCACGCTGCCGTTTTGAGCCTAGTTGCAGCACGTACGCGCTGGAGGCCCTGCGTACGCACGGCGCGGCCCGTGGTCTCTGGCTGTCGATTCGCCGGATAGCGCGGTGCCATCCGTTCAACCCGGGCGGTTACGATCCCGTGCCGGCAAGGTCGCAAGGAGTCGCCCGGTGAGCATTCTCAACCCGCTGTTCTACGCCATCGGATGGTGCATCATGCACATCCATGCGGTGCTAGGGCACATTTTTGGCCCGGACAGCGGCTGGGCGTGGGGCCTGTCCATCGTCTTCCTCGTCATCTTCCTTCGCTTGCTGATGGTCCCGCTGTTCGTCAAGCAGGTGCACTCGCAGCGCAAGATGCTGGCAGTCGCGCCGCAGTTGCAGGAGCTCCGCAAGCGGTACAAGAACGACAAGCAGCGGCTCAACGAAGAGACGATGAAGTTTTACAAGGAGAACGGGGTCAACCCGCTGGGCGGCTGCTTGCCGATGGTCGCCCAGTTCCCGGTCTTCATCTCCCTCTTCGAGGTGCTCAAGGCGATCGCCGACGGCGACACGAAGTACGGGCTGACGAAAGCGGTCGTGGCCAGCGCGCTGAAAGCGCGGGTCTTCGGGGCGTTGCTGACGGACAAAGTGCTGTTCGAGCACCCGGCGCCGCCGTGGTCCGAGCGCAGTGTCATCCTGGTAGCGGTCCTCGTGAGTATGACCACCACGTTCATCACCATGCGGCAGACCACCAAGCGCGGCTTGATGAACGCCTCCCCGGACCCAGACAACCCGATGGCGCAGTCGCAGAAGTACATGATGTACGTCGCGCCGTTCTTCGCGCTGACCGGTCTGTACTGGCAGTTCGGCTTGGTGATCTACTGGGTCACCAACAACTTGTGGACTATGAGCCAGCAGTACTTCATGTACCGGAACATGCCGGTGGTTGGCGCGACCGGTGCGTCAGGTGCCACGGCGCCCGCGAATGGTCGCGTCTCTGGCGGTGCCGTCAAGCAGGTGAACGCGAAGTCGGGCACGACCGGCACCAAGACTGGCACCACCAGCACCAAGACTGGTACTGGCGGGGCGAAGACGGGCACGTCGGTGAAGTCTGGCACGGCAGTCAAGCCCGGCACGGGTACCGGAACCAAGACCGGAACATCCGCGAAGACCGGAACATCCGCGAAGACCGGAACATCCGCGAAGACGAGTGCGGATACGGGCGCGTCGGCGGATGGCAAGACTGGAGGGCGCGGGCTGCTCCGAGTCGGCAAGAAGGCCGCACCGGAGCCTGAGCCCGAGCCAGAGCCCGAAACAAAGATCGTCCGGCAACAGCCGGTTCGTCAATCACGCAGCAAGCGTTCAGGCAGGCGGTAGCGGTTTGCGTGCCTGCATTGATCGCCCTGGACGGGAGGTCCGGTGGTGAGCTACACGGAAGAGTCAGTGGCCGAAGAGGGCACGGTGACCGAGACCGGTGAGGACCTGGATGAGGCGGCTTCTGGCGATCTGACCCTGCTGGAGCAAGAGGGGGAGATCGCGGCCGACTACATCGAGGGTCTGCTGGACATCGCCGACCTCGACGGAGACATTGACATGGACGTCGAGGGTGATCGTGCCGTCGTGTCCGTGGTCGGCGCTACCCTCGACGAGCTGGTCGGTGATGATGGCGAGGTCCTTGAGGCACTGCAGGAACTCACTAGGCTCGCGGTGCACCGCCAGACCGGAGAGCGTGCCAGGCTGATGCTGGATGTGGGCGGATTCCGCTCGCGTCGTCGCGCCGAGCTCGCCGAATACGGCCAATCGGTGGCCGAAGAGGTGTCGAAGACCGGAGAGCCGCGCAAGCTCGGCGCAATGAGCGCGTTCGAGCGCAAGATCATTCACGATGCGGTTGCCGCTGCGGGCCTGCGCAGCGAGTCTGAAGGCGAGGAGCCGAACCGGCGCGTGGTGGTGTTTCCGGCTGACTGAGCTCTCGCCGCCAGGGGAAGGGGCGCGGCGCGCCTTCGGTCTGAAGATCGAGGCGGCAGTGCAGTACGCGGAGCTGCTTGCGACCGACGGTGTGACTCGCGGGATCATCGGCCCCGCCGAGACCGGTCGGTTGTGGGACCGGCACCTGGTCAACTGCGCGGTCGTCGCGGACCTGATGCCGGAATCCGGCACGCTGGTGGACATCGGTTCTGGCGCGGGATTGCCCGGCGTGGTGCTGGCTATGCTGTGCCCAGGTCTCGAGGTCGTGTTGCTTGAGCCGATGCTCCGCCGGGTAGTTTTTCTTAACGAGTGCGTCCAATCCCTTGAGCTGCCGAATGTTCAAGTGCTGAGGGGACGGGCAGAGGATATGTCGGGCAATCTTCAGGCCGACGTGGCGACAGCGCGGGCGGTGGCGCCTCTCGACCGGTTGCTGTCGTGGTCGAGAGGCGTGCTTCGGCCCGGCGGCACCCTGCTGGCTATCAAGGGGAGCAACGCCGAGGCCGAGCTCGCGGATGCGAAACCGGTACTGAGGCGACTCGGCGCGCGTAGTGCCGAGGTTCTCCGGGTTGGGCACGATAGGGTCGATCCAGCGACCACGGTTGTCCGAGTCGTCACGGGAACACGTCGCCGAGAGGAGCCGCTTGGTGCTCGCGGCAGTCGGCCTGGGATGGCCTGACCATAAGACCAGTGTGTCTGTCGTCGACGGTGCCGGGGTGGGGTGGCCGTCAACATTGCGTGGCGGAGTTTCCGCGGCATGGATAGGAGAAACGGTGGCCAGCGAAGTTGGTAATCCTGGCGAAGTGAAGGGGGCCGGGGAAGTGGGCGCCGCGAGCGTTGTCGTGCCGGAAGTTCCGGCGAACCCGGCGGACACGCCGATCGCGCGGGCCGCTGAGGCCGCGGTGGGGGTGCGGGTGGCGGCGGCTGAGCCGTGGCCGCGTCCGCAGCGATGCCGGATCATGACCATCGCCAACCAGAAGGGCGGCGTGGGCAAGACCACGACCGCGGTAAACCTGGCGGCGAGCCTGTCGCAGCACGGAGAACGCGTGCTTGTCGTGGACCTCGACCCGCAGGGAAACGCGTCCACGGCGCTGGATGTGGATCATCACGTGGGCACTTCTTCGGTCTACAACGCGCTGGTCGAGGACGGGCCGCTGTCGGACATCGTCGTCCCGGTCAACGGAATGCCGGGGCTATTCTGCGCGCCGGCCACGATCGACCTGGCCGGGGCGGAGATCGAACTTGTCCCATTGGTGGCCAGGGAGGGTCGGCTATCCCGCGCTATCGAGGCGTTCGACGTCTCCGAGCTGGATTACGTGCTGATCGACTGCCCGCCGTCGCTGGGACTGCTCACTGTGAACGCCCTGGTGGCCGCGGAGGAAGTCCTGATCCCGATTCAGTGCGAGTACTACGCGCTTGAGGGCCTGGAGCAGCTGCTGCGCACGGTCGAACTGGTCCGCGGCCACCTGAACCAGCGGCTACGGGTCTCCACGATTTTGCTCACCATGTACGACGGACGTACCCGGCTCGCGTCCCAGGTCGCTGAGGACGTTAGGTCGCACTTCGGCGAGGTCGTGCTCGAGACGATCATCCCGCGGAGCGTGCGGGTGTCGGAGGCACCGAGCTATGGACAGTCGGTGATCACCTACGACCCGGCCTCGACCGGGGCGATCGCCTATATGGAGGCGGCTCGCGAGCTGGCTGTGCGGGCCGACTCCCCCAGCTAGAACCTGCTGATACCAAAAAGGTCGCGCGGACAGGGCATCCTGTCCGCGCGACCTTTGCTTTGGCCGGCTATTCCTCGGGACTCTCCGGTGCCATCGTCTTGACGATGCGCTCTAGGTCGTCGATGCTGTCGAACTCCACGACAATCTTGCCTTTGTTCCGCCCCAGCTCGACCTTGACCCGGGTGTCGAACACATCGGAGAGCCGATCGGCGAGATTACGCAGTGCGGGAGCCACTGGGCGCTTGGTAGCAGGTCGCCGGGTTGTCTTTTCGCGGGTGTCGTCCCCGATCGCGACGATCTCCTCGACGGCGCGGACAGAGAGCCCTTCGGCCACGATCCGCTGTGCGAGACGCTCCTGAGCCTGCGTGTCATCTAGGCCGAGCAGTGCGCGCGCGTGCCCGGCGCTGAGCACTCCGGCCGCAACCCGCTTCTGCACCGCCGGAGGCAGGTTCAGCAACCGGAGGGTGTTGCTGATGTGTGGCCGGGACCGGCCGATCTTCTGCGCGAGCTGCTCGTGAGTCGCTCCGAAATCGTCCAGGAGCTGCTGATAGGCAGCGGCCTCCTCAAGCGGGTCGAGCTGCTGGCGATGCAGGTTCTCCAGCAGCGCGTCGCGGAGCATGTCGGTGTCCGGAGTTTCCCGAACGATGGCTGGTATCCGCATCAGCCCAGCGCGACGCGACGCCCGCCAGCGCCGTTCACCCATGACAAGCTCGTAGCTGCCACTGCCGAGGTTGCGCACCACCACGGGCTGTAGCAGTCCGACTTCGGTGATGGATGCCGCCAGTTCGTCTAGCGCATCCTCATCGAAAGACCGCCGGGGCTGGCGAGGGTTGGCCGAGATCGAATCAACCGGGATCTCGTCGAAATACGCGCCAGCGACCTCGTTGAGCACCGGATCTGACGGGTCGGCGGTGAGGGAGCCCGATGAGGTAGCACCGGATATCGCGCCGGGCATGGCCCGGGGGGTTTCGGGAATGAGGGCGCCGAGCCCCTTGCCGAGCCCTCTGCGCTGCTGAGCCACCACGTCTCCCTGCTGTGAACGCGGCCCGGCTGGCTGGACAGCTTGCCTTCGGCCGCTCCGTACTGTTGCGAAGGTCAGTTTAACGGAGTACAGACCATAGGCAGTGCCGATGGTGGCTGGTGTTGCGTTTCACGTGAAACGGGCCGATGGGCAGCGAACCGAGCCCGGACGATGCCGGGTGGCTAATCCGGCTCACTCCCCCCAGTAATCCCGGCCCCACCGCCGCCGGTTTCACGTGAAACGGGCGGCGGGCTGACCGCTTCGGTTCTCCGGAGCACCGGAGCACCGGCTTAGCTGGATGCGGATCCGGCGGCTTCGGTGGCCGCGACAAAGCCGTCGACGTCAGCCTCGGTGGTGTTGAAGGCGGTCATCAGCCGAACCACCGAGCTGGACTCATCCCAGGTATGGAAGAACCAGTCCTGCCGCAGCCGCGCGATGAGCCTCTCGTTGAGCCGAGCAAAGACCGCGTCCGCTTGGACCGGGTACGCGAGGTCAATGCCGGGGATCGCAGCCAGTCCCCCGGCCAGCCGACTCGCCATCGCGTTTGCCTGGGTCGCGTTGGCGAGCCACAGGTCGTTGTCCAGCAAGGCGAGAAACTGGGCGGCGACGAACCGCATCTTGGAAGCGAGCTGCATGTGCTGCTTGCGAATGTAGGGTGCCGCCTCGGCTAGGTCTGGGCGCATGGCGATCAGCGCCTCAGCGCCAAGCGCGCCGTTCTTCGTCCCGCCGAAACTCAGCACGTCCGCGTGTCGCGCTATCTCGGACAGCGAGCAGTCCAGATGGGCCGCCGCGTTGGCCAGTCGGGCTCCATCCAGGTAGACGAGCAGCTCGTTCTGCCGGCAGAACGAGCTGATGGCAGCCAATTCGTCTAGCGAGTAGCAGGTGCCGAGCTCGGTGGACTGGGTGATGGCGACCGCTCCAGGCTGCGCTCGGTGATCGTTGCCTCGGCCGGTGAGCTGAGCCGCGATCAGCTCAGGGGTGAGCTTCCCATCCGGCGTCGGGATGGTGAGCAGTTTGGTTCCGAGGATGCGCTCGGCGGAACCGCACTCGTCGGTCGCGATGTGCGCGCTCGACGCGCAAATGACCGCCTCGTGCCGCCGCAGCGTCAGTCCGAGACCGAGTACGTTGGCACCACTCCCGTTTAGGACCAGAAACGCCTGCGCGGAGCCGCCGAAAAGGGTGCTAAGCCGAGCCAGTGCTTCCTCGGTCCACCGATCGCCGCCATAGGCGACGGCATCACCGGAATTGGCTTGCATGATGGCGCGCATCACCTCGGGATGGACGCCGGCATGGTTGTCGCTGCCAAAACTCTTGCGCGACCCGGCCGAGACCAGGCCGGAAACGGGGGATTCGGTCACAGGGCTCATGTATATCAAGCCTATTCCGTCCCAGGTGCCAGCGCCGTCGGGAGTAGCGTGCGAAGATAAGGGTATGCCGGGGAGTGTCGTTAAATTGGACCGGGGAAACTAAATGTCACGCCGTCTTGCCAGCATTACGCTCGATAACCTGAGTGACCTGCCGACGAGTTGCCGAAGCTGTGTCTTCTGGGAACTCGACCCCGTCAGCAAGGCGCGGGCCGAGGAGTCCGGCGACACTGCGCTGGAAAAGGAGTCGTGGATCTCAGCCACGCTGCTTGACTGGGGGAGTTGCGGGAAGATCGCTTACGTGGACGGAGTTCCGGCGGGCTATGTCCTCTATGCGCCGCCGCGATATGTGCCACGTTCCGCGGCTTTTCCGACAAGCCCGGTGAGTTCGGATGCCGTGCTGCTGATGACCGCACGGGTGCTCAAGGAGTTTTCCGAGGGTGGCCTCGGCCGGATGCTGGTCCAGGGGATGGCCAAGGACCTGACCCGGCGCGGGGTACGGGCCATCGAGGCGTTCGGCGACCGCCGGTGGGCCGAGCCCGCGTGCACCTTGCCGGTCGACTATCTGCTGTCGGTGGGGTTCAAGACGGTACGCCCGCACCACCACTTTCCCCGACTGCGGATGGAGCTGAGGACCGCGCTGACCTGGCGTGAGGATGTGGAGGTCGCGCTGGAACGACTGCTCGGCTCGATGACACCGGAGCGGGTGCTCCGGCCCGCCGTTTTTAGTGCACCAAACCAGCCATAAACCCCATGGATGTCCCATCGCTGGCGCTAGAGCCCCGGTGATGGGACATCCATGGGGTCCGGGGAGCAGGAGTGTGCCCGATATACGTCGCGAGCCGGGTCCCCCGCGGGAACCCGGCTCGGCTTGGAACTCGAAACGGCTTAGATGAACTCGGCCAGCTCACGGAGCAGAGCCGACTTCGGCTTGGCGCCGACGATCTGCTTGACGACCTGCCCGCCGGAGAAGACGTTCATGGTCGGGATCGCCATGATCTGGTAGCGCTTCGCTACTGCCGGGTTCTCGTCGATGTTCAGCTTGACGACCTCAAGCTTGTCACCGTGCTCGTTCGCGATCTCCTCGAGCACCGGGGCCACCATCCGGCACGGCCCGCACCACTCGGCCCAGTAGTCGACGACCACTGGCTTTTCGCTGTTCAGGACCTCGGCCTCAAATGTGGCGTCGGTCACGACCTTTGTCATGATTTGTTACTCCTTTTCTTGCGCACTGTGCTTGCTTGCTCGCCTCCGGCGCGCCTTTGACGGACTGCCTTCCCTCCTCGCTCCTCGCTGGCGCTCGTCGCTCGTCAGTCCAGGCAGTCCGGGCGCGCCTTTGGCTCGAACATCAGCCAAACGGCCCCGGGCGCGGCTTCGGCTTGTTGTCTTTTCCTAGTCTTCTTCTGCGGCTAGCCAGCGTTCGGCGTCTATGGCGGCGGCACAGCCGCTGCCGGCCGCGGTGACGGCTTGCTGGTAGATGCGGTCCACGACGTCGCCGCAGGCGAACACACCCTCGATAGCTGTGCGGGTTGTCGGGTCTTCAACGAGCAGATATCCGTCTGGATCGGTGGCCAGCTCCTCGGTGAACAGCTCGCTTCGCGGGTCATGCCCGATAGCGACGAAGGCACCGGTTACCGGCACCACGCTCTTGTCGCCGGTGCGGGTATTCCGCACGCGTACTCCGGTCAGCTTGCCGTCTCCGACCATCTCCTCGACGACGCTATCCCACAGGAAGTTGATCTTCGGGTTCGCGAAGGCCCGGTCCTGCATGATCTTGGACGCCCGCAGCGCCCCCCGCCGGTGGATGAGCGTGACGGACCTCGCGAACCTGGTGAGGAACGTCGCCTCCTCCAGCGCGGAGTCTCCCCCGCCGATCACCGCGATGTCCTGCTCGCGGAAGAAGAACCCGTCACACGTCGCACACCAGGACACGCCGTGTCCGGAGAGTTCGACCTCGCCCGGGACACCGAGCTTGCGGTATGCGGAACCGCTCGCGATGATGACCGACTTCGCGTAATAGGTCTCGGTCTCGGTCCGCACCACCTTGGGCCGGGCCTTTAGCTCAACCGACGTCACGTCGTCGGCTAGCAGCTCGGCACCGAACCTCTCGGCCTGCTTGCGCAGGTTGTCCATCAGGTCGGGCCCTAGGACGCCGTCCGGAAAACCGGGGAAGTTCTCCACGTCGGTGGTCTGCATGAGCGCGCCTCCGGCGGTCACCGACCCCTCGAACACCAGCGGCTGCAGCTTGGCACGCGCCGCGTACACTGCGGCCGTATATCCGGCCGGCCCGGAACCGATGATGATGACGTCACGAACGTCAGGCACTGAACGCCGCCTCTCTGGAAGACTCGCAACCCGCTCAACCGATCCTAGGGCGCGAAGATTCCCGCGTGGTCCAGGCCACGCCAGCTCAGCCGCTGCCAGCTCAGGATGATGGGACGAGTGAGATCGAGGTAAGCAGGTCCGGCCGGGACGCCGAACACAAGGTGCCGGTGACCCAGGCACGGTCGGCCGACGCCACGATCCACGCCGTGCGACCTTGATATTGCGCGAGGTCCACGAATGTCACCACCGAGCCGGCTCCGATCCGTGCCATGCAGGCAGCCAGCGCGGCCGGTGGTGCCGCCACGCTCGCTAGGCCGGCCTTCATCTCTCTGATGACCTGCGCACGTAGCGTTTGCGGCAGATAGTCGGTCCCGGTGGCCACCACCCGGTACGCCGGCTGCTCAACGCCGGCTCCGGTGCGCTCGGTGCCTACATGATCGGGAGCAAGTCGGCCGTTGGCGGCCGAGGGCTTTTCCGGAGCGGCGTTGCCGCCGCCCAAGGGACTCGGGCTACTCGTCTGGCTCAACGCGTACCCCCCGATGCCCAGTGCCACCAAGACGACCATGGCCGTCATGGCAGGCACCAGCCGAGGCCCGCGTCCGCCGGAAGCCCCTAGGAGCCGCCTGGAGCGGCTAGGCGCCGCCGTGATGCTCGATGGCGAGGACTCGGCCGCCAGGGCGGCTGTGAGGCGCTCCGCGACGTCTGCGGGCATCGCCGGAAGGGGGGCGGCGGCGAGAACCAGGCTGACCTGAGTGAGCCGCCGCGTCAGCGATGAGCAGTCGGGACACTGGGCAAGGTGCGTTGCGATGCGGCGGCGGCGGATGACATGCCAGAAAGCCAGAGCACCCGCCTGGTACTCGGCGATCGTTTCGGCGTCCAGATGGAACTGGTTCATATCTTTCCCGCTCGGCTCGCCGCCGGCGCGCCCTTGATGGACTGCCTTCCTTCCTCGTTCCTCGCTGGCGCTCGTCGCTCGTCAGTCCAGGCAGTCCGGGCGCGCCTTTGGCTCG
>JBEKHI010000236.1:0-13019 GCA_050012355.1 Streptosporangiaceae bacterium | reverse complement strand
GTGGCGTGGATCGAGGCGGTGCTGTCGGTCGGCAGCGCGCTGGGCGGTCTCGGTTACGGCGCGGTGACCTGGCGAATCTCGGCGCGGCAGCGGCTCGCCCTGCTGGCCACGGGTCTGGCAATCATGTTGGCCCTAGCGGCGCTGAGCCCGAACCTGCCCGTGCTGGCCTTGCTAATCGGCCTAGCCGGGTTGCTGGTATCCCCTGCCCTCGCGACCGCCTACGTCCTCACGGACAGCCTGGCATCGCCGACGGCTCGCAACCGGGCCGGGAACTGGGTCAACAGCGGCTACAACGCGGGCAACTCGGCCGGAGCCGTGCTGACTGGGCAACTGATCGGGCGGATTCCGTTGAGCGCCTGCCTGCCGGTCCTAGCGGCACCAGCGTTGCTAGCGGTCGTGCCCCTGCTGTCGGGGGAACAATCAGCATGAGGGAGGAATGCTGATGACCTCGGGGAAGCGGACACGAGCGACCGTGACCGGTGCCGCGGGACTAACATGCGCACGTGTATCGAGTATTCCGGAATCCGGCGTCGGCAGGACCCGCTCCAAGATCCGTCCGGCGTGCCGTGTACCTGATGTACGCGGGTGCCTGCGTATACCTGATCAGCGGAATCGTCGGCTTGGTCTCCCTCGTGACCGAAGCCCAGGGAACCGCTCCCGAGTCGGCCCTGCTCACCACTGGTGCCGTCATCAGCATCCCGATCCCCATCGTGCTATGGCTCTGGATGGCGTGGAAATGCAAGGCTGGCAGGCCGTGGGCGCGGGTCGTCTCGACAATCCTCTTCGCGTTGTCGACCCTCGCTACGCTGATGTCACTGACGGGTTCGACCAGTGCCTGGGGCCTGCTCGGCGTGGTCGTGAGCTGGTTCATCGGCCTAGGCGCGATCATCCTGCTGTGGCAGCGCTCGTCATCCTCTTACTTCCGTACCGCGTTACTAGGCGCTGAGCCGAAAGTCCCTGCCCAGCCGCTGCCGCGTGCGGCGCTGTCCGGAGGCATCTTCTCCCGGGTTAATGCACCCCGGCTGCCGGGCATATCCGGCATTACGGACGGGAAATGTGCACTAAGCCGGGAGAAGTCAGCTGGCCGCCAGCGGGTTCGGGCCGGCTGCCGCGCCCAGCCGAGGCGGAGGACCTTCCGGGTCAGAACCTAGGTAATGCAGCACCCGCCAGCAACCGGGCACCAGCCAGGAGACCACGCAAGCAACACCTGAACTGTCAGCACCACCACCATCAACAGTGCACGCCTCGGGCCGCGGGCGCGGCAGCCGGATCCGGGCCCGCCACCTTTCACTCGTCCGGGATAAAGCAGGTGAACTCGGCGACGGGACGTTCGAGCCATTGGAAGATCCTCATGACCCGCGGGAACCCGATCCCTGTTCCGCCGGCGAGCCGGGTGAGCTTGCCTGGGTTGAAGCCAGCCCCGAGCTCGTTGGCGACGTCACGCCAGGTGAGTTCCCGCGCGGCCCTTTTCTCGTTCATCGCCTGGTAGATCGCTCGAGTGTCGAGGGCCGGGCGGCCTGCGGCACTGTCGGGAAGTGTGTGCTCCGACGTCTCGGGGAGCCCGGGGACGAAACTCTCAGGACTGCGACCTAGCCAGCGCAGCGCCTGCAGCACGACCGTGTCCCTGACTGAGCCGCGCTGGGACATGCCTTTGAAGGTCGACGCGGCGATTCTCCGGTCCGACCGGCGAGACGGCCTGTCGGTCGCTTGGATGGCGAGTTCTTGCCACGTCAAGCCCAGCTCGGAACGCCTCGCGTCGAGCGCCTCAGCTAGCGCCGCTAGGTCGAAGTCCTTCATCTCCCGCAGCGTAACCCGGCTCGTCCGCGTGGTTATGCTGGGGGTCATGGCCGTATCGTTGCCCTCCGTAGCCGGGGTTCGGTGGCAGCCGGGTGCCAGGTTCCTGCTACGCATCGGGCGTCGCACGCTGGTGGAGTCGCTGTACCTGCTCACAGCGCCGGTGACCGCTGCGATTGGCCTGCTGCTGGTGCTCGGCGGCCTTGGCGTTGGGATGCTCGGCCTGTTGTTGCCGGGCGGGTCGCCGGTCGTGGCTGGCGGTCGGGCACTGGCGCGGTGGCCTGCCGACGTGGAACGGTGGCGGATCGCCAAGGTGCGTTCGCAGCCGGACGGCACGGGCCGACGCCAGAGGCCGAAGGAGTCAGGCAGCGCGTCTGACCCAGGCCGGTGGCTCGACGCGGCCCACGCGGTGACAGTGCTGCCCGTCGTTATGGTCACTTCAGTGGTGACAGCGATGTGGTGGTGGGTGGCTGTTGCCTGCACTACGTTCACCCTCCGCAACGGGTATTCGAACGGGTCGTCGCTGTGGCCGCAGACGCTTTACGCGGGCAGCGCCCGATCCCACATCATCGTGAGCCTGTGGCTGGCCTCGCCGCAGGAGAAGGCCATCCTCGGGACCGTGGTCGGCTTTCTCCTGCTGTTCACACTGCCGCTGGTGACCCGAGCGTGCGTCGCCGCCCAGGCCGGCCTTGGCCAGACGCTGCTGTCCGACCTGTCCGCGCTGTACCGCCGGATCAGCGGGCTGGAGCAGGAACGCGACACGGCCCGCGCGCAGACCGTCGCCGCGGTGACCGCCGAGGCGAGCGCTCTGCGCCGGCTCGAACGCGACATCCACGACGGTCCCCAGCAACGGCTGGTCCGCTTGGCGATGGAACTGGGCCGCGCCCAGCGTCACCTCGAAAGCAGGCCGGAGGCGGCGGGGAGGCGCTCGCTGACGCGCTCGTCCAGGCTCAGGAAGCGCTGGAGGAGCTACGTGCCCTGTCGCGTGGCATCGCCCCGCCCATCCTCGCCGACCGCGGCCTGCGGGAGGCGGTCTCTGCCCTGGCCGCGCGTTCGGTGGTACCCGTCGAGCTCGATGCCGCTCCCCTGACTCGCCGGCTGGAGCCCGCCGTCGAGACGGCCGCGTACTTCGTGATCGCGGAGGCCCTGACCAACGTGGCTAAGCACAGCCAGGCCCGCCAGTGCACGATCGGCATCCGCGACGGTGGGGGCGCCTTGCGAGTCTGGGTAACCGATGACGGTGCGGGCGGCGCGGCTGTGAGCAAGGGACATGGGCTGCAGGGCCTGGATGACCGGCTGCACGCGATCGGTGGCCAGCTGCGCGTCACCAGTCCCGACGGGGGGCCGACGACGGTTACCGCGGAATTGCCGTGCGGATCGTCGTAGCTGACGACTCGGTGCTGCTGCGGGAGGGCTTGATCAGGCTGCTCGCCGAGGACGGTCACGAGGTAGTGGCGGCGGTCGGCGACGGCCCGGCCCTGGTCGAGGCGGTGCTCGAGCACCGTCCGGACGTGTCGGTCGTCGACGTGCGGATGCCGCCGACTCATACGGATGAGGGCTTGCGGGCGGCGATCACCGCCCGCTCACACCTGCCCGGGGCCCCCATGCTGGTGCTCAGCCAGTACGTGGAAGTGGCCTACGCCGCTGACCTGCTCGCGGACGGCTCCGGCGCGGTCGGCTACCTGCTGAAGGACCGGGTCGCCAAGGTCGAGGAGTTCCTGGACGCCCTGGACAGAGTCGCCGGTGGCGCGACGGTACTTGACCCGCAGGTCGTTGCCCAGTTGCTGGCCAGGCAGCGCCGCGATGACCCGCTGGACGCACTGACCGCCCGTGAACGAGAGCTCCTGGCACTGATGGCCGAGGGGCATTCCAATACGGCCATCGCGCGTCGGCTGGTGATCTCCGCTAGCGCGGTGGAAAAGCACATCGGCAACGTCTTCGCGAAGCTCGGCCTGCCACCCGACGACACGCAGCATCGCCGGGTGATGGCGGTCCTCGCCTACCTCAGAGCCTGAGGGTGGGGCCTGCCATACCCCCAAGTGTCCGGTGTGCCCCGGTGACCCAGCGTCGCCTGCCGCGAAACAGTGGTTGGCATGACAGCAGCAATGATCGAAGCACGCGGCCTCGTCAAGCACTACCGGTCCACCCGCGCGGTCGACAACCTGAGCTTCGATGTCCGTCCCGGCACGGTGACGGGTTTCCTCGGCCCGAACGGCGCGGGCAAGTCGACCACGATGCGCATGATCATGGGCCTGGACCGGCCGGACGCCGGACGGGTCAGGATCGGCGGGAAGACCTACAGCGGCCTGCGCTGGCCGCTTCGCGAGGTGGGCGCGCTGCTGGAGGCCAAGGCATTTCATCCTGGCCGCACGGCTCGCGATCACCTGACCATCTGATCAGCGAGATCGCGCACACCGCCGACGCCCTCATCGTGATCGGCCGCGGCCGGCTACTCGCCCAGACCACGGTCGCCCAGCTGTCCGCCCGCAGTGGCTCGCTGGAGGAAGCCTTCTTCCAGCTGACCGACGATGTTACCGACTACCCAGGAAATCTACGATGACCATAACGACGGTGCGCCATTCCCGCCGCGGCTACGGTTTCCGTACCGTCGCCCAGATGGAGTGGCGGAAACTCCGCACGGTTCGCTCGACCTGGTGGATCGTGGCCGTCTTCGCGGCCAGCATGATCGGCTTGGCCGTGCTCGTGCTGAGCCATGAGGGCTACGCGCAGCTGTCCGCCGCCGATCGCGGGTCCTTCGACCCGACCCATGATTGCTTCATCGGGCTGGTGCTCGGCCAGTTGCTGTTCGGCACCCTCGGGGTACTCGCGATCACGACCGAGTTCTCGTCCGGGATGATCCGCGCTACCTTCGCCGCGGCGCCCAGGCGTCCGCTCGTGCTCGCGGCCAAGGCGACGGTGCTCGGGGCCGTCACGCTGGCGGCTGGGGAGGTCACTGCCTTCGTGGCGTTCTTCGTCGGCCAGGCGGCGCTGAAGGCCCCGGCTCCGCATGCGGCCCTTGGTCAGCCCGGCGTGCTGCGCGCGGTCCTGATGGCCGGCGCCTACCCAGCGCTGATCGGCCTGGGCATCGGCGCGATAATCCGGCATACCGCGGGCGCTATCTGCGCGGTGGTCTTCGTGCTGTTCGTGCTGCCGTTGCTGTTCATAAGCCCGTCGCTGCAGAACACGATGCAGAACTTCCTGCCGCACCCGATGGTGAATGCGCTGACCGCGGTCAAGCCGTTCCCGGACACGCTGCCGTCTGGGGTGGTCTTCGGCCTGCTGTGCCTGTACGCGATGGTGACGCTCGGCGCCGGCGCCTGGGCGCTTTCCCGCCGTGACGCCTGAACCCTGTAGAAGGCCCTCAGCTCCGCTGGGCGTGCATAGTCTCCAGCATCCGGCGGATTCCCCGGCCGACTGCGGCGCTGTCGGCATTGGGAAGATGCGGGTATCGCTGGCGCAGATAAGGGTGCGCATCGCCGACGGCGAAGGCGTCGTCAGCCAGCTCCAGCATGGACAGATCATTCAGCTGGTCGCCGAAGGCGATCAGCCGCTGTGCCGTTCTGCCGGTGTCGGCCAGCCAGGCGCGCACGGCATTGCCTTTGGTGGCCGTCCGACTCGAGAACTGCACCACGCTGGCTGCCTCCGGTTGCTCCCAGACGGTGCACGCGATGCTGTCACCGGCCGCGGCCGTCAGGTCAGCGGCCGTCGCGAGAAGGGCAGCGGCGCCCTGAATGTCGGGGCGAAAGAAGATTCTGGCTACCGGTGCCTGCCCGCACAGTTCCCGAAACGGACCAGTCCGGGCAGGCACGCCAGTGTCCGTGGCGGGCCACCCCGTATAGCTCTCCTCGTGGCCCAGGCTAGTGCCGAGCTCGACGGCGTACGCGCCGGTGATGTGCGCGTCCTGGAGCGCGCGCCAGGCGCGATGGATGTCGCTCGGGGACAGTGGCAGGTGAACCCCGGTCGGCTCCGGGGCCGACCGTTCCGCCCCGTCGCACGTGATGATGCAGTCGAAAAGAGCGCGCTGTCGCGTCGGCAGGTCGAGGCATCGAGAGGGTCGGCTGGTGGCGAGGATGCAGGTAGCACCGTGCTCTTTCGCCCACCGTAGAGCCCCGGTGTTCTCTGCCGAAATGACACCACGCCCGTCGGTCAGGGTTCCGTCGAGGTCACACGCGATGATCACTAGCGTGTCTCCTGGCCGCCTTCCGATAGCCCCGCAGGAAGGCTAGGAAGCGCACGAAGGGATAGACGGCGAGCACGGGGTTGCCCGTTCCCACGGCGATGCGGGCGCCGCCGCGCACCGTCTTGGCGAACTCGTGCCGCAGGGAAGTCTTGGGCAGGACACCGAGGAGCTCCCCGCGGTGCTGACCCGCACCGTAGTTGAGCACACTGGCCAGATCAGCCCGGATGCTCAGCGGTTTGTGAATCACCGTGCCCGCGGGAACGAACGCGATAGGCAGTCCCGCCGCTCGTCTGCGCAACTCGAAGTCCCGGTCTTCACGCCAGTCCAGGCGCGGATCGAAGTGATAGCCGCCCATGTGCTGGATGACATCCTTGCGGTAGAGCAGCGGAGGGCTGTAGGCGTTCGGACGGCGCGTACGCAGAGCGTCCTCCGTGTACTCCCGGGTGCGGGCCGCCATCCGGGTGGCCCAGCTGTAGCTGCTGAAGACGGTGCGGCCCCGGGAGAAGTTACCGCTCCCCAGGCCCTTGACCATTGCCCGGATGCTTCCAGGAGTGAAAACGCAGTCCGAGTCCATGAGCAGGATGAAGTCACCCGAGGCCTTTTCCGCGCCAGCGTTGAAGGCCGCGCCGATCCCCGGTTCCTCCAGCGAGACGATCTCGAGGGGATACCTCTCAAACGAGGCCAGGGACTTCACGAACCGCGGCGTGCTGCCGTTGGTCACCACGACGACCTCGGCGGATTCGTCGACCGACTCGAGGCAACGGAAGATCAACGGGTCGTCTTTGACAGGAATCACGATCGATGTGCGGCTGATCAAGTCTTCCGTAGCCGTCATTCCTGGACGCTCTCGAAGGTACGGGTCCATTCGTCCAGCACCCCATCGGTGTCGACCTCGAGGACCACTGTCACGTGACCGTGGTCGGAACGCCGCAGTGTCGTGGCGCCAAGCGAAGCGGTAGGCGATGTGCCGACGCTCACTTCGCCTCGTACGCTGCGGGTGATAATCTCCGGGTTCGTCATCACCATGGCGGCTATCAGGTCCCACAGCGGCTCGCGGAAGTCCGGATGGGCCGCGAACGCGGCTCCCTTGGTTCTCCCGAGGTCCTGGCTGAACGGACCGGTTCCGGACGTGATCCGCCGGTACTGAGGCAAGCCGTAGGTGAGCTCGGCGGTCACGTCGAGCGGGACCACCGTGACGCGGGCAAGGGGCGCCGCGAACACATAGGCCGCGGCGAGCGGATCCGCCAGAATGTTGAACTCGGCGAGCCGCCCGACATTTCCGGGGACACCGAAGGCGCCGCCGGAGAAGACAAGGTGCTGGAGACCCGTAGCGGGCAGCGCCGCCGACACGAGGGCGTCGCGGAGGTTGCCGAGCGGGCCGAGCGCCAGGTAGCCGGCTAGGGGCGCCGTAGCGGCGTAGGCGATGGTCCGGCCATCGTCGGTCGACGCGGAATGCGTGCGAGGGCTGCCCAGCTCGCCTAGGTACACCGAGTCATCCGATTCCTTGCGCAGGTTTCGGTGATACTCGTGAATCTCCGGGGTCCATCCCTGGGGACTGTCCGGGCCGGCCTGGGTCGTCATCTCGATGCCGTAGGACGCGAGCAGAATGCGGGCGTCGTCGAGACTGTCGCAGGCGAGAGTGTTGCCTGAGCACGTGGTGATCATCGCTGGGATGTACTGCTTCGCGAGCAGGTAGTGAAGGGCGAAGGCGTCGTCATTGACGCCGTTGATGTCCGTGTCGACGATCGAGACTGCCGAGGTCATAGCGGCTGCGTCTCCCCGTAGTCCGGCACCGCCACCTGATCGACGGACCCGCGCCGGTGGAAGTGGCAGGCGCGCTCGATCAGTTCGGGGTACCAGGGCTTCACCTGGGACAGGGCGTTCTGCGCGTCGGCGACCGGAAGCATCTGCACGGAGATGACCTGTTCCGCTCCGGAAGGATTGGTCGGCGGCCCATCTTGGACGGCGTCGCAAACGCCCCACAGCCAGGCCTTCTTGGGGTGCGGCAGATACGGGCGATAGGGGGTGGGTTTGTATCCGTCGGCCAGGTGGGCGCCGAACCAGCGGACGCTGCCCGTGACCGTGAGGCCAGCCTCCTCACGCAGTTCCCTGACGGCGCAGTGCAGGATCGATTCCCCGGGTTCGCGGGTGCCGCCGGGCAGGAATATGTTCCGCCGGTCGTCTTCGCAGACGCAGATGTTTCCGGCCGCGTCCATGGCGACAATGTGGACGCTTTGCACCAGTTCCGTAGGTGGAAGTTGTTCCGTGTACCTGGCCCAGACTTGAACTTCCGGCCAGTGCTGCCGGTCGTAGAGGGTGGGAGTGTGCATGGCGGGGCCTCCCCGCGAGTCGGAAGGGGCGGACGGTGAGACGCGCGAGACCGCAAGCCGCAGGCTGCGCGCGTTGAGGCATTGCCCGGTTGCCAAGTCGAAAGTGAAGTTGTGGCGCAGACACGTGAGCTGGCGGCCTTCAACGATGGACGCCACCGACATATCCTCACCCGCATGGGGGCAGTACCTGCTGACCTCGTAGGCGTCGCCGAAGCTGTCCATGACGGTGATGCGCTCGTCAGAGTTCCGTGTCGTGTCGTACTGCTCGACTGCTTTGAGTGCTTCCGCGTCGGCGTGCTTGAGAAGCCCGACCAGGTAGTCGTTGTACACGTCGGGATCGCGGTAGAAGCGCACCCGCAAGGACAAGAGCAGCCCCTCCCAACTGATCCTTCCGGTGAGCACGGGCAGCAGCCATCGGCCGTCCACGGTGAGGTGATAGCTCGGCTTATCGGCCAGGTCCTCGCCGACCGTCACCCCGTCGCGGTTCAGGGAGACGTCCCACTGGCCTCCGTGCGGGCCGTTGACCGTGAACCGTACGGTCATGCCGATCCGGTCGTTGAAGTGCTCGCTCAGCCGGCCCAGCTGCTGGAAATGCTCAGTGAACAGCGCGCGCAACTCCGGCCCCGGCTCCGGGCAGCTGGCCTTGACCCTGGCGATCGCTGCGGCACGGTCGGCCGCGTATTCCGCCAGGTAGGCCGCTCTGTCCTCGAAGCGGAACGCGGATGACACCTGATCGCGCGTTACCTCCCGGCTGCCGAGGTCTATCCGGTCCCCCGGCTGGAAGACCTCCCACTGCTGTTGCGGAAGTTGTTGTGCTAGCCAAGCCCGTGCTTCCTCTGGATCGGTATAGGCCCCGTCGGCTCCGCGGTCCAGCACCCAGTTGTTACTCCGCAGGTCGGCGTCGAGAAAACACGGCGGGCCCGCGAACGGCACGGCGAGCTCGGGTGCGGTGGCCCGCACGAGTCGTGCCACCGCGTGGAGTTTGGCGAGCTTCTTCTCCCAGGCGATCCGCCGGACCTCGTCGCGGGTGTAGTTGTCGTAAGCCATGGGGTGCCAGGCGGCGCGCGAGGTCTGGAGCGCCATCAACGACAGGACTCCTCCCGCCATGTGCTTGGCGCGACGGGTCTGCGCGGGTATGAGTTTGGCGTCGTTGCAGTTCAAGATGGCGAACCCGTCCGCGACGATCAGGAAGGCCGCGTCATGCCACATCGGCGAGACGTCGGGGATCGCGGCGATCCAGGAGCCATGGTTGTCCAGGGGGAACTGTTGCCATGGAGCGAGTTCGATGATGTTGCCGACACCGGCCTCCTGGACCCGGCGACGAAAGCCTCCAGCGGGGTACTGGGGTATGAGCACCCGCGCGGAGGATGGGAGCTGAGCCAGGAACCACGGATCGAAGTGGTCGAGATGCTCGTGGGTGACCGCTATCCAGTCCGCCTGTTTCAACGGCTCCAGATCCAGGTGATCGTTGCGAGGGTACTGAAACCAGGAGCCCAAGTTGGCGCCGGCGCTGTCGAACCAGGGGTCGCACACGAGCCGAAACGCGGCGGCATCCACCGACAGTCCAGCGTGTCCGAGGAAGGTGACCGTCGGTGCCGGTTTCTCGGAAGGGGATGAGGCAGCGTGATCGGGCATGCTACCCCCACTCTTCCCGGGCCACCGTCTCCCGGACGCGCTCACCGAACGTTGGGTCGGCGCCCTCGTACTGATTGGTGATGACCGTTCCCTCATCGAGGAAGTGAGCCACCCCTCGGCCCATCTTGCGACCTGCTTCGGTGTGTATGTCGAGCGCGTAGTCCGGTATGACCGGCCCGCGGAGGTGGTTGTTCATCGTGTGGCGCGACCACATGCAGAGCTCATCGGTGGTCATGTCCTTGGGGAACGAGACCAGGTAGCGGACAGCTTGGACGAGGAAGAGCCAGCGTTCGCCGGTGCCCCGCTGCATGCGCATGCCCACCCGATGCAGGGACTCGATGATGGTCGTCTGCAGAAACGTTCCATCATTGCAGTCGGACGCGGAGATCACCATCAGCCGGTTCCACAGATGCGCTTCCAGTTCCTGGCTTGTCTCGTACATCTCCCGAGCGACGAGAAGCGCCTCTTCCAGGTTGCCCCGGCGGATGTATTTCTGCAAGGCAGATACCAGCTCATCACACCGGAAACTGTGCGCGCTTGTAACGTCTGCCCAGGGATCTTTCGTTGACGGTGGGAGAGGCATATTTCTCCTATTGAGTGGTTAATTCGGCGACGTGGGGGCAGCAGTTCATGCCGCAATGGCGAAGCTTCGAAGTCCAGAATCGAAGCGAACGAGCCTGTTTAAGGCAGCCCGACAGCCGCAAAGATCAGACGAGATACAGTCCGAATGGGCCGCTCTGCCTCCTCTCGTCCGCGACATCACGGCAGGGCGCACATTCAAAACTGTGGAATTAACAGAATTTTATCAATGATTCAATGCAATAGCAATATAAATGACTGCTAACTTCCCCTCATTTAAACACAACAGTAACTCGCGAAGCCATCCGGCACAGGAGCAATGCGGCCGCGATCACGCAGAGACCCGCGCAGATCCAGAATACGTTTCGGTATCCTGCCTGGGCGGCGACCACCCCAGTGATGGCACCGGCCAGCAGTCCGGCGATCATAAAGGTAGATGAGTAGAGCGCGGACGCGGTGCCGGATCCGCCGGGCACCTCTTGCTGCACTATCACCATCGGGATACTCATTATCACCGCGGTCCACAGGGCGTTCGGCAGTTGCAGGGCGATCAGGATCGGTGTCGAGCCAGCCACTGGCAGCAGGCAGAAAAAAATGATGGCAATGACCATGGCGGCAGCCACGAGGCGCAGCTTTCCGATGCGGCCGGCGAGGCGGCCCACCACGATCATAAGAGGAATTTCGAGTGCCGCGCAGATCCCGGCCAGCAGGCCAACCAAAGCCGCTGACAGGTGCAGATTCCTGGTGACGTACAAGGCAATGACAATAAGGTACATCTGATCCGCCACGTAGACCGCTGTGACCGAACCGAGCAGCAGCCACGTGCGGCGCGGCACGGTGGCGAGAACCCGGCGCATCCCGGCCAGGTGGCTATTCACGATGTCCTTGTCCGGCGGCCTGGGCGGCAAGGGCAGGGCTGGCAGGAGCCAGCGGCCGATTAGTGTGGTCACCAGGAGCAGGCCCGCGGCGCTCGTGTACATAAGCCCGAAGCCGATGTGTGCCAGCAGGAAAAAGCCGGCCGGCGGGCCGACTACCCACCCGCCGGAGAAGATTGACCGTACCGCGGAACTAAACGGAGCCACCTCCCGGCCGGTGGCCTCGGCGAACTCTTTGACATATGCGAACAACTGGGAAAAGTACGCGCCGTTCAGGCTGAGGAGCACGGCCCCGGTAACGAATACCACCGCGTAGCTCCGGACGGCTATGAAAGTCACCGCGCCAGCGACCCCAGCCAGCCCGGTCAAGGCGAGGGCAACCCTCCTATCGGCCAGTCGGTCAGACCACCATCCGGCGGCCAGGTAGACGCCGATGCCGGCCACGGCGCACCCGCTGAAGTACAGGCCGATGAGCAACGGCCCCACCCGAACCGCATCTGCGAGGAACAAGCTGGTCGTGGTGGCGAACACCGAGATCGTTATGCCGTAGCAGCCAGTGGCGATGCCCAGCGCCATCGCCGTCCGGCCGAACTGGCGCGACCTGGGTGAACGATCGGTAACCCCAGGGCGAGTGTAGTGCGCGAGCTTCACATTGCTCCTTTACTGCCATCGGACTGGAGGCGGGAGCCAGGCTCGGGGTGTTATTTATCTGCGAGCACTGAGCATGGGGATGAGGTCCGTCCATGGCTCGTAGTCCGTGTAGTCACTGCCGCAGCGGCGCAGGGCGAGTTCCTCAGCCGTGACGTCGATGCGACCGCCGTTGGCCTCGAGATGCTTGAGTATCCGGCGTGACTCATCAGTGGTCGCTGGATAGGTCAGGTACCAGTCCCCCGACGAATACGCGTCGATCCGCTGGGTGAGCCTGGGCAGCACCGAGTCGGTCCATTTGAAATGGTGTACCTGAGCGAAGGCCTGCGCCGCGGGCAATTGCCGGCCCGTTTGCGCCCCATGCTGGCCGAGGTGCAGATGCACATCCCCGCGGGCGAGAGTCGCCTTCGAGGTTCCCGCTCGCGGCACCCGCAGCGTCACCAGTCCGGCCAGCGGGTACTGCGCCCAGATCGATGCGGCCGGCTTGAGCGCCGGCAGACTGCCGTCGGCGGCCACCCGGTCGAGCAGGGCACCCATGACGTAGTCGTATCCGCCGGCCTCACAGGCGGCGATGATGTCGGTTAGCGGCCGCTCGTAGACATGGAACTCGTCAAGGTCCGCGACGACCCACCAGTCGCTGGGATGCCGCCGCATCTGGGCCCGGATCAGATAGGCGTTGAGGTCCTCGTCCCACGGGCCCTGGTGCACCGCGGCAAATGCGAGCCCATGCCGGGTGAGTACGTCCTGAGCCCGCTGGAATTCCGGGTCGTCAAACGACTCGATGTGCCGGGTCAGGTGGAAGGACTCGACGCCAAGGCCGCGGTAATGCGCGATAACGGCATCTAGCAGGCCGGTATCAGGACCGACGACCGACACGAAGCGGATCGTCACGTCAGGTCTCTCCCATCGCCTTCGGTGCCCCGCTACAGGGCCAGAAGTAGTCACATTCAGCTGAGCTCGGGACCAGTGTCGGCTGGC
>JBEKHI010000235.1:0-13024 GCA_050012355.1 Streptosporangiaceae bacterium | reverse complement strand
CTGCACTACCCAGACAAGAGTGCGGGTAACGCAGCACTCACCAGGAACGCCCGGCGCGGCAGCAGGGTGATATGGCACGGATGCCCGGTTCGCTACCCCATCCCAGGTCTCGCGGCGCGAAGTAAACCACGATCAGGACCCGCAACATGCCGCAAACACACCTTAATTTGACATGTGTCCAATAGCGCCCTCGATGGGCCATCCATGGGGTTCCAAAGGCCGGGGTCCGCTCAGGAGGAGGACCAGGCGCGTTTCAGGGCCTCTGGGAGGCCCCACCAGCCGAGGGGGGTGAGCCTATCGTCGGAGTCGACGGCGCCGAGGGCTTGCCACAGCGGCAGGATGTGCGAGAACAGGCCCTCGATGGCGAGCTCGTCGTCCAGCGCGTCGAAGTCGAACTCCTCGCCGTCGACCTCGCCGAGATCGTCAAGGTCATCGAGGTCCTCGTCGGCTGGGCCGAGATCATCATCCTCCGGATCGTCGTCGTCCTCGGAGTCCGGGTCGAAACGCCTTACGTAGCCTGCCAGGTCGGACGCCGAGGCTGGCGTACCGGGGCCGCCGGCCACCAGCGAGGACATGACAGCGAGCCAGTCGAAGTGATCCAGCGCCGCCACGGAGGCCATCGCCTGGGAGATCGGGTCTTCCCGGTCGTAGTCCTCGTCATCGAGGTCCCAGTCCTCATCGAAGGCCTCGTCCAGGTACTCCGCGGGGTCGCCCTCCGGTTCCACGATTCCGGTGGCGAGGATCAGCCACAGCTCCGCGTCTTCCGGCGGCAGGGCGTCGGCCCGCACGCCGCCGAACGCGGCGAGCATCCGCCCGTCCGCCGTCCGGCCGGATATCTCCGTGCGCACCCGGTCGGTGACCGCCGCCAGGTCACCGCTGGGCACCGCTCGGTCACCCACCTTGCGCAGCACCTGCTCGAGCGCCTCGAGGGCCTCCCGGTCGGCTGCTTCCCAGTCGGCGAACAACTGCTCATCCTGTTCATCGAGCAGCACCGTCATCGGCACCCGGCCATCGGGTAGCGGCGAGGTCATCCACTGCTCCTGGATCGCCAGGTATGCCCGGCGGGCGGCGGCATCGTCGCGGACCAGGCCGTCGGGGTCGATCCGTCCAGCGGCGAGTTGCTCCTCTAGGTGCATCACCAGCCGGGTGTGCATTTCTTCCTGCAGCGGGCTGCGCTCAGCGGGATCATCCCACATGTGCAGTCCGATCATCCCGGTCGGCTCGGTGCCGGTGGCTTCGAGCCAGCTGTTGACGTCACCGAACGTCGCGTCGGCATCCTCGATCCTGGCCAGGATCGATTCCGCGGACTCCCAGAACGCGGCCGACAGCGGGTTTCCCACGGCCAGCAGCGCGCGCCGGATACCCGGCAGCGACTCGATGGCGTCATCCGGGGGCACGGACAGCAGGGCCATGGCGACGTCACGCCGGGTAAGTGCCGGCAGCGGGCGCCCGGAACGCTCTGCGATACGGGAGGCTTGCAGTTCCACGACTCGCAGCGTACGACGCCCGGCCGCCTCGCGCACTTCGGACCCCGGTAACAGCAGGTCGCGCCCGCCCAGATATGGCCGCAATACCTCGGGAACCGTCACCTGGTGATCGTGGGTCTGGAAGTTCTCGACGAGCGCCGCCAGCAACCGCGGCGTCGCAAGAGCGGTGTTGTTCAGCGTGTACGCGAAACGGACGTTCCCCTCCTCGTCCCGGTAACGCAGGTTCGCCCGGCGTGCCTGCCAGTCGTGCAGCGAGGAGCAGGAATGCGTCTCACGGAATGTGCCGAGCGACGGGAACCAGGTGTTGATGTCGTTCATCCGGTACTTCCCGGCGCCCATGTCGCCGGTGGAGCACTCCATGACCTCGTAGTGCAGCCCGAGTCCCTGCAGCAGATGCTCGGCCGCATCGAGCAGCCGGGCGTGCCAGCGGTCGGACTCTTCGTCGTCGGCCACGCAGATCACGAACTGCTCGACCTTCTCGAACTGGTGCACCCGCAGCAGCCCGCGCACGTCGCGGCCCGCGCTGCCCGCTTCCCGCCGGAAGCACGGCGAGATCCCCGCGTAACGTACCGGCAGCTGGCGGTGCTCGAGTATCTCTCCCGAGTGCAGCCCGACCAGCGCCACCTCGGCGGTTCCCGCCAGGTACAGGTCGTCGGCGGTGATCGCGTAGGTTTCCTCGCGGTGGGCCGGGAACTGACCGGTGCCGATCAGCGGTTCGGCCCGCACCAGCGCGGGTACCGAGATCGGCTGCATGCCCTGCGCCGTCAGGTAGTCCAGCGCGTAAGAGAGCAACGCTCGCTCGAGCAGCACCATGTCGCCGGTCAGGGCGTAGGCTCGCTCGCCCGCGACCTTCCGTGCCCGGGCGAACTCGGCCCAGCCGCGCTTTTCCAGCAGCTCGACGTGATCCAGCGGTTCGAACTCGAAGTGCGGTGGGGCGCCGACCGTCTTGATCACCACGTTGTCGCCCTCGCCCGGCCCGACCGGAGAGCCCGCCCACGGGATCATCGGCACCATGAGCAGCAGCGACTGAAGGCTGTCGGAGGCAGCGGACAGTTCATCGCGGATCTTGCGGATCCGCTCATCGAGCTCGGAGCTCTCCGCTCGCAGCTCGGCGCGTCGCTCCTCGCTCGACTTGCCGAACTCCTTCGCCAGGCTCTTGCGCCTGGCGTTGGCATCGTCCATCTCCCGCTGCAGTTCACGGGTCTGCTGGTCGAGCCGGAGTAGTTCATCGACATCTAGGCCGATGCCCTTGACCCGGACCGCGGCCTTGACCGCTCCCGGGTTCTCCCTGATAAAACGCCTGTCCAGCATGGGTCCTCTTGTGTTTCAGGTCGTGTTTTCCCGCCACCGAAACGCTACCAGCAGCGCTTGCAAACCCCGGTACGGTTAAAAGCGATGCTGGTGACTAATCACGTGCTCTCCGGCGCCCTGATCGGCGCGGTGGCGGAGCGACCGGACGCGGCGTTCACTGCCGGCGTGGCCTCGCACTTCGTTCTCGACGCGACGCCACACCTGGGCAAATGGAGCTCCAAGCGCCACTTCCTGCGCGTCGCGGTGGCGGACGGCCTCACCGGGCTGGCCGTCATCGGCGTGCTCGCCGCCGCGACCCCAGCGCCGCGCCGGCTGTCGGTGCTGGCCGGCATGGCGGGCGCCGCCCTGCCCGACATCGACAAGCCCGCCCGCCTGTGGTTTGGCAAGTCACCATGGCCGGCCGCCGTCGACAGGTTCCATGCAGGTATTCAAAACGAAGCGCCCGGACGTTTCTGGGTCGAGCTGACGGCCGCCGGGTGCTTCACGGCCGGGTTCGGACTAGCCCTGCGGCGGATACGGAAGGTCAACGAGCCGGGCTAGATCGGCCAGGGTGTACTCGAACATCGGGGACGGGTCCTCAAGCGCGAAGGCGAAGTGGCCGAAGACCTCCATCGCGACCGCGCCATAGAGCAACATCCAGCAGCGCAGGAACGTGAGGATCGCGCCAGCTGGCAGCTCGGCGCCGAGGAAGCTCTTGTAACGCTCGATCTGGTCGAACAGGCCTGGGTCGATCTCTTCCGGAGGCGGGACCGGGAACGGCTCCGAGCGCCATAGCTCCAGGAACAGCCCGAAGAACTCGCTCGCGAAGCGCAGCGCGCATTCGCTGGCGATGTCGTAGCGCCCGTCATCGATGCCCGGGAGCGGGACCCCGAACAGCAAACCGAACTCGCCGCTATGCTCCAGTGCCCACCGGCGGAACTCGCGGCACGCCGCGACCAGCTCGCCGGTCAGCTTGAGCCGGTGGTCGGCGAGCGGGCCAACGCGTTCCTTCGTTTCGCGGATCGCCGCGTGGATCGCGGTGCCAAGCTCGGTGAAGATGTCGGCGATAACGTGCCGGATCAGCTCTTCGCGGCTGTCGAAGTACCGGTACAGCGCCGGGGCGCTCATCCCCATCTGGCGCGCGATAGCCCGCAGCGACACCGCATCCGGTCCCTGCTCGACCAGCAGCAGCCGAGCGGTCTGGATGATCTCCTCGGTGGTCGCCGCGCGCAGCCGCTCCCGGCGTGTCTGCCCGGCCGCCGCGGTGGGCAGCGGTTCCGCCATCGGCACCTCCTCCGGGACCATTCATAGCACGTGAACGCACTTGACAAAAGTTAACGCCGTAAACCAGCATTAGCAGCGTAATCAGTTTACGTCGTTCACTGGAGATAGTGATGTTCGAGACATGGGGCCGGGCGATGTACCGCGGGCGGCGGCTGGTGCTGCTGCTTGGGGTGGCGTTCCTGATTTTCGGAGTGGCGTGGGGAACGGGGGTGTTCGGCAAACTGTCCGCCAGCAGCGACTTCACCCCGTCGGACAGCCAGTCTCAGCAGGAGACGAATCAGGCGGATCAGGTCTTCGGCCGAAGCGACGCCGACGTGGTGTTGCTGTACCGCAGCGCGACGATGACGGTCGCCGACCCGGCATTCCGCACGGCCGTCGACGCGGCGATTGCCAGGGTGCCGCGCGCCGATGTCAGCGGCGTACAGACCTACTGGTCGTCAGGTTCCCCCTCGATGGTGAGCAAGGACCGGCACGCCAGCTACGCGGTTCTCCAGCTGGCAGGCGGCAGCGACTCCGCCCGGCAGACGACCTACAAGGCCATCGAAAAGGACCTGGAAGGCATCCCGGGAGTGACCGTCGGCGGGACGGTTCCGATGATGGTCGCGATCAACGGTGAGGTCACGGCGGACATCGGCAAGGCCGAGACGTTCTCCATGCCGGTGCTGCTCATCCTCATGCTGTTGATCTTCGGCAGCCTGGTCGCCGCCGCGCTTCCGCTGATGATCGGCGGGCTGGCCATCCTCGGCTCGTTCACCGTGCTGCGGCTGCTCACACTGGTCACCACGGTCTCGGTCTACAGCGTGAACATCACCACAATCCTGGGGCTTGGCCTGGGCATCGACTACGGGTTGTTCATCGTGACCAGGTTCCGTGAAGAACTGAACCGCCAGCCCGATGTCCAGACCGCCGTAGCCCGTACGGTTGCCACCGCGGGCCGCACGGTGGCTATCTCCGGCGTCACGGTCGCCGTGGCGGTGACCAGCCTGATGCTGTTCCCCATCACGTTCCTTCGCTCGATGGGCTACGGCGGCGTCGCCACTGTGGCGGTGGACGTGATCGCCGCGCTCACCGTCCTGCCCGCGCTGCTCGCCGTCCTGGGGAAGCGGGTCAACGCGGTGAGGATCAGGCGCTCGGTGCCCGTCGCGGGCGGGGGCTCTGGGGCCTGGTACCGGATCGCCAGCAGCGTCATGCGGCGCCCGGTGATCTATCTGGTGGTGATCGTGGTCGGCCTGCTCGCCCTCGGCGCGCCGTTCCTGCGCATCCAGTGGGGCGGTACCGACGCCCGCACGCTGCCCACCCAGTCGGTGGTCCGCCAGGTCAGCGACACGCTGAACGCGGACTTCCCGGTCAACTCCACCGCACCGATCGAGCTCATGGTGAGCCATGTCACGCCGTCGGCGCTCCCCGGTTACCTGCGGCAGATCGACGCGATCGGGGGAGTCACGCAGGCCGCGGTGACGGGCGTCAAAGGGGACATCGCTCGGATCGATGTTGAGTACTCGCCCGCGAGCATCTCGCAGCAGGCCCGGCACATCGTGACCGAGATCCGCGGCCTGGCCCCTCCGGCCGGCGCCACCGTACTCGTCGGCGGGGTGACCGCCGAGCTCGTGGACGAACTGGCGGCACTCGGCTCCACGCTGCCGTGGATGGCGCTGCTCGTGGGAGTGGCCACGTTCGTTCTGCTATTCCTGGCATTTGGTTCTGTGGTGCTGCCGCTGAAGGCGATCGTGATGAACATCTTGTCGTTGTCCGCGACGTTCGGCGTGATCGTGTGGGTGTTCCAGTGGGGGCACCTGTCCGGGCTGCTGCGATTCACCCCGACCGGTTCGATCGACCCCACCATGCCGATCCTGATGACGGCGATCATCTTCGGGCTGTCGATGGACTACGAGGTGTTCCTGCTATCGCGCATCAGGGAGCTGTATGACCGGACTGGGGATAACACCGCGTCGGTGGCGGGCGGTCTGCAGCGCACCGGCGGCATGATCACCAGCCTCGCGTTGCTGCTGATCATCGTGGTCGGCGCGTTCTCCGCCTCCGGGATCACGTTCATCAAGCTCACCGGCGTCGGCATGGTCGTCGCGCTGATCGTGGATGCCTCGGTGGTCCGGGTGCTGCTGGTGCCGGCGACGATGCGGCTGCTCGGCCGCGTCAACTGGTGGGTTCCGCGCCCCCTGAACCGCCTCTACGCCAAGTTCAGCATCCGCGAGGAGCCTCAGCCCACCCCAGTCCCCGTCCCCTGACGCCCGTCCCTGGCGCCCGTCCCCTGACGCCCGTCCCCTGACCCACACTGTCGATGTGACATCGACCGCGTTCTATGCCGGTCGATGTCACATCGACCGGCTCTGACCGCGCCCGAGCGGGCCCCGAGCGGGGCGGTGTGGCGGCGCGGGAGTACCGCGGCATGGCTATCGGTTGGGGGGTTCGGTAAGGTGGCGCCTGTTCAGGCACGACTATGAGAGGTTGAACCAGTGGGAGACGACGCCGTGCCCCAGGTCCTGTCGACGGATGTTCCGCAGGGCGGGTACCTGCTGGACGTGCGCGAGGACGACGAGTGGACGGCCGGGCATGCGCCCGAGGCCGTGCACATCCGGCTGGGCGATCTAGGCGCCCGCAGTGAGGAACTACCGCAGGACCAGGAGATTTACGTCATCTGCCGCTCAGGCGCGCGGTCGCAGTACGCGGCGACGGGACTGACCGGAGCCGGCCGGAAAGCGATCAACGTGTCCGACGGAATGACCGGCTGGGCGGTCGCCGGGCTCCCCATGGTGAGCGAGACCAACGAAGAACCTTACGTCGCATAACGCTCGTATCACCAGCGCGGGCTCGCGGCTCTTGATTACATGGCAAGGTGGAGCCGCCCTCCGTGCAGACCAGCGACCGGGACCTGAAGCCCTTGACTCAGCGGCCCGCCGTGAGCATTGGCGGCGGAGCCACGCTCATCGCTGGCCTCACATTGCTTTCCCGGATGCTGGGACTAGTGCGCACGCTGGTCTTCTCGCAGACCGTCGGCGCGGGCTGCCTTGGTACCGCCTACGTGACCGCCTATCAGGTGCCGAACCTGATCTCCGAGCTTGTCGTGGGTGGCGCGCTGACCAGCGCGATGGTCCCCATCCTGGCCCGCTCGGCCGCGCTCGCCGGAGACGACCCTACTGAACGGGCCCACGTGGCCCGCACCACCTCGGCTCTGCTGACCTGGATGGTCGTCGCGCTCGTCCCGGTCTCATTGCTGCTCTACGCCGTGGCCGAGCCCATCGCCACACTGCTCAACCCGGCCAACTCGAACGCGAAATGCGTGCACGCCTCGCTGGTCGCCAACACCGGCGGGTTCCTTGAGGCGTTCGCGCCGCAGATCCTGCTCTACGGGATCTCCGTCGTGCTATTCGGGTTGCTGCAGGCCTACCGCCGGTTCACCGCTCCGGCCCTGGCGCCCATCGTGGCCAGCCTGGTGCTGATCACGACGTACCTGATATTCCGTCCGCTCGGCCAGACGTCCATCCTGTCGGTGGGTACCACCCTGAGCATCGCCGTCCTGGTAGTGGTGGCCATCCCGCCGATCGCCCGGCTGCGGTTGCGGCTGCGCCCGACATTCTGGCTGCCGCCCGACCTCGCCAGGTTCGCCGGCGGGATGGCGGTCATCGGCCTCATCGAGTTCGCCGCCAGCGACCTGGCCAGCGTGGTCGTCATCGCGCTGGCCAACGGACGAGGCGACACCGGCGCGATCGTCATCTTCAACTACGCCTTCCTGGTGTTCAACGCCTTCTACGGAGTGCTGGCCCTGTCGATCACGACCAGCGTGTTCCCGGTGCTGTCCGCCCGGGTGGGGGCGGAGTTCGACCGGACGTGCGCTGGATCCACCCGCGCCGTCATGCTTGCCGCCTGGCTCGGGACCGGCGTGATGGCGGCGATGGCGATCCCGGTCGCGCACGTCCTGGCCAAGCAGCCGCACCAGGTCACCGAGCTGACCCAGGCGTTCATACTGTTCGCCCCCGGTGTCGCCGGTTACGCCATCGTCACCAACCTGTCCCGCGCGCTGTTCGCTCGTAGGCACCTGGTGGCCGCCGGCGCGGCGCTGGGCGGAAGCTGGCTGCTGGTCATGGCCGCCGACGCGATCCTGGCGGAACTGGCCCCCGCGCATCTGGTGGTCCCGGCGCTCGCGCTCGGCGGCACGATCGGGCAGACGCTCGCGGGCGTGGGCACGCTCATCGCGACCCGCCGGATCTGCGGCAAGGAGACTGTCCGCGGAATCGGACGGGCGACCGTGGCCGGGGTGATCGGGGGAGTCGCGGGCGCGGCCGGAGGAATCGGCCTCACGACGGCGGTGCATGTGAGCGGGCAGCTGGAAAACGCCGCTGTGGCCGTCGGCGCGTCGGTCTACGCGCTGCTCGCCTTCGCCGTGCTGGCCTACGCCATCGACCGGCCAGACCTCAAGGTCATCACCCGCCGGGTGCTTGCCCGGCTGCGGGGCTAACCCGCAGGTTTCATCGCGTCTGATTTTCTAGACGCGTATCCGGAATCCTAGACGCGTGTCTGGTAATATGGACACTATGGATGTTGGGCGCCCGTACGCGGACCTGCTTCCGGGTGCTCGCGGCAAAGTGGCGGCGACGTTGGCGCGGCTCGCGGTACCGGTGACCGTACGTGCTTTGGCTCGCCATGCCGGAGTTTCGCCACAAGCTGCCCTTGATGCCGTGAATGGCCTGGCGGACGCGGGGCTTGTGCGCACCGAACGAGCCGGTGGTCTCGTCATGGCCGGGCTGAACCGAGACCACCTACTGGCCGAGCCGTTGGAGATGCTGATCAGCGTGCGAGTGCGGCTCGTGGAGCGACTTACCGCGGAACTGCAGGGCTGGCCTGATCTCGCGGCAGCGTGGTTGTTTGGATCCGCCGCGAGAGGAGACGGCGGACGCGGGTCGGATATTGATCTCTTCCTTGTCGCCGATGGCAGTACTGACCACCCCCACTGGGGTGAGGCAGTCGGGTCACTCGCTTATCAGGTCGAAGCGTGGACGGGAAATCGAACGGAGATCGTCGAGCATTCGTGGGAGTCGTTCGTGCGTCTGGTTCGCACAGACAACGTTCTGATCTCCGCTATCCACACGGATGGGGTTCCATTGACTGAGCGGAGCCGACGACGGCTGCGTGAGGTGGAGTGAGCCGTGCGACGGGGCGCCGAACACCGTGTACGGTCGCCGATGCGAGGGCGCGGCTTCACGACGCGGAGTCCTTCCTGGAAGCGGCCAGCGCGATCACCAATCCAGACGTGATAGCCACCAACGCGATCCACGCGGCGATAGCGGCTGCCGATGCGATCTGCTGTGTATCGCTCCAGGAACGGTCGGTGGACGGCAACCACACTGCCGCGATCGATCTTCTGAGCAAGGTGGACAAGAGCCTTGGCACTGCCCTCAGGCGGTCGCTCGATCAAAAGAACCTGGCCGCGTACGAAGCGCGGGATATATCGGCTAGTGAGGCGAAATCCTGCGTCCGCCAGGCGACGACGCTTATCACTGCGGCCCGGGCGAGGCTTCTTCTGGACTGAGGGTCAGCCCGTCGTGACAGCGAGAACCAGGGGCAGAACGGCGGTAGCGCCGGCTTCACGCAGCAGCTTCGCCGCGACGGTCATCGTCCAGCCGGAGTCGATCCGGTCGTCGACGAGCAATACCGGGCCGTTGGGGATGCCGTCCGGCGCGCTGAATGTTTTCCACAGCGTGCGGACGCGCTGCGCGCTGTTGTGGCGGCGCTCGGCGGGGGGATCCGGGTAGCCGAGGGCGCCCAGGTACGGCAGCCTGCCGATGGTGGCGACCCCGGTGGCCAGGCTCTCGATGAGTACCGGCTTGCTGCGGGACGGGACGCTCGCGACCGCGACCGGGCGTTGCTCCCAGTCCCACGCCGCGAGCACCTTGACGATGGCGTCGGCCACGTTGCCCGGGACCGGCTGATCCGGCGTGGCCAGCAGCTCGCGCAGCGTGGTGCCCCAGCCGATGTCGGTCAGCCGCCCGAGCGCCCGCCCCTGGGTCGCGACCAGTGCCGGGCCGATCTTGCCTGACACCTCGGCCAAGCCGGTCGGCCACATCCGGCGCGGCTCGACCTCCACGCCGGGCCGCGCCAGCCGGTCCCTGGCGGCGTTCGCGCTGGCCTCCGGCACGTCAGCCGACCAAGCCCGTCCGGTGCAGTTGTCGCACCGGCCACACGGCGCGGCGTCCGCGTCGTCGAGCTGACGGCGGAGGAACTCCATCCGGCAGCCGTCGGTGTCCAGGTAGTCGAGCATCGCTTGCTGCTCGCGGTCGCGTTCGGCGGCCACCCGCTCGTAGCGTTCGGCATCGTAGGTCCACGGCTCGCCGGTAGCCACCCAGCCGCCGGTCACCCGGTGGACAGCGCCGTCCACATCGAGCACCTTCAGCATGGCATCCAGCCGCGAACGAGACAGGTCGACCCTGGGCTCGAGCGCCGCTGTGGACAACGGGCGCCCCTCGGATGCCAGGGCGTCCAAAGTGATGCGGACACGCCGTTCTGGTGGAAAAGCGAGAGAAGCGAAGTAGGCCCAGATGTCCCGGTCCTCACGGCCGGGGAGCAGGACCACCTCGGCCCTTTCGGTGGCGCGGCCGGCCCGGCCGATCTGCTGGTAGTAGGCGACCGGCGACTGCGGCGCGCCGAGGTGCACCACGAATCCGAGGTCCGGCTTGTCATAACCCATGCCGAGCGCGCTGGTCGCGACGAGTGCCTTGACCCGGTTGTTCAGCAGGTCGTCCTCGGCGCGCAGCCGCTGCGCCTGGTCGTCCTTGCCGCTGTAGGCGGTGACCTCGATGCCCTGTTCCCGCAGGAACGCCGCGGTTTCATAGGCGGCGGCCACGGTCAGCGTGTAGATGATGCCAGAGCCTGGCAGTTCTGGCAGGTGAGCGGCGAGCCAACCGAGGCGCTGCTGCGCCGTGTTCAGCTTGACGACGGCGAGTCGCAGTGACTGCCGGTCCAGCGATCCGCGGAGGGTGAGCGTGTCCTTGCCGAGTTGGTCGGCGACGTCCCTGGTGACCCTGGCGTTCGCGGTGGCGGTGGTGGCTAGAACGGGGATGTTGCCGGGTAGTTCGTCCAGCAGCGTCTTGATGCGGCGGTAGTCGGGGCGGAAATCGTGGCCCCAGTCAGAAACGCAGTGCGCCTCATCGATCACTATCAGCCCGGCTGCCCTTGTGAGCTCGGGAAGAACCTGGTCACGGAAGGACGGGTTGTTCAGCCGTTCCGGGCTCACCAGCAGCACATCGACCTTGCCGTCTTGCACTTCCGCGTAGATCTGGCCCCAGTCCTCGGTGTTGGCCGAGTTAATCGTCCTGGCGTGGATGCCCGCCCGCTCCGCCGAGTCGATCTGGTTGCGCATGAGAGCGAGTAGCGGGGACACGATGACGGTCGGCCCGGCGCCGCGTTCCCGTAGCAGGGCGGTCGCGACGAAGTACACCGCCGACTTTCCCCAGCCGGTGCGCTGCACGACGAGGGCGCGCTTGTGGTCTTCCACAAGGGCGCTGATCGCCGTCCACTGGTCCTCGCGGAGGGTCGCGTGCTCTCCCGCCAGATCGCGTAGGTGGCGTTCGGCCTCGTCGCGCAGCGTCTCGGTCATGAGCCCATTGTTACAGGTGGCCGTCGAGCAGGTAGGTGGTTGTGATCGCGGCGGGGGAGCAGCCGAGCCCGTTGAGCGAGATGGCAAACGGTTTGGTCGGCGGGTTCGATGGCAGTTTGCCGGCCGGCATGGTGGGGGCTGACCTAGTCGCCGGCACGCGCGGGCGCACTTTCTGCCAGGCCGCCGCGGGCACGGTGTCCTGTTCGACTGTGCTGGCCGCGAGCGTGCCGTCCGCTCCCACGGTGCCCACTGCCGACGTGACCTTGCCTGTGATGAGCTGGACCACAGTGATCCGGGCGGTGGTGATCACGGTGACATCCGTGGCGACGGTGACCGTTATCCGCGTCCCGTCTTGCCGCACCACGGTGAATCCGCCGTTGTGCGCGTCGGCCACGGTGCCCGATGCCAGGCCGATCCCGGCGACCCCGGCGGGTCCAGGCGGCGTGGCCGGTGAGGCTAGCGTGTCAGGGAGCACGCTGACCAAGGTGGCCGTGAGCGTGCCCCCATCGAGCGACCCGTTAGCGAGTACTCGATCGCCGTCCCTGATATCGCCGAGCGTGCCGACGATCTCGCGGTAGATCGCCGTCGTGCTCGTGGTGGTCACCGTGAGCTGGTTTCCGCTGATCGTGGTGAGCACGAGGTTGTTCCCGGTGGTCCCGGCTAGGGTGCCACCCGCGAGTTCCAGGCCGGTGCAGCCGGTGGCGGTGAGTTCGGCGTGCTGGGTCCCGGCGTGCGTTGCTCCGGTGCTGTGCCCGAGCGCGGACGCCGCGCCGTAGCCGCCGGCGGCCAGGACCACCACGGCCGCGGCGGCCGACAGCGGTTTCAGGATTCGCCTCCCGGCTGGTGGCTGATCGAGTTCGCCCAGCAAGGATTCCAGCACTCCGGTCGGCGGCACGGCGGCGCTGTCCCGGAGGCGGACGCCTTCGCGGACCTTCGCCCAGGCGGCCGCCTCGTCCCGGCAGCGCTGGCAGTCGCGGTGCTCCCGGGTCTCGTCAATGAGCTCTTCGAGAGTCAGATGCGGTGTCATCGGGCATATCCCCTTTCGGTCATGGCCTGGGCCAGTGCCGTGCGCGCGGCGGACAGGCGGCTCTTCACGGTTCCCAGCGGCACTTGGAGCAGGGCCGCCGTCTCGGCCAGCGTGAGGCCAGTGCCGAACACCAGGCTGAGCACCTCGCGGTGCGCGGGGCCTAGGTCACCGATGGCGTCGGCGACCGCCGCTGCCTCGGCGCGCCCCAGCGTGTGCTGCTCGGGTCCGGCATCGTCCGCCGGTGTTTCGGACAGCAACTCGTCGTCGACGATTGCGAGACGATGTTTTCTTAGCCGGTCCCTGGCCTGCCGCCGCGCGATGGAGATGAGC
>JBEKHI010000234.1:0-21635 GCA_050012355.1 Streptosporangiaceae bacterium | reverse complement strand
GCCGGGAGGTTCGCGACCGGGGCCGGGAAATCGCTATCCGGACGCTCGGTGAGCTCGCGCAGGACCTGGTCGATGGTCGGCCGTGCCTCGGGGTCCTTGGCCAGGCAGGCGGCGAGCAGGTCGCGGAGCGGGGCCTGAATGTCGCCGAGTTCCGGCTCGTCGTTTACCACCTGACGGAAAGTTTCCTGCCAGGTGGAGCCCCCGAACGGCGGCTGGCCAGTGGCCGCGAAGACCATGGTGCAGGCCCAGGCGAAGACATCCGACTCCGGCCCGGTCGCCAGGTGGCGGATCTGCTCCGGTGCCACGTAGGACGGCGTACCGAGCAGTTGCCCGGTCATGGTCGAGCGCACCGCGGAGTTCAGCACCCGCGCGATCCCGAAGTCGATGACGACGGGACCATCCGGGCCGAGGATCACATTGTGCGGCTTGAAGTCGCGGTGCAGCACCCCGGCCCGGTGAATCGCCGACAGCGCCGTCGCGGTCGCGACCCCGAGCCTGTGCAGCGACGCTTCCGACCGCGGACCCTCACTCCGGACGGATTCTTCCAGCGTAGGCCCGGAGACGTACTCGCTGACGACGTAGGGTCGGCCGTCTTCCTCACCGGTGGTGATCACCTGCGCCGTGCAGAACCGGGCGAGCCGGCCAGCGATCTGCACTTCCCGCAAGATCCCGTCCAGGGCCACCTGGTCGTCGATGAGCAGGTGCGGGTGCACCATCTTCACCGCCACATGGCGGCCGCCCTCGTCTTCCCCCAGGTAGACGGTGCCTTGGCCACCCTCGCCGAGGATGCCGGTCAACCGGTACCCGGCCACCTGGGCCGGGTCGGTCGGTCGCATCCCCCGTATCTCTCCCACGATTGCACTCCAGCCCCGTTGGACAATTTGGACTGAATTATGACATAGAGGAGACTGGAGATTCAGTTGTCACGGATGTCCGTGATCTCAAGCTGATCACGACGCGCCCGGTTCGCGAACCTCTCGATGCTGGTTGGTGTGACACCAACCAGAGCAGGGTGAAGCGGTCGACCTGGGTGTGCCGTTGCTGGGCGGTGCGGCACTGCCCGCACTCTTTGCTGGTCAGCGTCGCACCGCCCAGAATCGGTCCGCTGCCGCGCACCGGCTGGGGGAGGGATTTTCGGGCCAGATCGCCATAACGGCGCGACTCATTCCCCCGAGGACCGAGCCGCTCCCAGCATCAGCAGGGCGATCACGGTGGCGGCGTTCGTGACATCGCCGGACGCTATCAGCGCGGGGACCTCGGCGAGCGGGCGCCACTCCAGGCGGGCGGCCTCGTTGACGTCAGGAGCTTCGTGGACTCGCGCTGGGTCGCGACCGAGAAAGAGCGCGTGCGGCGAGTCGACCGCTCCGGGCATCGGCTGGTAGGTGAGCAGGTGCTCGACCTGACCGGCCCGGTAGCCGGTCTCCTCTTCCAGTTCGCGGCGGGCCGCGTCGATGGGCTTCTCGCCGTCGTCCACCAGGCCGCCGGGCACCTCCCAGCCCCAGGTGTCGGTGACGATCCGGTGCCGCCAGGCCAGCAGCACCCGGTCGTCATCGTCGACCAGGGCCATCATCGCGGCGGACCGGTATCGCGCGGCGTGGTGCCAGTAGCGGTCACCCTCGGGTGGCTCGACGTCGAGCTGTCCGAGCCAGATCCATGGGCTGTCGTAGATGACGCGTTCGCCGTGCGATCGCCACTGGCCCCTCGCCGCTTCAGTCACGAATCAGATGTTGGCACAGAGCAGCGGCCGGAAGAAAATCGTCGGCTGGCCGTTGCTCAGGATGTTGTTGCTGCGGTGAACGTGGCGCTGGCCTGGCCGACGCTGTTGGCGGTCAGCGTGCCGAGCACCGTCGCCCCGGCATGCTCGACGGTCTCGACGATGTGGGCCGAGCCCGGGGTGAGCCCGGACACGCGCACGGTCACTGCGTGACCGGCGGCGGAGACCGTCCCCTGCGGCATCGGGCTGAGGTGGAGGTGGAGCACGGTCTTGTGTTCGGTAACCGCGGCGGGCGCCGGGGATGCCGCGAGCGTGACGCCCGAGATGGCAAGTGCCCCGGCGGCCAGTGCCGCCGCCGCGATGCGCGGCTTGATCCGGTTGGCATAACTCAACTGGCTAGTCCTCCCCAATGAATGTCCCCGTGCCGGGCCGCCCCCCTTCGAGTCCGCGGCCCGGCACCCCATACATCAAGAAGGAACGGATCGGGGCGTGGACCGGTTCATCAATCCTTTGTCAGCAGACGGCGGCGCCCGACGATTGTGGTGGGTGCTGCACTCTCCTCGCCGAGCAGGGATTTCACCGGGTACCGGAGCAGCCGCTTGATCCTCACCTGATCGCCGCCAGGACCGCATCGGTGTCCGCCAGGTCCGGGAACACGACGTCCGCGCCTGCCGCCGCGAGCTCGGCCGCGGAAACGGTTCCGGTCGCGACGGCGATCGCCCGCGCGCCCGCGGCTCTCGCGGTGGCGACATCCCGTAGCGTGTCGCCGATAATCACCGTGTCGCTACCCGAATAACGGTGTCCAAGATACTTCTCCGTCCGTTCGAACGCCACCGCCGGCAGGTCGGTGCGCTCATAACCGTCATCACCAAACGCCCCGATCCGCAGGTCAAGGTGGTCCTCCAGGCCGAGTGCGGCAAGCTTGAGCATCGCGATGGCACGCAGGTTGCCGGTGAGGACCGACTGCGTGACCCCCAGGCCCGCCAGCGCCGTGAGCGCCTCGACCGCCCCGGGCAGCACCCGCCCCTCGGCCCGCAACTCGCCGGCCCGTTCCCGCAGCTCCTCGACGATCAGGTCAAGGAACCGCTCGAGCCCCGGGTCGACGCCGTGCGCACGAAGCACACCGCTAGCGGCCGCCAGCTCGGTCCGCCCGTCGAACTGCCAGTCCAGCTCAAGTTCCCGCCCGGCAACCCGCCGGAACGCGGCAGCGTACGCCCGCCGCGAAACGCCCCCACCATCAATCAGCGTGTGGTCAATGTCCCACAGGACAAGCAAAGACTCAGGCATCACGGCCTTGCCAGCTGCAGACGCAGGCCTCGTTGCCCTCTGGATCCGCCAGTACCCAGAACGCCGGGGCCTCCTCCACATAGACCAGCTTCCCGCCCGCGGCGAGCGTCGCGTCGATGCGCGCCTGCGCCTCCTCGTCCGGCACCACCACGTCGAAGTGGATGCGGTTGCGCTGCGGCCGCGGCGCGTCCATCTGCTGGAACCAGACGGCCGGGCCGGAGAACAGCGGGTCGATCAGCGCGTTGCGGCCCTGCTGGACGTAGCCGAGCACCGCCTTCCAGAACGGCAGGACCGCCGGTATGTCGAGCGCGTCGATCCCGATCTCGATCGTCTGCGGCGTCCGCGGTTCCCCCGCGACCTGGACCGGGAGCCCGAGTGCGTGCGCGAGCGACGTGATCTCGAGGGCAAGCTCGATGTCTTCCGGCCGCACCCAGTCCTCGTTTGGGCTCCGCACCGTGACAACCACCCGGTCATCGCGCAGGTCAAGCAGCACGTGCCCGTCCGCCCGGGCGATCTCGGCCACCCGCCCGGCGAATTGGGCGCCAACGGCGAGCGATTCGGTGAGCACATGGGTCTGCACGGTGCCGAGGATGAGACGCCAGCCGTGTCCGGCCACCGCGTCGGAGATCTGTTGCCGCGTCAGCTTCATAGGGTGATTCTGGCACCATGACCGGATGATCCGCCAAGCCAGGGAAGCCCCTATCCCCCTGAGGCACGCCGGGCGCTAGGCGGGTTGGTGGAGGGCGGCGATCACTGGGGCGAACGTGTCTAGGTAGGGCTCGTGCACTGTGTAATAGGTGAAGCCGTAGCAGTCGCGGTTCGCCTGGATCTGCGCCGCGATCTCGTCCACCGTGCCGATCAGCATGAACGGCGTGCCCAGGATGTTCTCGGCCGTCTCGGTCTGCTCGAAGCGTTTCTCGAGTTCCGCCGCGGTCTTCTCCCGGTCGTCGGTGATGATCACCGTCTGGATGAGGATGTGCCATTCGATCTGGTCGGCGCGCGAGCCCGCGGCTTCGCGCGCGAACCCGACGCGGTCGTCGGTCTCGGCCGCCGTACCGAGCCGGAAGATGCCGGGCGGCCGGCCCTTGAGCTGGTACGCACCCGCGATCGCGACAATGTCTGCCTCGCGGGCCGCGATTCGCAGCACCCGCTCCCCCGTCCCGCCGACCAGCAACGGCGGCCCGTAGCCGCCGAATCCCTGGCGCTGAACCGGACGCAGCGGCGGGTAGCCGAGCCATTCGCGAGACCTCGACTGCTGCTCGTACCCGTCGGCCGCGAATAGCCGCTTCAGCTCGTCGATGGTCGCGGCAAGCTGGTCGGTGCGAGCGCCGAACGGCTGCCAGTCGATGCCCGCCTCGTCGAACTCCCACTTCATGTGCCCGGCCCCGAGCCCCACCTCGAGGCGCCCGCCGGTCAGGATGTCCGTAGTGGCGATCTCGCGGGCCAGCAGCGCCGGGTTCCAGAACGGGACGTTCACCACCAGCGTCCCGACCCGCAGCCTGCTCGTCGCTTCCGCCGCGGCGACCAGCGTGGCGAACGGCGCCGCCATGCCCAGGTGGTCGGCGGAGAAGATCGTGTCGTACCCGTGCGACTCAGCGCGGCGGCACATCGCGACGAAATCCTCTCGGGAGCGCAGCCCGAAAATGTTCGATGAGAACCGGAAGTCTCGCATGCACCCACGCTGCCACACCGGCGAAACAGTTGGGCGGATGAATGCCGCGAAGGCGACATGATGGGCTAGTGAGTCAGCTGTGGTTTGAGCATCCCGCGCACGCGCGGTGTTCAACGCCAGCGATGGGACATCGATGGCGCTATTCCGCTAGCGATGGGACATCCATGGGGGCGCCGACGGGCCGCAGCGGGGCAAGACCGGCGGGGCTAGACCGTCGTGGAGAACGACCTGGTGGTCAGGCCGCAGCCGCCGCTCCAGATCTCGAAGCCGGCCTCGACGTTGAGCAGGTACCAGTCCGGCCTGATCCAGCCCTTGCTTTCCGCGAGCTTAAAGAAGGGCTCGAGTGCCAGGTGCCTGACCTGCAAGGTCGGATCGACCTTGCGGAATGAGATGTAGCGCCAGTGCTTGCCGTGACCACTGGTTACCCAGGTGACGAGGTACCAGCGGGTGTTGTCCAGCGTGACGATCGGCCAGCCCGCGCTCGAGGCGGTGTCCTGCTCGTTCAGCCAGATCATCATCTCGGCCCCGGTGGCCTGGCCGTTGCGCATCGGATACTGGTCGAACCAGAGATCGTAGGCCGCGTTCCAGGTCCCGCTGGCGCGCTGCGATGTGTCCCAGCTGGTCCGCGGATCGGGCAGCGTGTCCAGCGGGGCCGGCAGCGGGCTGTCCGGAGAGCACAGCCCCCAGGTGCAGCCGACGAAGATCTCCGGATAGGCCAGTGGCTCCACTCCCCTGGAGTTGGCCTTCGACACCACGACCTGGAAACTCGGCGTTTCGTCACTGGGGGCAGACAGGCATTGCGGAACGCCCATGAAGTTGTCGTTCTTGATCGCGTACTCGTCCGCGATGGGCAGCGACGCTTGCTGATTGCACAACAGGATGCTCGCGCTTCCGTGCGCGACATGGGTGAACTGGACGCCCACCACCACCGCCGCGAGCAGCACCATCGCCTTGATGAACCGCATGACCCGGCCCCCGCAAGTCCGTAGTTACTTCGTCGCGCGACGTTACCGCAGCGGCGCGGCCGGATCCCGCCGCCACGCCGCGCGCAGCGTACTGGGGGTGAGGCGGGCGTCGCAGAATAGCCGAGGGGGGCTGTTCATCAGGCAGACTTGTGGTAGTCGTAAATAACAAAGCAGAAAAATCGGCGTCAGCTCGAGCCTGATGGACCGCTTGACCAGCCCTTGAGGGTGCGTTGGCGTGAATCTTGCCGTGCAGGTAGAGTCGCCACGCAGGATTCGCTGCTTACAGGCCTTTTTACAAATCGGCGACAGGAGTCAGTCTGAATGCGCGTCCTCGTACTCGGCGGTGACGGGTTCTGTGGGTGGCCTACGTCACTCTACCTATCGGATCGTGGCCACGACGTCACGATCCTGGACAACCTCAGTCGGCGGAAGATCGACGTCGACCTCGAGGTTCAGTCGCTTACGCCGATCCGGCCGGTCAGCGAACGCCTCAAGGCCTGGAAAGAGGTCTCTGGCCGGGAGATCAAGAACATCAACATCGACTTGGCGACCGAGTATGACCGGCTCGCCGACATACTGGTCGACTTGCGTCCCGACGCCGTTGTGCATTTTGCGGAGCAGCGCGCCGCGCCGTACTCCATGCGCAACGCGCACACCAAGCGCTACACGGTTGACAACAACGTGCGCGCAACCCATAACCTGCTAACCGCACTGGTCAGCACCGGCGTCGAAGCCGCGGTCGTGCACCTGGGCACGATGGGCGTCTACGGCTACGGCTGGTCCGGCAGTGCTCCTATCCCCGAGGGCTACCTGACCGTCAAGGTCCCCACGCCCGACGGCGACCTGGAGCGCGAGATCCTGCATCCGGCGAACCCGGGGTCGGTCTACCACATGACCAAGACCCTGGACCAGCTGATGTTCTCGTTCTACGCGAAGAACGACCAGCTGCGGATCACCGACCTGCACCAGGGCATCGTCTGGGGAACCCAGACCCCGCAGACCATCCGCGACGAGCGGCTGGTCAACCGGTTCGACTACGACGGCGACTACGGCACCGTGCTGAACCGGTTCCTCATGCAGGCCGCGATCGGGCACCCGCTGACGGTGCACGGCACCGGCGGCCAGACCCGGGCGTTCATCCACATCAGGGACACCGTCCGGTGCATCGAGATCGCGCTGGAGAACCCGCCCGAGCCCGGCAGCAAGCCGCTGGTGCTCAACCAGATGACCGAGACCCACCGGGTCCTCGATCTGGCCAAGCTGGTCTCCGACGTCACCGGCGCCGAGATCGCCTACCTGCCGAACCCGCGCCGCGAGGCCGACGAGAACGAGCTGATCGTGCGTAACGACCGGTTCCTCGCGCTCGGTCTCGAGCCGACCACGCTGTCGGACGGCCTGCTGGAAGAGATCACCGAGATCGCCCACAAGTACCGGGACCGCGCCGACCCGACCAAGATCGTGGCGCGTTCGGTCTGGCGCAAGGGCATGGAGACCGCTCCTGACCTGATCAGCGAGCTCCCGCCCGAGGACTAGTAGCAGTAACTAAAAGGAAGCGCCGGGGCACCCCCCGGCGCTTTTTTAGGTACCCCGGATGCGTATTTCGACCGATGCCGGAAACCCTGATCCGGGGCATGCTGGAAGCCGTGCTGAGGGGTGAATCGGAGCAGCTGGTCAGGCTCGCCGGGGAATCCGGCGACCTGACCGGCCGCGCCCGGGACAAGGCAGCCCTGTCGGCGCTCGATACCCGGCTGGTCACCGTCACCGGGCTGCCGGGCGTCGGCAAGACCGCGGTGGCCCTGGCCGTGGCCGCCGACGCGACCGAGGGCTACCGCGACGGGGTATGGCCCGTGCCGCTCGGTCAGCTGCGCGACGATGCTCTCGTACCGCACACGGTCGCGCAGGCACTCGCCATACCCGACGAGCTCAGCCACAACCGGCTGGACGCGCTCGCGGTCGGACTCCGGGATCGCCAGCTGCTCCTGGTGCTCGACACCTGCGAGCACCTGATCAGGGGGTGCGCCGAGCTGGCGGCCGCGCTCCTCCGGCACTGCCCGGATGTCCGGATCATGGCCACCAGCCGGGAACCGCTGCGGCTGCCAGCGGAACAGGTGTACTCACTGCGCCCGCTGACCCTGGGCCACGCGGTCGTGCTGTTCGGCAAGCGCGCCCGGCCGATCGCCGCCGACTTCCGCGTCACCCCGGAGAACCGCCAGCTGGTGACCGAGATCTGCCGCCGCCTGGACCGGCTGCCGCTCGCGATCGAGCTCGCGGTCCGGCAGCTCGACTCACTGTCGCTGACCGAGCTCCGCGACGACCTCAACCACGGGCTCGGCCTGCTGCACGACGGCGTCGAGGCACCCGGCCGGCATCAGACGATGAGCGCCGCGATCGGCTGGAGCCACCAGCTGTGCACCCCCGCTGAGCGGCTGCTGTGGGCCCGGCTGTCGGTTTTTTCCGAACCATTTGACCATAACGACGCTCGCCAGGTCTGCGGCGACGAGTACCTGGATCCGCTGGCGATCGCGGACGCGCTACTCGGTCTCGCCCGGCGTTCGGTGCTGCTGACCGAGACCACCGGCCGCGGTGACACCGTGTACCGGGTACCGGAGACCATCCGCGCCTACGGCTCGGCCATGCTGCTACGGCTCGGCGAGGAAAGCGTCATGCATGCCCGTTACAGACTGTGGCGGACACAGCGAAAATAGGTAACCCAACCGGTGAGTAACCGGCAACAAGTTGCTACCGAATGACTACACTCGCGGTGAGATGACTGAGCGGGAGCGGTCACACCAGTTCGACCCGGTCGGCGCGACCTGCACCGGGGGGTGGAGCGTACTCGTACGGGAACTCCCCGCTCAGGTCCGCGGCGGCGACATCTACGACGTGATCCAGACCAAGTTTGGCCTGCGGGTGCTGATCGGGGATGTGATGGGGACCGGGATACCGGCCAGCCAGACCGGCGCCGAGATCCTGGCCGGTTGGCGGGCCATCGCCCGGACCGAGCCGACGCTCGCCGGGGCCGCGGTCCGGCTGCACGGCCTGGTCACGAAGTCCGAGCATCCCGAACGTTTCGTCACCGCGCTGATGGCGAACTTCGACAGCCAGTCCTGGGCCGAGTTCGTCTGCTGCGGCCACCCGCCGCCATTGCTGCTGACCGCGGGCACCGCGACCTTCGTGGACACCTACGAGCCGGCTCCCCCGCTCGGACTGCTGGACATGGCCGACGGGTGGTGCTCGCCGGGTACCTTCCGGTTCACCGGCGCGGACCGGCTGCTGCTGTACACCGACGGAGTCAGCGAGGCCCGCGATGACGCCCGCGACTTCTTCCCGCTGGCGTCCAGCGCGGCCGCCGCCCACCGAGCCTCGGGTGGCGACGGCGACGCGCTGCTGGACGGGCTGCTGGCCCGGTTGCGCACGCATGCGGTGGACCGGCCGATGCGCGACGACGTTCTGCTGATGCTGGTCAGTCCGGTTTTATAGGTTCCCGCGGCGCTCCTGCTCGCGCTCGATCGCCTCGAACAGCGCCTGGAAGTTCCCCTTGCCGAAGCCCAGCGAACCATGCCGCTCGATGAACTCGAAGAACACGGTGGGCCGGTCGCCGATGGGCCGGCTGAAGATCTGCAACAGGTAGCCATCCTCGTCCCGGTCCACCAGGATGCCGCGGGACCGCAACTCCTCGACCGGGACCCGGACCTGCCCGATGCGTTCCCGGAGCCTTGGATCGGTGTAGTAGCTGTCCGGCGTGTCGAGGAACTGCACGCCCCGCGCGCGCAGCGTGTCCACGGTGGCCAGGATGTCCGGTGTCGCCAGCGCGAGGTGCTGCACGCCGGGGCCGCGGTAGAACTCGAGGAACTCGTCGATCTGCGACTTGCGCTCGCCCGGGGCGGGCTCGTTCAGCGGGAACTTGACCCGGTGGTTGCCGCTGGCGACCACCTTGCTCATCAGCGCGGAGTACTTGGTCGCGATGTCGTCACCGACGAATTCGGCCATGTTGGTGAAGCCCATGACCCGGTTGTAGAAATCGACCCACTCGTCCATCCGGCCGAGTTCGACGTTGCCGACCACGTGGTCGAGCGCGACGAAGGCGGGCTCGGCGTGCGGCCCGGTCCGGGCCACATAGCCGGGCAGGTAGACACCGTGGTACCGGGACCGGTCGACCAGGGTGTGCCGGGTGTCGCCGTAGGCGGCAATCGCCGCTATCCGCACCGTGCCGCGGGAATCGGACACATCGTGCGGGTCCTCGAGCACCTTCGCGCCGGTCTCCCTGGCGTGGGCGACGCAACGGTCCACGTCTGGCACCTCGAGCGCCACATCAAGGACGCCGTCACCGTGCCGGCGCTGGTGATCGGCTATCACCGAGTCGGGCGACACCGCTCCCTTTATGACAAAACGAAGGTTCCCGGATGTAAGCACATATCCGACATGATCGCGGTTGCCGGTTTCCGGGCCGGTGTAGGCGGTCAGGGTCATGCCCAGGATGGCCTGGTACCAGGCGGCCGTCACGGTCGCGTTGCCACACGCCCAGACCACGGCGTCCCACCCGGTCACCGGGAACGGGTCCGCCGAGGGGTCGTAGTCCACCAGTCCGACAAGGTCACGCTCGATCACTTCGCTCATAGTGGCATTGGAACCCGTCGTTATGGAACTATGCAAGTAGTACCCCGTGAGGTGGTCTAGTTGATCAGATTGCGCAGTTGATATGGTCTGATGCTATGCAGATTGACTCGCTCGACCTGGCGTTGCTGACAAGACTGCGGGACAATCCGCGGGCTGGTGCACTGCAGCTGTCCAGGCTGACCGGCGTCGCGCGGGCGACCGTGCAGGCGCGGCTTGACCGGCTGGAGCGGGCCGGGGTGATCACCGGCTACGGGCCCGACATCGACCTGGCGTCGGCCGGGTACGGGGTGCAGGCGTTCGTCACGCTGGAGATCGCGCAGGGCGCGCTCGAGCGGGTCACCGCCGACCTGCGCGCGATTCCCGGCGTGCTCGAGGCCTACGCGATCACCGGCACCGGTGACCTGCTGTGCAAGGTCGCGGCCACCTCGCACGCGGACCTGCAGATCACGCTGCTGCGGATCGACTCATCCCCCGCTGTCGCCCGGTCCACCAGCGCGATCGCGCTGTCAGAGGTAATCGCCCGCCGCGACCTCCCCCTGCTGGCCTCCGGCTCGCCCCCCGACGCCCCCCGCGCCCCCGCGTTCAGGCACGGGCAGGGGCATCGATGACTCATCGCTGCCCTTTGTCAGGCGTGCTGCCAGAGGCCGATTACGTTGCCCGCCGGGTCGCGGAAGGTAGCGACGATCAGGTCGCCTTCGGGGTAGGGCTGGCGGGCTATCTCTCCGCCGTTCTTGGTTACCTTCGCCAGGGTGTCGCGGACGCTGTCCACGTAGATGTAGGGCACGACGCCGGCCTCGCCGACCACCAGCAGATCAGACACGAAATGGCCGATCACGTGGCCGGTGCTGTCGGAGAATGAGGGGTCCGCGCGGCTGGTGTCCACCGTCCAGTCAAAGACCACGTGGTAGAAGACCGCGGTCGGCCGCGGATCGGGCGCGGGTATGCGGAGGTACGTGACACCGTTGGCACGGAACGCCGGGTTATCGGCCATAGCGATACCGTAGCGGTTACCGGCCTAATTAGGGAGCGTGACAATCCATGGCTAACGAGCACTGGAAAGACGAGCCAGAGGACCAGGATTTTCCCGCGGCGAATTCCTACCTATCGCTGCTGGTCGGCCCGGACGTCGCCGCCAAAATGGCCAAGTCCCTGCGTAAGCAGCAAACGCTCCAGAATTACGCGGCCAAGGACATTCTGCGGGCGGCCGGGCTGCCCTTGCTGTCCCCGGACGACTCCGAGGTCGCCACCGACCTCGAAAAGGTCAGGTCCGGCACCAAGCTGTCCCCGGTGTTGCTGGTCTACGGCGCCCCGCTGTGGATCGCGGACGGCTACCACCGGGTCTGCGCGAGCTATCACCTCAACGAGAAGACCCCGGTGCCGTGCCGGATCATCGGCCGGACTACCGGCTGATCAGCTCCCCGATGGGGGTAAAGCTGGCGTAGGGGTCTTTTGGTTGCGCTACCGGACGGCCGTCGACGAGCGCCTTTAGTTCTTTTCCGGCCCGGTCGATCCGGCTGGCCAGCTCGGGGTCATTGCCGCTCGCGTAGACGCCGGTCGGGACCAGCAGCGCCCGCAGGTAGCCGAACATAGGCTTTAGCCCGTGCTCGATCACCAGCGAGTGCCGCGGCGAGTTGCCCGCCGCGCCGACCAGCACCGGCTTGCCGGTCAGCGAGTCCGGATCCAGGATGTCGAAAAACATCTTGAACAGCCCGCTGTAGGACGCGTTGAATACCGGGGTCACGGCGATCAGCCCGTCGGCCGACGTCACCTGCTCGATGACTTTGTTTAGTGACGCGGACGGGACCCCGGTGAGCAGGGCGTTCGTGATGTCTGTCGCGTGGTCGCGGAGCTCGATGATGCTTGCTGTGTCCCCCGTTGCCTGGGCTAGGCGGGTGGCGAGCAGGGTCGAGGCGGACGGGGAGCCTAGCCCCGCGCTGACGGCGGTGATCATGCTGCCACCGCCGTGTGCCGCGGACCGTCGGGGACGTGCTCGGGACGGTTGGCGTCCATCTCGCGGCGCAGCACGGGGACGATCTCGCCCAGCATGTCGATCTGCTCGAGCACGGTCTCCAGCGGCAGGCCCGAGTGGTCCATCAGGAACAACTGGCGCTGGTAGTCGCCGAAGTGCTCGCGGAAGGTCAGTGTCTTGTCGATCACCTGCTGCGGGCTGCCCACACTCAGCGGCGTCGTCGACATGTACTCCTCCAGGCTCGGCCCGTGCCCGTAGACCGGTGCGTTGTCGAAGTACGGGCGGAACTCGGTGACCGCGTCCTGGGAGTTCTTCCGCATGAACACCTGGCCGCCGAGGCCGACGATCGCCTGGTCGGCGGTGCCGTGCCCGTAGTGCTCGAAACGCTGCCGGTAGAAGGCGATCAGCCGCTGGAAGTGCTCGGTGGGCCAGAAGATGTGGTTGGCGAAGAAGCCGTCGCCGTAGTACGCGGCCTGCTCAGCGATCTGCGGAGACCGGATCGAGCCGTGCCAGACGAACGGCGGGTTATTGTCCAGCGGGCGAGGCGTCGAGGTGAAGCCCTGCAGCGGCGTGCGGAACTTGCCTTCCCAGTCGACTGACTCCTCCCGCCATAGCCGGTGGAGCAGGTCGTAGTTCTCGATGGCCAGGTCGATGCCGTCGCGGATGTCCTTGCCGAACCAGGGGTACACCGGCGCGGTGTTGCCGCGGCCGAGCATCAGGTCGACCCGGCCGTCCGAGATGTGCTGCAGCATCGCGAAGTCCTCGGCGATCTTCACCGGGTCGTTCGTGGTGATGATGTAGCCGAGCATGGTGGTCGGCGAGGACGGCACAAACGGCGGGTTGTGGTGCTCACCGGTCGCGAAGACATCCAGGCCGACCTCTTCGGCCTTCTCGGCGATGGCGATCATGGCCTTGATGCGCTCATGCTCGGTCGGCGTCCGGCCCGTCGTGGGGTCCTCGGTAACATCCCCGACCGTGAAAATACCGAACTGCATGTGGCTGCTCCCGGCAATTAGATGACGTGTCATGTTGTTTCGCTCTGTCATAACCGGACGCCGGGCGCCGGTATTCCCACCCGCGCCGATTCTGGTTGGTGCGGCATTGACCAGGCTCTTTGCTGGTTGGTGGTCGCGGTGGCGTGAAAGTCGGGTGGCTGCGGGCCGTAGGCGGCTGGGGCCGGCTGCCGCGCCCGGCGGCCTCAGGTCGGGTGCTGCTGGTGGTACTGGTGGTGTTCATGGGCGCGGTCAAGCCGCCGGCCCGGGTGTGCCGTTCCTGGGCGGTGCGGCTCTGCTCAGGCTCTTTGCTGGTCAGCGTCGCACCCCCCAGGAACGGTCCGCTGCCGCGCGCCCAGCCGAGGAGGAGGACTTTCCGGCTCAGAACCTGAGTAATGCTGCACTACCCAGACTCTTGTGCTGATAGTGCAGCACCAACCAGCAATCTGTCGAACCTATGGTCGATTACTCCACCGCTACCCCGAACGCGGATACGGCGCATACCACCAGGCAGGCCACTCCGAGGACCTGCAGCCAGACCGATCCGGCGAACACCACCAGCACGGCGCCCGCCACCAGAGTCGCGACGGCTAGCCCCCCTGTCTTGGTGCTGCGGTGCTTCACGGGCTCGCTGACTGGATCCTCGGCCGGCAGCTCCGCGGTGTCCGGCTCGGCCAGCTTGCCCCGCAGGAACAGGGTGTACAGCAGGATCAGCGACGGGATCAGGACGATCAGCCCGACCGCCACCGCGATCAGCAGCGCGATCAGCGTCGACCTGCCGGCCGCCGCCTGGGTCACGGTCATACCGGGCAGGAACCTGGGCGCCTGCGCGGCCGCCCAGCCGATGACCACCGCCGCGACCGCCACCGCCGCGGTCAGCCGCGCCGCTTCAAACCGCCATATCCATACCAAAACGACGGTCGCCAGTCCCCCGCAGCCGCTCACGATCACCATCGCGAGGGCGAGCCCGTGGGTCAGTGGCAGCGACCGGAGCTCGATCAGGCCCGCGATCGCGAGGCCGCCGGCCACCACCCCGCTGACCAGCGCGCGGTCACGGAAGTCTTTGGCAAGGGTCTGTTCGCCGAGGCGGACCGCGTCGGCGGCGAGGTAAACCGCCGCTAGGTACCCGGAGAACGCGACCGCGAGCACCCCGATCAGCACCGGGCCAGCGGACAGCCAGGAGCCGATGGGATCACCCTTGGCGTTGCCCACCGGGACCCGGCCGAGCGCGATGGCGCCGATGACGGTGCCGAGCGCGAACGGGGTCAGGATCGAGGACAGCGCGAACAGCAACTCGGCGCTGCCGGACTTGCCGGTGGCGAGGCCGCGCAGCGCGTAGGCGGAGCCGCGGAAGATGATGCCGATCGCGGCGATCAGCAGCGGCGCGGCCAGCGTCGAGGTGATCGAGCCGAACGCCACCGGGTAGGCCGTCCAGCACACCACCAGCACGAAGATCAGCCAGACGTGGTTCGCCTCCCACACCGGGCCCATCGCGTGCCGCGCGTGGTCACGGGTCTCTTCTGCTGGCGCGCGGCCCGGCCTGGCGAGCAGCGTCCACAGCCCGGCGCCGAAGTCCGCGCCGGCCAGCACCGTGTAGGCGGCCATCCCGGCCAGGATCAGGCCGGCCGGTATGTAAGCCAGCATCGGGGGTCTCCAACGGGATGCGGGCCAGGCGGCGCAGGATCACTACCACGATGACCGCCAGGATGAGGTACGCGACCGACAGCGCGCCGTACCCGATGGGGATGTCCTTGGCCCCGGTGACCGCGGCGTCGACCTTCATCACGTCGTAGACGATCCACGGCTGACGGCCGACCTCAGTGGTGATCCAGCCCGCGATGAGCGCCACGATCGACAGCGGGCCGGCCGCGAGTATCGCCCAGCACGCCCAGCGCGGGAAGTCCTTCCTGCGGATCGCCATGAAGAGCCAGAACAGCCCGATGATGGCGAACAGCGTGCCGAGCCCGACCATGGTCTGGAACGCGAAGCGAACCACGTTGACCGGCGGCTGGTCGGATAGCGGAACGATGTCCAGGCCCTTGACCACCGCGTTCGGGTTATGGAAGGCGAGGATGGACAGCAGCTTCGGTATCTCGATGCCCCACACCACCGCGTGGCCGTTGTACCAGCCGAGGATGTGCTCGGCGGCGCCTTTCGTCGTAGTGGCGAGGCCCTCTAGCGCGGCCAGCTTGACCGGCTGGTACTGCGCGACGTCACGGGCCGCCCAGTCACCGATGATGACCTGCAGCGGCGACGCCACCGCGGCGACGGTCGCCGAGATGGACAGCGCTGTCTTCTCATAACGGCCGAACCGGCCGCGGAGCCGGCACCAAGCGTACACCGCCGCCATGCAGAACCCGCAGACGATGAAGGCCGCGAAGTACATGTGGATGTACTCGGAGTAGAACATCGGGTTGGCGAACAGCGCCTTCCACGGATGCACGTCGACGGCGCGGCCGTCCTTCAGCGCGAAGCCGGACGGGTGGTTCATCCACGCGTTGACGCTGATGACGAAGAAGGAACCGGCGACGCCAGCGAAGGCGATCGGGAACCCGGAGATCCAGTGGGTTCGTGGCTTCAGCCGGTCCCAGCCGTAGGCGTAGATGCCCATGAAGATGGCCTCGAGGAAGAACGAGAACCCCTCGAGCGTGAAGCCGAGGCCGAACACGTTCCCGAAATCCTGCATCCACACCGGCCACAGCAGCCCTAGCTCGAAGGACAAGATGGTGCCGGTGACCACGCCGACCGCGAACAGCGCGAGCATGATCCGGCTCCAGCGGCGAGCGATCGTCCGGTAGAGCGCGTCCCCGGTTCGCAGGTAACGCCATTCGGCGAACAGCACGAGAACCGGGAACGCGATGCCGAAACAGACAAGCGGGATATGCACCGACAGCGACAGTGCCTGCATCTGCCGCGCCTGATAGAGGTACTGCTGGTTAACCTCCATGACTGCCAGCCTAGCCCTATCTACTACGTCACGTAGTAGTGGGGCTGGTCACTTGTCGTATCGGGTCGGCGGGAAGCCGTCGTCGGTCTCGAATTCGCCCTCCGCGGCTTCGCGCCGTACCTCCCGCTGTTCGTCCTGGTATTCCGGCGTGTCGCGGATATCAGGCTTGGGCGCGGGTACTCCCTCGGGCAACGGATCGGTCGCCGACGGCACCTCGTCCGGGTCGTAGGCGTCCAGCCCGGCGTCGACCCGCTCTTCCTCGGTCAGTTCGGCGAGCTTGTCGTCATCCAGCCGCTGCGGCGCGCCACCGTGGTACCGGCGGTCTCGGTGAAACTCCTGATCCTCCGTCATGGATGCGGGTTACCCGCCGGCTCAAGGGTTCAATCGGTACCGTTCCGGCTTTTGGTGCGGCTTTTGGGTGCTTAGGCGACGGCGCTCTTCGGTAGCAGGCCGGCCTCGGTGAGCATGGTGCGGGCCCGGTCGACGGTGCCTTCCCTGGCGATCAGGTCGTAATGGCTGGCGGCCAGCGCCCGCACCGAGCTGAAGTCGCGCTGACCGCGGGTCGCCGAGTGGAGACGTTCTCCATCAGTCCTGCACACCCACTGCATCCAGTTTCCGCGCGAGGCGGTTATCAAGGTTCTCACCGGTGGCCTGAGTCGCGGAAGAGCCTGATGCAGAGGACGGTGAGCACGACGCCGAAAACGAGCCATGGCGTCGCCACGATCAGATCGCTTCCAGTCATCACCGCTGTCCTGTACTACTCTGCCGATGCTGTCGGTATCAGCTCACCTGGTGAGCGTGCCTGGCGGGTGAAGGTGCCATGGTGACGGCGTGGAGGGAGTACGGGGCGATGGCCGCGACGGTGCTGGTGGTCGAGGACGAGCGAAAGCTCCGCGACCTTATCCGCTCCTACCTGGAACGAGCCGGCTTCACGGTGCTGACGACCGGGTCCGGTGCGGAGGCGATCACCATGGCCCTCGATGCGCACCCGGATCTGGTCATCCTTGACCTCGGCCTGCCCGACGTGCCGGGCGAGACGGTCGCGCGCGAGATCCGCGCGATCCAGACGACGCCGATCCTGATGCTGACCGCCAAGAGTACGGAGGAAGACCGGATCCGCGGCCTGGAGCTCGGCGCCGATGACTACGTGACGAAGCCGTTCAGCCCGCGGGAACTGGTACTGAGAGCCCAGGCCATCCTGCGGCGCGGGGTTCCGGCCGCGGGACAGGAGGTCGCCAGCTATGGCGGCGGCGAGTTGCTGATCGACGAGCAGCGCCGCACGGTGACGGTCCGCGGCGCGCAGCCCGCGCTCACCCCCACCGAGTGGGGTGTGCTCGTGGCGCTGGCCACCGTCCCCGGCCGGGTGTATTCCAGGTTCGAGCTGATCAACCGGGTGCGCGGGTACGAATTCGAAGGATACGAGCGGACAGTTGACTCCCATGTGAAGAACCTCCGGCGCAAGATCGAGGAGGATCCGAGCGATCCGCGCATCGTCCAGACTGTGCTGGGCGGCGGTTACCGGCTGGGGCTGACTCGCGATGGCTGACACCCGGCCGGCGCGGCGGGGCGGCACGCTGGCGCTGCGGCTCACGCTGGCGTTCGTCGCCGTCGCGCTGGCCGCGGTGGCACTGCTGGCCGGCCTGGCGGCCACCTTCACCGCCCGGGACGTCTCGTCGCTGGCGAACCAGCAGCGCTCGGAGCTGGCCACGGCGATCTCGGGGGCCGCCGGAGCGGTCTGGGATGCCCACGACAGCTGGACCTCCGCCGATCTGACGCCCGTTCTCGACCTGGCCGCCCGCAGCGGGCTGACAGTCCAGGTCAGTGACGCCACCGGTCGGGTGGTGGTGTCATCGCCCGGCTTCGCGGCACGATCGGGAGAACAGTCCGCTGCTGACGTCGTCGTCGGGAATCAGCGACGCGGCTCGGTCGTGGTCCGGTTCACCGGCTCCGGGCTCAGCGCTGGCGACAACGTGCTGCGGAACGGGCTGCTGCGGGCTATCGCGGGCGCGGCTGGCCTGGCGGCGCTGCTAGCGCTGGTCACCGGGCTATTCACGGCGCAGCGGCTCACTCGCCCGATCACCCGGCTGATCGCGGTTACCCGCGCCATGACCGCCGGCGATCGCGCGTCGCGAGCGGGCGATGTCCGTGGGCCTGGGGAATTGCGGGAACTGGCGGTCGCCTTCGATCAGATGGCGGAGGCGCTCGACCGGGAGGACCAGATCCGGCGTGACCTGGTGGCCAGCGTCGCTCATGAACTGCGCACGCCGATCGCGGTGCTGCAAGCGGGACACGAAGCCTTGCTCGACGGGGTCGCCGAACCAACCCCGGAGGAGCTGTCCTCGCTGCGGGATGAGGTACTCCGGCTAGCCCGGATGGTCGGCGACCTGCAGACGCTGGCGGCCGCCGACGCCGCGGCCCTGCACCTGTCGCCGCTCCGGGTTGACCTCGGGAGCACCGCGGCGACCGCGGCCGATAGCCTGGCCAGGAATTTCGAAGCGGCGGGGGTGACCGTAGACCGGCATTTCGCCAGCGTTCCCGTGCTCGCCGACGAGCACTGGCTGCATCAGATCGTCACCAACCTGCTGACCAACGCGCTCAAGTTCACGCCGTCCGGAGGCAGCGTCACCATCCTCACCAGGCGTGACGGTGACAGCGCGGTGCTGGCGGTCAGCGACACCGGTGTCGGCATCCCCGCCGAGGACCTGCCCCATGTTTTCGACCGGTTCTGGCGCGGGCCAACGGCGGCTAACACGTCCGGAAGCGGCATCGGTCTCGCGATCGCGGCCGAGCTGGCCCGGGCGCACGGCGGTGAGCTCACCGTCAGCAGCGACCCCGGTCGCGGGGCCCGCTTCACGCTCACCCTCCCTATCGCGACATGACCGCGGGGCGGGGAGCCGGTACTCCCGGCGCACCAGCGCAGCTCGCGCAGTACCTCGTTTCTGGGAGCGCTTCCAGAATTCTCGTGTCGATCTGCGACCCGCACTGCTCACAGCGTCCGAAGGTTCCCGCCGACAGCCGCCCCAATGCCTCCTCGACGTCCGCCAGTCCGCGCCGGGCGGCGACCGCGCGGTCAAGCACTCGCTGGGTCTGGAGCTGGTCGGTCCCGAGGTGGAATCCGACGGGGGTCTCGGCCGCCGCGTGGTGGTAGGCCAGCGAGAGCTCGGTGACCTCCCGCAGCCGCGCTAGCCAGCGGGCTTCCAGCACCGCTCGCCAGCGCGGGCGGTCGAGGGATCCGTACCGGTTGATGACTTCATCTGCGTCCATGCCATCAGTGCACCGGGCGCTCGTGCTAGCCAGGTGAAACCGATGTGGTGACGAGATGGAGACGCGCGTTTCAGCTGGCTTTCATCCGGCCTGGGCTCTTCAGCTGGATCTTGTGCAATTGCCTGGGGAAGTGATTGCTTCCGCGCTATAGCGCGCTTAACGTAAATGTGGGAGCGCTCACACAAGGAGGTGCGCGGCATGAACCAGCCGCGATTGAGCAGGCGATCATTCCTTCAGGCGAGCGCGGCGGGCGCCTCGGCGCTCGCACTCGGTGGGCTCGCGGCCAACGGGCTCACGTCGCCTCGGCCCGCCGAGGCGGCGACGTTCGTCAAGGGCTGCGACATTAGCTGGGCGCAGCAGATGATGGCGGAAGGCTACACGTGGAAGAACGCCTCGGGCGTCACGGAGGACCTGTTCACGATCCTGGCCGGCTATGGCATCGGCGCGATCCGGCTCCGCACCTGGGTCAACCCGTCCGACGACCCGGTCAACGGCAACTGCGACATTACCGAGACCACGGAGATGGCGGCGCTCGCGAAAGACGCCGGGATGTCGGTGGTCATCGACTTCCACTTCGGCGACACCTGGAACTCCGTCGGAGTCCAGAATCCCCCGGCCGCCTGGGCGGACATGACCTACAGCGAGATGCTCCAGGCAATGTACAACTACGTCTACGACTCGATGGAGACGCTGAAGTACTCCGGCATCTACCCGGAGTGGGTGCAGATCGGCAACGAGATCAACTCCGGCATCTGCTGGCCGATCGGCGGTCTCAACTACCCGTCCCAGATGACCGGGTTGCTGAACGCGGCCTACGACATGGTCAAGGAGGTGTCTTCTGACTCCACGGTCTGTATCCACCTGGCGCAGCCGCAGGATTACACGTCGCTGGAGGACTTCTTCAGCGCCTATTCGGAATACGGCGGCCAGTGGGACATGTCGGTGTTCTCCTCCTACGGTAGCGCGAGCGAGGCGGCGGGCATCGTGGCCAACATGGAGTCGATCGCCGCTGCCTACGACAAGCCGTTCATGCAGACAGAATTCGGCGGGTCCGTCAACTCGCCGGGGAGCACCGAGTCCGCACTGGAGGCCTACATCAGCTCGCTGAACTCAACCGGCGGGCAGGGCATCTTCTACTGGGAGCCGGAGGTGCTGACCCAGTTCACCGACTACACCGAAGGCGCCTGGAACTCCTCCACGCTGGAGCCGACCGTGATCATGAACGGGTTCAGCGCCTAAGAGCCTGCCAGGCCGATCGAGACGCTGGCCTCTGCGGTGTAGAGCGCGAAGGTGAACGTCTCGGTGAAGTAGAGCTGGACGTTCTCGGCGTCGTGCGACAGGTAACCGATCGACAGGTCCTGGCCGAGCCGCAGCTCGTAGTCGCCGCCGCGGCCGGAAAGCACGACGCCGCCGGCGATCGCGGGCGCCCAGATAATGTCGCCGTCGATCACCTTCGACAGGTGGTCGCGGACCGGATAGCCGTGGTCGGCCGTCTCCGACACCGCGGTGTAGGCGTCGGCCGACAGCAGCAGCGAGTACGGTCCCGCGACCCCGGCGAGCCGCAGCTCGCTGACCGCGCGGCTGACCACGTCCGGGTAGTCGGTGACCGACGCCGGGAACGTCAGCGGCTCGTTCGACGAGGCCGGGCGGATGCCGGTGATCCCGGCCGCCTCGTAACCCTCGAAGATGGCCCGGTCCTCGGCGAACGCGATCTTCTTGGCCGCGTCCTTGACCGGCTGCCAGTCGGAGTCCTGCGCGCCGCGCTCCACGTCATCGATGTCCCGGCGGGCCAGGGTGAACGGCACCCGGAACTCAACGACGCGCAGCACGGTGCGCAGCCAGGCCGTCACCCCGTCGTCCGGGGAGTCGATGTCCGTCCGGTGCCCGGTGCCGAGGGCGGCGACGGCATCCCCGTCAGGGCCGGTGACATCAGTGACCCGCCGTCCTGCCACGTGCAGCTCGAAAGTGCGCTTGGCCTCGGCCTCGATGCTCGCCCAGGCGGCGTCCGACACCGGCGCCAGCTCGCGGTACAGGTTGTTCATCACTACTGCCCCTTCAGTGAACCGATTCCGAGCCCGCTCGTCGTGCTCGACGACGGCGGATCGGGCAGATTGTCCAGGAAGTCCGCTGACGGAGCGAAGAACAATCCGCCCGTCACCGCTGTGGAGAAATCGAGAATCCGGTCGGTGTTACCCGGCGGGTTCCCGA
>JBEKHI010000233.1:0-13133 GCA_050012355.1 Streptosporangiaceae bacterium | reverse complement strand
CGTTGCACGAGCCGGCCGCATGCCCGCACGATGCGTACTCCTCGGGAGTCTCCTGGGCACCGCTCGAGTTGTACATCGTGAAGTCGCCGCTGATGTTCGCACACGTGGTGGCGACGCCATTGGAGATGATCTGGCAGTAGGCCGTCAGCACCGGGGTGTAGTACGTGGTTCCGCCGCTTGGGTTGTCCTCGACGAGGTCGAGGCAGATGACCCCCTCGGTGGTGCCGTCGCTGCCGATGATTTCGCAGCGGTGAACGTCGTCCAGCCACTCGTAGTCGCCGCTCGCGGGCTGGAAGTAGGGGATCCCGGATAGGTCGCCAACCGGGGAGAGGTTCCCGGCGGTGATGTCGTCGGGAGCGTCGTAGCGGGTGACGGTCGAAGATCCGCCCGCTCCGGATCCGGTGGGCGTGGAGCCACCGGATGATGAAGAGCCAGAACCCGATTTCGTCGAGGACGGGGAGCCAGCGGCGTGCGTGGAGCCCGCATCGACGGCGGTCGCGGGTTTGGAACCCTTGGTCGCGGTCGCCTTCTTGCTCTTGTCCTTGGCCGCCGCGGTGGGAGACTTCGCGGCGGCGGTGCCGCCGGTCAGCGCGCCCGCGGCGGTGCGCGTGCTGGCCGAGCCCGACGCCGGGCTGTCGAACGCCTTCAGTCCCACCATGGTGCCCCCGGCCAGCACGAGCACGCCGAGGACGGCGACTGCCCATAGCGGAACGCGTCGCTTGCCGCGCTGGCTCCGGCGCGACGATGGCATCGTCGCGCCGACCTGTGACAGCATCGCGGGCGCGCCGGCGGCGTCCGCCGCCGCGGGGTTCTGCCGCATGGGCACGTCGTGCAGCGGGTCCATCGTGTACACGGCCGACCCGGCATCGGGAGCCGGAGCCTGGACCGGGGCCGTGGCGAACGCGGGCTCCAGGACATCCACCGCGCCCATCAGCTCGTCGACGATGTCCCGGGCGGTGGGCCTGCTCGCCGCGTCTTTCTGCAGGCAAGCCGCGACCAGATCGCGCAGCGGGCCGTTGAGCCCGTCCAGCCGGGGCTGCTCGTTGAGGATCCGGTACATCACGGCCGGGATCGCCCCGTCGCCGAACGGCAGCGTGCCGGTGGCGGCGAAGACCATGGTCACGCCCCACGCGAAGATGTCCGCCTCGGGCCCCACCGGGGCGTCGCTGAACTGTTCCGGCGCCATGTAGGCGGGCGTGCCGACCTGCTGGCCGGTCAGCGTCACCTGCCGTTCGACCGAGCCAAGCGCCTTGGCGACGCCGAAGTCGATGACCACGGGCCCATCGGGACCCAGCAGGACGTTGGCGGCCTTGAAGTCGCGGTGGACGACGCCGGCGCGGTGGATCGCGCCCAGCGCGGTGGCCGTGTTGATAGCGAGCCGGTCAAGCGCGCCCCCGGCGCGCGGGCCGTCGGAGCGGATGACCTCGGCGAGCGACGGGCCCGGTATGTACTCGCTGACGATGTATGGCTGGGTGCCCGCCACGTTGGCATCGAGTACCTGCGCGGTGCAGAACGGCGCGACGCGCTTAGCGGCCGCGACCTCCCGGAGGAACCGGGATCGAGCGGCATCGTCCCCGTCCAGGTGCCCCCGCAGCAGCTTGACCGCCACTTGCGTGCCGCTGGCCGGGTCGCGGGCGAGAAAGACGATCCCCTGTGATCCCCGCCCGAGCCGCCCGAGAAGCTCGTATCGCCCCAGTGACCGGGGGTCATCCTGGGACAGAGACTGAATGTCCACCGCGAGCACTCTATCGTGACGGATGGGGCAATGTGCTCATACACCGTATCCATCACCGGTCGTTATTAAACCCCCGGTTTCGAGATTAGCGGCGGCGGAGCAGGATGCCGCGGATCAACGCGGCCTGGCCGGCGTGCTGCGTGGTGTCGTTGATCACGCTGATCAGCCGCACGGCGAGCGTGACTGGCGGGTCCCAGCGGCGGTCCACGACCCGGTCCAGGTCGGCGTCCTTCACATCCGCGACCAGCGGGATCGTCGCCGCGTACACCGCGTCGTAGTAGCCCGTCAGCAGATCGCCGGGTACCCGGACCGCCGCCACCGCCGTGGAGTCCTGCCCGTACCCGATCTCCGTCTCCTCGTACGGCAGCCCGAACCTGTCCGCCCACTCCGGCCAGACCTGCGAGGTACCGAACGCGCCCGCGACGTGGTCGTCCTGCACCCGGGACAGGTGCCACACCAGCCACGCGATGGAGTTCGCGTCAGGATCGAGCCGGTACGCCAGCTCGTCCTCGGTCAGCCCGGCGACCGCGCCGTGCACGTCATCGACAACCCGGCCGAACGCGTCGGCCAGCAACTCAGCACTCGTCATGCGGTCCAGCATGCCAGCAGGGATGCTCACTGCGAAGGTCGGGCCTCAAGGTCGGAACGAGCCTTGGCCAGGTTGTTGCGTGAGCGGACTGTGTCGGGGTGATCGGGGCCGAGGATCCGCTCTTGGTCGGCGAGGGCTTGTTCGTGGAGTTGGATGGCGTCGGTGGTGCGTCCGGCGTCCCGGTAGGCGTTGGCGAGGTTGTTGCGGGAGCCCAGGGTGTCGGGGTGGTCGGGGCCGAGGGTTCGTTCTCGGGTGGCGAGGGTTTGTTGGTGGAGTTGGATGGCGTCGGTGGTGCGTCCGGCGTCCCGGTAGGCGTTGGCGAGGTTGTTGCGGGAGCCCAGGGTGTTGGGGTGGTCGGGTCCGAGGGTGCGTTCTCGGGTGGCGAGTGTTTGTTGGTGGAGTGTGATGGCGTCGGTGGTGCGTCCGGCGTCCCGGTAGGCGAGGGCGAGGTTGTTGCGGGATGTCAGGGTGTGGGGGTGGTCGGGGCCGAGGGTTCGTTCTCGGGTGGCGAGGGTTTGTTGGTGGAGTTGGATGGCGTCGGTGGTGCGTCCGGCGTCCTGGTAGGCGTTGGCGAGGTCGTTGCGGGAGTTCAGAGTACGGTGGTCGTCAGGGCCTAGCAGCCGTTCGCAATCGGTGGCTAGTGATTCCCCCATCGAGATCGCCTGCATGATGCTGTCGCCAAGTTCATTGAGGCAGTACACCGACCAGAGCCGTGGCCCGAGCAGTGCCTTCTGGTCCGGAGCCTCCTTGCCGGGGCAGTTGCCGACCGCGGTTAGCAGGGCGGTGACCTGGACGGGAAGATCGCGCATGGCCGCCCGGTCCACCGATCCCTCAAGCAGCCTCCCCTGCTCACCCAGCACAGCGCCCGCAGTCTCGCATATCGCGGCCAGCCGTGCTTCCCCGATGAGTTGGTCGCGGATCACCCTTAGGACCAGCCGGTGGGCGACCACCGCTTGCCCACCGACGGCGAACGAGAGCAGCGATCGGTCGGCCAGGTGCCCGAGTGCCGTATCGACCTGGGCGGGGGTGGCGGCGTCGGCGAGGTTCCCGATGCTCGCGGCGGTGTGCAGCACGTCGCGCCGGACACCGGCCGGGGACAGGACGCTCATCAGCTCGAGCAACGCGGTGCAGGTGCCCAGCTGGCCGTTGGCGTCCAGCCCGTGCAGAGATAGCAGGATCGCTTGGGCGGCGCCGTGCGGATAGTGCTGTCCGCTCTGCCGGGGTAGGTAGTCCTGAACCGGGAGCGTCCGCAGCCGCTGCCGGTACGTGGGGTAGCTCAGGTGCTGGCTGGTGATCACGGCCGCGGCCTGAGCCAGCGCCAGCGGCAGGCACCCGAGTTCCTCGGCCACTTCCTTCGCCCCAACGGCATCGGCCAGGCCGGTGCGGTCGTCCAGGTAGGAGACGGCCTCGTCTGGCGTGAAAACCTCGACCCCGACCCGGGTCCCCAGGTTCGCGGCCGACGCCAGGGTGCTGGTGATCACTACCCGCGCCGCGCCGGCTGCCGGGAGGTACGGGCGTAGGGCATCGGGGTCGGTCACGTTGTCGAAGACGATGAACCGCTTGTCCCCGTCGGCTTCCAGCCAGTGCCGTACCGCCAGGCCCGTATCGCCATCGCCTGTCGTCAGGGAGACGGCCTCCGCGACGGCGTTAAGCCCGGACAGCAGGCTGGTCGGGTCTTCGGCGTTGACCCAGGCGACCAGCCGCCAGCTCTCGGCGAGCTTGGCCCGGGCGTAGGCGGCGGCCAGCTGGGTCTTGCCCACGCCCCGCATCCCGGTCACCGCGTATACCACCGACACCCCGGGCCCGGCCGTGTCCAGTTCGGCCAGCAGGTCCGCGCGCGGCTGATAGCCCGGCGGCTGCTGCGGAATGTCCCCGGTCACCACCGGCGCATCGGAGGGCTGGGCCCCGCTTGGCGCGGAGTAGTTGAAGATCTGATCACGGGCAGCGGCGTAAGCGTCTCTGTCGCCGCGCGAATGCTGCGACCCCGGACCGTCTTGCATCGCTACTCGCCAGGAGCCCGGTAGTTGTTGACGGTCTGGTCGCGCGCGGCGGTGTAGGCATCACGGCCCGCGTGGATGTTCTGGGTGACCCCGCCGGTGCCGGCCTTCGCGGCCCAGGCCGCCAGCTCGCTGGCGAACTCCTGGTCCCGCCGCGCGTACCAGGCCAGCGCCGAGGCCAGCTCACGCACTGCTTCCGCCGAGTTGTCGCGCTGCACCCGGTCCAGTGCCTCGGCCGACCGGGCGTCGGATCCGAATACCTTCTTGACCCGCGTGATGATCGCGGCGGCGAGTCCGCCGCCGGCCGCCTCGCCGAGTTCCTTCACCCCGCCAGCGGCAAGCAGCAAGGCAACAGCGTCCGACGCGACCGCAACATCCATCCCGCCATCCCCACGTTAGTGAAATTGCCTCAGGTGTATCAATGCGTGACAAGTTGGTTACGTATACGATACAGCACTCGATCCGGTCAAACCGATCGCATGCGCTGGCGTGCGTCTACTGCCATTTGGTCACATTTCTGCATCGATAGCTCTACACTCATCGCTCATGGTCCGTCTCTGGCACGGAAGTCATCGCGGGCGACTGTGGTTCAACCTGGCCGCTGGAACCGGCGCTGTCGTTGCGGCCGGTATCGCGGCGGCGATCATGATGAGTCAGGTGTCCGCGGACTCGGCTTGCGCCGCGGTCAGCAGCGAAGTCGCCACCCACTACGTGCTAACCGGGGCCGGCAACTGCGACTATCCGTCCGCGCCCGCCAGTGGACTGTTCGTCGCGCTCTCGCCCGCCGAATACAACGATGCCGCCGCCTGCGGCGGCTACCTCAAGGTCAACGGGCCCGACGGCAGCGTCACGGTCGAGGTCATCGACCAGTGCCCGCCCTGCCAGACCGGGCACATCGACCTGAGCGAGACCGCGTTCGCGGACATCGCGCCGCTCGCCGCCGGCGAGGTGGACGTGAGCTACCAGCCGATCACCGACCCGCCGCTGGCCGGCCCGCTCCAGGTCGTCGTCAAATCAGGTTCGTCGGCGTTCTGGCTGGCGGTGCAGGTGATCAACACCGGAAACCCGGTCGCCTCGGTGAGCGTCGGCGGGCACCCGCTGACCCGCGCGTCCTACAACTACTGGATCGCGTCCTCGGGCGAGGGCAGCGGGCCGTTCGACGTCCAGGTGACCGACACCGAAGGACACCAGGTCACGCTGACCGGAATCCAGCTGAGCCCCGGCATCGTCCAGGACACGGGGGTATGGATGTACTCCGGCGCCCCAGCCCCCGTCGCGAGGACGACCAGGCACACCCGGCGGTCGCCATCGGCGATCATGCCGGACCCGCTACAGCAGGCGGCGGGCATGCCGTCCGCTCGCCGCCGGACCGTGCCGACCGCCGTGGCCAGCTGCCAGTAAGTAGGCTTACGGCCCATGCGAGCAGTCGCGCAACGGGTCAGCCAGGCGAAGGTCACCGTCGACGGTGCGGTCGTCGGCGCGATCGGCGAGCCAGGTCTACTGGTGCTAGTCGGCGTCACTCATGACGACACCCCGGAGAAGGCGCGGAAGCTGGCGGCCAAACTCTGGGGGCTGCGCGTCCTGGACGGCGAGAAGTCCTGCTCCGACATTGGCGCGCCGCTGCTGGTCATCAGCCAGTTCACGCTGTACGCCGACACGGCCAAGGGCCGCCGCCCCAGCTGGCAGGCCGCCGCCCCCGGCCCGGTCGCCGAGCCGCTGGTCGACGCGGTGATCACGGAGCTGCGGGACCTCGGCGCCACCGTCGAGACCGGCCGCTTCGGCACCAACATGAAGGTCGCCCTGGTCAATGATGGCCCGATGACCATCACCCTGGATATCTAACAGTGCTGTTATATTAGGGGAGTGGACTCACCCTCCTTCGTCGGCCTTGGCACCCTCATGCGCCACGTCCTGGAACTCCTCGACGGTGACGTGGCCCGCGTCTACAGCGATCTGGGCATCGATGGATATCGCCCGAAGTTCAGCCCGGTCATCCGGGCCATCGTCGCCCGTGGCCCGCTGTCGATCCGTGACATCGCGACGATGACCGGCGTCACGCACTCGGCCGCCAGCCAGACGGTCGCCCAGATGAACCGGGCCGGCCTGCTCGCCCTCGGCCGCGGGACCGATGCCCGCCAGCGCGTCGCCGGCCTGACCGACCGGGCCCGCGAACTGCTGCCGTTTATCGACGCGGAATGGGCGGCGACCAGCGTCGCGGCGGCTGAGCTCGAGGCCGAGCTTCCCGCCGCACTCACCGAGGTCCTTTTCGCGGCGGAACGGCGCGTGGCCGATCGTCCGATGCGCACGCGCATCTCCGACGCGGCCCGGGCCCTGCGGGGGACCGGTGCCGCGGACGACGAGGCGCTCGCCGCGATCGCCGGGGATGACGCATGAGCCGGCTGCTGCCCGACTTCACCCCGGTGCAGGGCAACCCCGCGCTGCGCAGGCTGCTGACCGGCCAGCTGATCTCCAGCCTCGGCGGCACGATGACCATGTACGCGATCACGTTGCAGATCTGGGATCAGACCCGGTCCAGCTTCGCGGTCGGAGCCCTTGGGTTCACGTTCATCCCGGTGCTCGCGTTCGGCCTGTTCGGCGGCTCAGTGGCGGACTCGGCCGACCGCAAGCGGCTCGCGCTGTCCACCATCTCCGGGCTCACCGTGATCTCGGCGTTGCTCGCCGCGCAGGCATTCACGAACTTCGGGCAGGTCTGGCCGCTGTACGTGCTGGCGATGGGGCAGGGGATCCTGCAGTCGATGGGTGCCCCGGCCCGGCGGACTTTCATACCGCACCTGGTTCCCAAGGAAAAGCTGACGGCCGCCATCGCGCTGAACACGCTGGCCAGCCGGGTGACCATGCTGTTCGGCCCGGCGCTGGCCGGAGTCGTGACTGGGGCGTTCGGCCTGAAAGCGTGCTACCTGATCGACGCGATCAGCTTCTTCGCGGCGTTCTACGCGACCGCCCGGCTGCCCTCGATGCGGCGCGATCCGGATGCGCCACGACCAGCCTCCCGGCTGCGGGCCACCGCCGAGGGGCTGCGCTACATTCGCCGCAGCCCGCTGCTGACCGGCATGTTCCTCACCGATCTGGACGCGATGCTGTTCGGCCTGCCGGTCGCGTTGTTCCCAGCGCTGAACGCGGAGCATTTCGGCGGCCACCCGCAGACCCTCGGCCTGCTGACCACGGCCGTCGGCGTCGGCGGCGTCGCCACCGCCGTGCTGTCGGGACGCACCATCCGGGTCCGTCGGCAGGGACTCGGGATGATCCTGGCCACCGCGGTCTGGGGTGCGGCCTTCGCGGTGTTCGCCCTGATGCGGAGCTTCCCGCTGGCGCTGCTGATGCTGGCGATCGCAGGCGCCGCGGACACGCTCACCGTGACGTTCCGCAGCTCGATGGTGCAGACCGTCACCCCGGACGAGTTCCGTGGCCGGATCTCCAGCGTCGAGTACATCATCGGCTTCGGCGGTGGCCCCCTCGGCAACATCGAGTCCGGCACGGTCGCGTCGCTAACCGGTTCGCCGACGATCAGCGCGTTCAGCGGGGGAGCGGCTTGCTTCGTCGGCGCGGCGCTGATCGGTATCGCGTTCCCCGCCCTCGTCCGCTACGGTCGCGAGTCGCGTGAACCTGTCCCGGAGACGGCTGAGGTGACGGCTAGCTGAGCCGCCCGCTGGGCGCTGTAAGGTCAGTGACGGCGGTCCCAGAATGCCTGCAACAGCTGACGATCCTGCTGGTTCTCGTGCTGCCCGCGGCGGCGGATGGCCCGGGCCCGGCACCGGATACGAGCCGCTGATCGGGGGGCCGCCGCCGCGAGACGCCGGGGTCACCCGCATAACGTTTCATAACGGACCTATCGCGGTCAGCCGCCACCATTATGATCCCGCTCTCCGTCGCGGCCACGAAGCAGCGCAACTGGACCAGCGTGAAATCCTCCACCGGTCGCAACGATACCTGGACCGGTCAATTCGGATAACGCCCTTGATCACAAGTTGCCTAACGTATCTGGCGACTCGGCAAGGACCCGCAGGCGTACCGGCGGCTCGCCCCCACTGCGCAGGAGCAGGGCCAGGAACCTTTCTGTTTCGTAAGGCTCGATGGCTGACCGGTTCGGTACACATCACTGGCCTAGTTGTCGATATGTGTTCCTTCTACCTCTGCGGCACGTTACAGTCCTCATACCAGCAGCGCCCAAGGAGATGTTGATCTGCGGGCGCGGTTAACGAAAGGGCGGGATGAGCGCGGGATCAGAGCTGCCAACCGCTGCGGATTCACCATCGAATGCCGAGGACAAAGCCGAGCGTCGGCGGATGTCGTTCTATGATCTGTTCTTCCTTGCCACGGCCGGAGTCATCGGGTCCGAATGGATGGTCTCATCAGGGCAGAAGGACGAGAGCGGAGCTTGGCTTCTATTCTCGTGGCTCATCGGTGGCGCGCTTATCCTGGTAATCGCGGCCGTGATGGTCGAGCTCAGCAGCGCGATACCCAAAACCGGCGGCCTGGTCTTCCTCCCCTTGCAAAGCAGCGGGCCGCTCCTGGCGACAGTAGTAGCCGCGGGCGTGTGGATCTTCTACGCGGCGAGTCCGGCGAATCAAGCGGCGGGGATGGTACGGAGCCTGTCGCTCTGGCTGGGCTGGCGCGGCGTGCTCAACGTCGCCGGGGATGAGCTGATGTGGAGGGGGATCGGCGTGGCCGCCCTCTTCCTGCTCCTGATCACCGCTGTCAATATCCTCGGACCAAGGCTGTTCCTCAGAATCAACAACGTGCTGACCGCCTTCAAGATCCTGGTCCCGCTGCTGATCATCGCATTGCTCATCTACGCGAAGGTGCACCCGCCAAGCCACACGTTGCGTTTCGCTCACCAGACTGGTCCGGCTTCGTCTGGCGGCTTCGACTTCGGCGCCGCGCTGAGCGGCGTGATCTACGCCTATCTCGGCTTCCAGGGACCGCTGGATTTCGCCGGGAACGTCAAGCGGCGCGGCATCGGCGAGGCAGCTCGCCTGCGCCGGGCCGTCTACGGCACGGTCTGCGGGTCGATCTTCCTCTACTTCTCGCTGCAATTCGCCGCCATCTACGTCCGCAATCGCTCTGGTGGGGCGATCGCCGGCCCGGACGTGCCCTACGCCGATTTCGCCAGACAGGTCGCACCTAGCTGGGCGGCCTCGTCCGTCAGCTGGTTGATCAACCTCGATACCGTGCTCTCCCCGGCTGGTTGCGGGATGGTCTTCACGTATGTGCTGACCCGTGAGGTCGCCGCGCTGAGCCGTGCTCACCTGACCCATCGGGGCTTGCAGAAGAGCAGGTACTCGGTCATCCCGCTGGCCGACGGCCGGCTTAGGAAACTATTCGGCGACGATCGGCTTGATGTGTTCTGGCTGATCCTCATCGTGGACTTCGTGATCGGCGGGATCGCGCTTTTGTGTGTTCACGGGGAATGGGTGACGCTCGGCGCCGTCACCAGCAGTCTGGCCCTGGTCGTCTACGTGACACCGAGCGTGGCGCTCGCTTCACTTCGGCGCCTGAGACCCCAGCTCTTCCCCAGACGGCGGTATTCGATCCTCGCGGAGGCCAGCTTCGTCTCGATCGGGGTAATCTTTTACCTCACTGGCTGGGACGCGCTATGGCCGGGGATGGTGGCACTTGCCGTAGGTTGTCTTCTGCTGTTCGGGTTGCCGCTGGCGGCCAGGGGGTCTCGGTGGTACGACGCCAAGCCTTACGCGGTTCAATTCCGGCAACTGCCGACGAATCCGGCGGCACAGTCGGCGACCATCCTGTTCGGCTATTTCATGGTGGTGATGCTCGCGGCACTGGTGAGCAACTGCGTGTGGCCGAAGCAGCCCGTCGACAGATTGTGGGTTGCCATACCGGTGGCCGTGCTCGCGGTGATCGCCTTCCGCCGGCTGATCGCGCTATCGGTTCGGTACATGGAGGAACACGCACCGACGCTCCCTACCCCGGTGCCTGAGCCTAGGTCCGCCACGCCAGTTCCGTTGCCTTCCGCCGCCACGAGCTACTGGACAGAGTGAATGACCGCTTCGGCATCCCTGTCGAAAGACTCGCGGCGAAGCGCCGCGACGACCTCTTCACGGCGACGAGCCTCGGCCCAACGGCCCACCGTCGCACCCAGCAGAGAGTCCCAGCGCTCGTCCTCGGGCATCGCGCCGCGGTGCACGCGCCCGACAATGCCGACCGCGTCTTCCGCATCGAGCCATTGCTCATTCTCCAGACAGCGCTCAAGCAGATCAAACCCCGTGCCGGCCAGGCCCTCCTCGTAGAGCCGGGCCGCGATGTCCCCGACGACCGGCGCCGCCCCTTCCAGCGCATGATCGGAGGCCGTGGGATCCGACAGTTCGCGCAGGGCCCAGAAGGTCAGGGTGGATGCCTCTGCCAGCATTTGGAGCCCGCTGAGATAGTCAACGAACGCCTTGACGTCCATCTCACCCTCGAGAAGGCGGATGATGAGTCGTTCGTTGACGGCCTGCGCCGCGCGTCGTAGCTCCCCGCGCCCGACCATGCCGAGAAGGAACGCGACCTGTTCCCCGGTTCGGTCGCAGACATGCGCGGCGACGGCGACACGCAACTCCTTGCGGCACCTATCCGGGGCCCTGTCGTTTTCCAGCGTCTGATGGAGATCTTCGAGGAAGTCGATCGAGCGCGGACCGGAGGAACCGCCCGCTCCCTGCGCGACGATGTCGGCGAGGAGGTCCTTGAGAGTCCCAGTCAGCACCTCGGACCGATGCCAGAGCTGGATGATCTCGGCTAGCGAGTCCTTGTCCGGCCGGCCAGCCGCGTAGTGGCGGACGAGACTAGAACACGCGGGTGAACGCTTGGCCAGCGTTCCGCAGAGATCGATCAGCCGACGAGGCTTCCAGGTGCGCCCCACGTGTTCGGCCAGGCCTCTGCCGTCCTCCGGCTCGTTCATCAGAAGATCCGCGACCAGCTCGACGGTCCCCGCCTCCCGCTTGGCTACCTCCATCTGCTGGTCAATCCACTCCTCCACGATCCCTTCGGACGGACTGAGGTGGCGCAGGGCACCGATGACGCCAACCACGGGCTCGGAGCCCGCGGCCGCGAGAGCTGAGGCATCTTCGCGTGCCTTGCCCAACGTGAGCCACAGCAGTTCGGCGGCGTCTTCGGTGCAGCGTTCATCGCGCAGCGCAATGTAGAGCAGAGCCTTGTCGAGGCTGTTACGGCCCGAAGTCCTCATGACAAAGGCATGTAGCGTCTTCCTGACCAGGTCTGGCGGTCCTTCGCGCCGGCACACCCGGATGAACACCGCCACTTCCTGCACCGTTCGCTGGGCGGTGACGTCATGCACGATACCGTCGGTCAGCGGCCGCGTCTCGTCCCCTGACTCCATCGTCCAGTGTTCGATCGCGAGCCTAGCCGCCTCTTTGACGGGTCGGGTCAGGGCCGCCAGGGCCAGCACGGCCGTGGCGTCCAAAGACGCGAAGCCCCCGGTGCCTTCCGTCTCCACCAGCCTCAGCAGATCGTCGATCGGGCGCCTGAGCGCGAACGTCTGCAGGATCCGGATGGCCTGGGCCGGCCGCGGATCGAGCACGCCGGGCTGGCCCTCGCGGATCGCTTGCATCCGTTCTACGACTGTGGGGATGTCACTGGTGACCACCCAGTCATAGAGGCCACTCTCGCTCATGCTGCCAGTCGCCGCCCGGCCTCGGTCCAGTACAGGGCGAATCGAGCCGGATCCCGGAAGAGCTGATTAGCGCGCTTGTTGACGCGCATGGCGATGCGCTGACCGGCCTCGTCTGGCTCCTCGGACAGCAGCGCGACTACCTTCCCGGCCTTTGGCGGATCGGCGAGCAGCTCGTCGAGATCGTAGTCGCTGTCTCGCAGCATGGTCTTCACCCACTCCTCCGCCGACGCGGGAACCGACGGCGGACGGTCGCGCCGAATCGGACTCATGCGGTTGGTGAACAACGGCATGCCCTCTCTGGCGTCGTTGAGGGTCATCCGGGGCAGGTCGTGACGAGTGCCGCAGCCGTGCATGTCCCCGCGAACCGCGTCCCGGATCAGACCCAGAGTGAGCTCATCGTTGTGGTCGTTCGTGCCGCGTTTCAGGACATTGAGCAGATGGCCGCTGAACGGGGTACACCCGGCCAAGTCCCCTGGTAGCTGGGAGCAGCCGACGGCCGAAGCCTCGTCGGTGCTCTTGACCGCGGTCAGTACACAGGTGCCCTCGTGTATCTCCCCGAGCGCGCCGCGCAATGTCCCGTCCTCGACGCTTAGCTGCGGCAGCAAGTTTGAGTAGCAGCAATCGGCGATCAGGACCTTCAGAGAGGCGCGGCTCTGCCGGATGGCCCGGTAGACATACCAGCTAGACATCCATGTGTGTGGCTCGCGTCGGCGGGAAGACCCGACCGCGAAGTGCACCTGGGCACCAGGCACGTCATCCCAGAACGCACCGTGGCCAATGTAGATGACCAGCAGCGTGTCCTTAGGCTCAGCCTGGTCGGCGGCCCGCTGAACTGCCCCCATGACGTCGTTGATCGCGGAGAGCCGGTCTTCGGACAGCACCTCCACCCGGGCGGCGCCCCATCTTCCGTCGCCCGCGAGAACCTCGCCGTACATCCGCGCGCTGTTTCTGATCTCCACGTGGCCCGCGACGCCGGAATCCGGCGCGTACCTGGCGGGACCGATCACGACCGCGCGGGAGACCATCTCAGTCCGCCGTCTCTGCCTCGGCCGGAGTCTCGGCCTCAGACCGCTCCACGGGCACTTCCCGCGTCTCAACTTCGGCATCCGGCGGGTCCAGCCGCCTGTCTTTCCACTGGTTGACCACTTTGCGCACGTGATCGCC
>JBEKHI010000232.1:0-16007 GCA_050012355.1 Streptosporangiaceae bacterium | reverse complement strand
GCCCCGCGCCGCCGAGAGCCACCCGTCCGCTTCTTGCTGTTATCACCGAAAACGCGGCACGAACGAGCCAACCGACCCCGCTTCTTGCTGTTATCAACACGAGAGAACCAACCGAGCCGCCACCCCTCACGGACAGACAGCCCGAGTTCACTGAATCGGTTACCGGAACCTATGCTCACGTCACGTAGCGTTCACTCACGGACGGCAAAGTCTCTTCATGCCCGAGAAGATCAGCAAGCCGTCCCGTAGGCAGGTCCTGGTGGCCGGCGCCGCGACGGCCGGCGTCAGCGCCGTCGCGAACCGGGCGAACGCCTCGACGAGAACACGCACCCGCACCACCAGAGCGCGAGCGGCCGGGGACGGGACACCGGAGCAGATCCACCTCACCTGGGGCGAGGACGCGACGAGAACGGTCGTGGTCTCCTGGGCATCGCCGCAGCGAGCGGTCAACCCGCGGGTGCAGATCGGGCAGCGCCGCATCGAGGCGGCAGAACGCCGCTACACCGACGGCCTCAATGGCGAGGCGGTGTGGACTTACCATGCGCAGGTACAAGACTTGCGGCCCGGGGCCAGCTACGCCTACGAGGTGACGGCGGACAACGACACGAACTACCTCGCGCCGTTCGGGGCGACGTTCACCACCGCCCCGCAAGGACGGCGGAACTTCCGGTTCACCAGCTTCGGTGACCTCGCCACCCCGAACACCGAATGGGAACTCTCCTACGGCCAGTCCGCGTACGCGGTGGCCGCCGTCGAGACCTTCCAGCCGCTGTTTCACCTGCTCAACGGCGATCTCTGCTACGCCGACCTGAACCCGGCCCACCAGCCCGACGTGTGGCGGGACTTCGGCAACAACAACCAGGCCTCGGCCGCGTACCGGCCGTGGATGCCGGTGCCGGGTAACCATGAGATCGAGTTCGGCAACGGCCCGCAAGGGCTGACCTCCTATCTCACCAGGTACACGCTGCCGGCCAGCAACGCTCGCGGCCTCGAGGGACGTTGGTACTCCTTTCGCATCGGCTCGGTGCTGTTCGTCGCGCTCGACGCCGACGACGTCGTCTACCAGGACGCCGGGGCTTTCGTCGCCGGACCGGACGCGCTCACGCCCGCCACCAGGAAACCGCCGATCGAGCCGGGCACCTCGTTCTACGTGCGCGGCTACTCCAAGGGCGCGCAGACCCGCTGGCTGGAGAGCACGCTGAAAAGAGCCAGGCAGGACGAGTCCGTCGACTGGATCGTCGCGCAGATGCACCAGTGCGCCACGTCCTCCTCCCAGACCGGAAACGGCTCGGACCTGGGGATACGCGAGACGTGGCTGCCGCTGTTCGATCGCTATCAGGTCGACCTGGTGCTCACCGGCCACGACCACGATTACGAACGCTCGTTTCCGGTGCGCGGGTTCGACAAGAGGGCGGGCACCTCCGCGACCACCAAAACGACGGTCAACACGATGCGGCCACGCCCGGTCAGCACCGAAGACACCGGCATCTTCGACACCAGCCAGGGAACCGTGCACCTGATACTCGGCTGCGGCGGTACCAGCGCGCCACTGGACGAATACAGCGACCACCGCCAGGCCAAGGTCTTCACCTACCCGAACCGCCCAGTGCCCACCGGAACCAAAAACGTCTACACCAGGAACGCCGCCGACGCGGTGGAGGACGCCATCTGGTCCGCGAAACGCGACACAGAAACCGGCTACGGGATCGCGGTGTTCGACGTGGATCCGGGCAGCCCCGGCGGCGAGACGTCGATCACGGTGACGCACTACCACGCGGTCGGCGCCGACCCGGTAAATCCGAACACGGGTGCCATTGGCGCCCCGAATCCCGACTACACCGAGTTCGAGTCGTTCACCCTGGTCCGCCCACGTTAACGTTGATGCATGGACGCACTCGTTATCGGTTCTGGTGTCATCGGACTCACCACGGCGATCTCGCTGGCCGAGGCCGGGCTTGACACGACGATCCGCACCACGGGGACCGGGTCGGAGACCACCTCGTTCGCGGCCGGCGCGGTGTGGGGACCGGTGCGCTGCGGCCCCGCTGACCGCACGCTGGGCTGGGCGCGGACCGGACTCGAGGTGCTGACCGAGCTGGCGGATCAGCCAGGAACCGGTATCCGGCTGGCGTCTGGCCGCGAGGTGTCCAAAACACCCGCGGAGCCGGCGTCGTGGATGGCGCTGCTGCCCGGCGGGACAAAGCCCGCCGAACTGCCAGCCGGTTACGTCTGCGGCTGGTGGTACACCGCCCCGCTCGCCGAGATGCCGGTCTACCTGGAGTACCTCGCCGACCGGTTCCGCAACGCGGGCGGCACCATCGAGACCGGAACCGTCACCGACCTGCGCGACCTGGACGACGCGCCGCTCATCGTCAACTGCACCGGCACCGGCGCCCGCGACCTGGTACCCGACGAGCAGGTCATCCCGGTCCGCGGCCAGGTCGTGATCGTGGCCAACCCCGGCATCGACGAGTTCTACATCGACCACAACGAGGACTCAACCGACTACGTGTACTTCTTCCCGCAGACCGACACGGTGGTGCTCGGCGGGACCGCCGAAGAGGACGCCTGGGACCTGCCGCCCCGGCCAGAAATCACCGAGCGCATCCGCCGCGACTGCGCGGCCATCAACCCCGCGCTGGGCGACGCGGAGGTCATCTCGCACCGCGTTGGCCTGCGCCCGGTGCGCCCGGAGGTCCGGCTCGAGTCAGAGGAACTGCCGGGCGGGCGCGTGCTGTGGCACAACTACGGGCATGGCGGCGGCGGAGTGACGCTCGCCTGGGGCTGCGCCAGGGAGCTCGTCAGCTCCCATCTCGCAGGTCAGCGGGCGCGCCAGGGGTGAATTCGATCTGGTCGAACGTCACCGCGCAACCGGACCCGGTCGGCGACTGCGGCATCAGGCCGATCGGCACCGGACCGCTGCTCGCGCCAAGCGCGAAGTAGCGCAGCATCCGCCAGTAGGCCCCGTCAAGCGAGGCGTGGAACGCCCACGCCGGTCCGATCCTGGTGATCCGCAGCCACAGCGGCCCGCCGCCGGTCTCGAACGAGTTGCAGTCGTCGGAGGTGCCTCGAGTCACTACCGACACCGCCGTCGGGGTCTGCTGCGGCGAGTACTCGTAGCACAGCTTCGCCCAGTGCCGCTCGCCCGCGTAGACCAGCAGCACCCCGGCGTCGAAGACCGCGCCGAACTCCGGGGTCACCCGCGCGGAAAACCGGAAATCCCCCTCCGGCGGGATCCCGACCAGCCGCCCGGCGTCCGGTGCTCTATCTCCCCAACCAACCGGCCCCGACCCACCTCCCGGCTCACCAGGCGCGGTCCCCGGATCGACGAACATGTCGGTTTTCGCCCCCGCGACCAGGTGCAGCGTCTCGCCGTCCAGCCGGGCTTCGCACGGTGGCGCGCCGTCAGGAGTCAACTCGAACGGGAGATCGGGCAGCATGATCTAGCCTCCAGTCAGGCGTTGCGGGGCGATGCTCCGGTACGCATCCTCGCAGATCTCGGCGATCTCCCGCCAGTCCGGGTCGCGGTCGAGGCGCACGCCGATCCAGCCACGATGACCGACGTACGGCGGGCGGAAGAACCGGTCAGGGTCGGCCGCGATCAGCTCTGGCTGGGCGCCCGCCGGGGCAGCGCACCACAGATGCGGGAACCGGTTGTCGTGGTGCCCATCCGCCCAGACCGTGACAAACGTCTTGCCGGCGACGAACCAGGTCGGCGTGCCGTGGCTGGGCCGCTCGGTCACCTCAGGCAGCGGCGCGCAGATCTGGCGCACCCGCTCGGCGAGATCCATTCCCCGACCATACCCACCTGACCGGCCCCTATTAGGGTTGGTCCATGCGCATCGGATTGGGCGCCCCGGTCGCCGGGGCATGGGCCACCGCCGCCAACCTCACCGGGTTCGGCGGTCAGGCGGAACGGCTGGGCTACGACTCGCTGTGGACCCTGCAGCGGCTGCTCGTGCCGGATAGCCGGACCATGGAGCCGGTCTACCAGAGCGTCCTCGATCCGCTGGTCGCGCTCAGTTACGTGGCAGCGGCCACCTCCAGCGTGCGGCTGTCGATCGCGGTGGTCAACCTGCCGTTCGTCACCCCGCTCTACCTGGCCAAGCAGGTCGCGACGCTGGACGTGATCTCCGGTGGCCGGGTCGACCTGGGCCTGGGCATCGGCTGGCTGCCCGAGGAATTCACCGCCTCCGGCGCCATCACCGCCCGCCGCGGGGCCCGTACCGAGGAGTACCTCACCGTACTTCGCGCGCTTTGGTCTGGCCATAACGACGATTTCCATGGTGAGTTCTACGAGATCCCGGCCGGGCGTCAGGCCCCGTCGCCAGTGCAGCGTCCAGGTCCCCCGATCCTGCTCGGCGGGATGTCGGCCCCGGCGATGGACCGGGCGGCGCGTATCGCCGATGGCTGGGTGACCTCCAGCCGCGCCGACCTGCGGCAGATGCAAGCGGCCGCGGCGATCATCCAGGACAAGGCGGCCGCGGCCGGCCGCGGGCCGCTGCGGATCGTCTGCCGTGGCGTCGTCCGCGCGGGCGAGCCGGTGCTGTCGCCGGAGACCGGTGAGCGGCTGCTGCTGTCGGGCAGCTACGAGCAGATCCGGGCCGACACGGCGTGGCTCGGCACCCGCGGCGTGACCGAGCTGTTCTACGACCTGAACTGGGATCCGGAGATCGGCGCCCCCGACGCCGACCCGAAGGCGGCGACCGAGCGCGCCGCCGAGATCATCGAGGCCCTGGTGCCATGACGGTGCGGATCGGGATCCTCGGCACCGCCCGCATCGCGGTACCCGCGCTGATCGAGGCTGCCACACCAGTCCCCGAAGCGACGGTCAGCGGCGTCGCCGCGCGGGATCTGGCCCGGGCGTCCGGGTACGCCGCCGAGCACGGCATCCCCCAGGCGTACGGCTCCTACGACGAGATGCTCGCCGATCCGGAGATCGACGCGGTGTACAACCCGCTGCCCAATTCGCTGCACGCGCCGTGGACGCTCAAGGCGATCGCGGCGGGCAAGCACGTGCTGTGCGAGAAGCCGTTCGCGTCCAACGCCGCCGAAGCGGCCGACGTCGCGGCGGCCGCTAAGGAATCCGGGCTCGTCGTTATGGAAGCAATGCACTATAGGTACCACCCGCTGATCACCCGGCTCAGCGAGGAAGCCGCGGCCATCGGCCCGGTACGCCGTATCCAATGCTGGACCTCGTTCACCATCGCCAGCCCGGCGGACATCCGGTACGACTACCGGCTGGGCGGCGGCGCGCTGATGGACGGCGGATGCTACGCGCTCGACTGCATCCGGCTGCTCGCGGGCGGCGAGCCGACGGTCGAGGCGGCGCTCGCCGACGAAGACCCGGCCGACGTGGACCTCGCGATGGCCGCCCGGCTGTCGCTGCCCGGCGGGGGCACCGCCTGGTTCGAATCGGCGTTCACCCGTGACGGCGAGTTCCGCGCCGACCTGCACGTCATCGGCGAGAACGGCCAGCTGTGGCTCAGCGACTTCATCCGCGCCCACGACGGTCGCCTGCTCGTCGCCAAGGACGGCTCGGGGGCGCCCACCGAGATCCCCGGCGGCGGCGACACAACCTACACCTGGCAGCTACGCGCCTTCGCCGCCGCGATCACCAGCCGCGTCCCCATCCCCACCAGCCCGCAAAACGCCGTCGCCACCCTGCACCTAATCGACAGTTGCTACCGCGCCGCCGCCCTCCCGCCACGCGGCGCCACCTGACAGGCCAACGGCACCCGCGCACGGTGATCATGGTTGGTGCTGCATTAACCACACTCTTTGATGGCTGGTGCGGCACTGACCATGATCACCGGAGCCGCCGGGCGGCGCAATCGGGCGACATCGCACCAAACAGGGCGGGGGGTAAGCCGGTCTTTGTCGCTAGGCCCTCGGAGGTGTAGCCCAGTACCTTCAGGCCGGGGACGTAGTAGTGGTCCAGCTGGTCGACGCGGAGGCCGGAGGAGTCGAGGAGCGCGAGGATCGGGCGGTCTAGGTGGCAGCCGCCGAAGATCATTCGATGCAGCGGGTTGAGCCGGTGCTGCCACGCGGCGACGCTGGGGTCCGGGGACAGGCCGTGCTCGACGAAATGCAGTTCCCCGCCGGGGCGGAGCACCCGGCGCACCTCGGCGAGGGCGCGCGGCACGTCCGGGATCGTGCACAGCGTCCAGGTGGACAGCACATGGTCGGCGCTCTCGGACTCGATAGGGAGCGACTGCCCGTCGAGACCGGCGAACTCAACCGGTATGCGGGATGCCGACAGCCGCGCCGCCGCGAGCCGCTGGCCGAGCGTGGCCGGGTCAATAGCACGGACCCGGACCACCGAGGCCGGGTAAAACGGCACGTTCAGCCCGGAGCCGAACCCGATCTCCACCACTTCACCGGACAGCCCTTCGCACACCCGCCGCCGGATCGGCACGTGGTCCTCACTCTTCATCACCAGGTTCGTGATGCGTGGCAGGACCCGTGTGCGGTACATACCCATCCGGTTAGTATCGCCCCTGACCGTTCCTGGTTGGTGCACCCGCCCACCGCCCCGTAACCCCTCCATAAACTTGCGGACATGAGGGCACGCACGCGACGCGTCGCTATCTCCGGTCATCGCGGTCTGCCTTCCAGTACGGCCGACCTGGTCGACGCGGCGATCCGTGCCGCATTGTCCGAATACGCGCCGGACGTCACCGGCATATCGTGTCTCGCCGACGGGGCGGATCAGATCTTCGCCCTCGCGGTCACCGAAGCGGGCGGCGCGCTCGAAGTGGTCATCGCGGCGGCCGACTACCGTGACGCGCTCCCCCCGCACGCACTGCCCGTATTCGACAGGTTGCTGGCCCAAGCGGCGGCGACCCGTCGCCTGCCGTTCGCCGAGTCAACGCCCGAGGCTCACATGGCGGCGAGCGAACTCATGCTCGCCGACGTCGATGAACTCTTCGCGGTATGGGATGGCGAGCCCGCGCGCGGCTACGGCGGAACCGCCGACGTGGTGGCCTACGCCCGCCAGCTCGGCACGCCGGTACGCATCATCTGGCCGCGAGGGGCACGACGCGACTGAGCAGCTTCGTTGGCCGCCATATCTTGACAAGATCACACAAAGATGAGAGTCAGAAAGTGAGGGAAGCTGACAGGAGAGGGTCTATGCGCCGCGGTATGTATCGGGTTGCCAGGGCCGTTCTGGCCGTCGCCGTTCCAGTTTTGCTGCTCACCGGGGGGGTCTCCGGCGTTGGCGCGTCGACCCGGCCAGCGCAAACCGGGCTTGAGCCACCGCCCGCCTCCGCTTACCCCGACGTCGGGCCCGGAACTCACTTCCTGGACGATGCTTCGCTGCTGGCCGGGATGTCCCAGCCCGGCTGGTACGAGGCCAACATTCCGTTCTTGTCGGTACCCGACCAGACCCTCCAGAGCGTCTACTACTACCGCTGGCGAGTGTGGAAGGAACACCTGGAGGAAACCCAGCCCGGTACCGGGCAGATCCTCACCGAGTTCCTGAACGGCGTCGGCTACTCCGCGCCGTTCAACGGCATCGACGCCGCCGCCGGTCACCAGATCATGGAGGGCCGCTGGGTCCGCGATGAGTCCTACGACGACAGCGACCTGCAGTACTGGCTCGAAGGCCCCGGCCTGGAATCGCAGAGCCAGGACCCCTACGCGTCGGACTGGGCCGATGAGTACAGCAACTGGCTGGTCTACGCCGCCTGGGAGCAAGCGCTGGTCACCGGCGACATATCCTCGCTCGAGGCCATGGAGCCCGCCCTGATCAGCCAGTACAACAGCTGGTCCAGCCACATCAACCAAGCCACCGGACTGTACTGGCAGCTCCCGGTCTGGGACGCGATGGAGCAGTCCGCCTCTGCCTTGGCCAGCAGCAACAGCTACGCCGGCGTGCAGACACTGCGCCCCACGATCAACGCGTACCAGTACGGCGCGGCCGAGGTGATCAGCCAGCTGGCGACCATGATGCATCAGACCGGCACGGCCCGCGAGTTCGCGGCGAAGGCCGCCGCGCTCAAGGCGGGCGTCCAGCGTTACCTGTGGTCAGACAGCCAGCAGTTCTTCGACGACGTGCTGCTGCCGGGCAACCCGAGCCTCAGCCAGCTCGATGAGCGGCAGGAGACCGGGTTCGTGCCGTGGTACTTCGACATGCCGCAGGCCAGCGACTCGGTGGCGTGGGCGCAGCTGATGAACCCGCAGGGCTTCTACACCCCTTACGGTCCTCCCACCCTGGAGGTGCGCAGCCCGCTGTACATGCAGAACGCGTACACGCCGGGCGCCGGCGACGGCGGCTGCTGCCACTGGGACGGTCCGAGCTGGCCGTTCGCCACGTCGCAGACGCTGACCGGGCTGGCCAACCTGCTCGACGACTACCCGTCGCAGGACTACATCACCGCGGCCGACTACGACACGCTGCTGCAGGACTACGCCAACACCCAGATGAAGAACGGCTCGCCTTACGTCGCCGAGGCGCACGACCCGAGCAGCCCGCTCTGGATCTACGACGCGACCGACCACAGCGAGGACTACAACCACTCCACCTTCAACGACCTGGTGATCTCCGGCCTGATGGGGCTCCGCCCGCAAGCGGGAAACACGCTGGTGATCAAGCCGCTGGTGCCATCCTCGTGGAGCTACTTCGTCCTGGAGAACGTCCCCTATCACGGGCACAACGTGACGTTGATGTACGACCAGACCGGCGACCGCTACCACCAGGGTCCCGGGTTCCACGTGTACGTGGACGGGCGGCAGGTGGCGTGGTCGCCGACCGTACGCGACCTGACGATCACGATCCCGGCGGCCGGCGCCGTCCAGCAGCCGGGCAGCACCTTCGTCGACGACACCGTGAACACCACGGGCAGCGGCTACCCGCTGGCGTCCGCCTCCTACACCTGGCCGGACGACAGCCCGTGGAACGCGGTCGACGGCAAGGTCTGGTACGACGAGATCCCCGAGGTCGACACCCGCTGGACCAACTACGAGTCACCGAACGCCAGCGACGACCTGGCCGTGAACCTAGGAGCCTCGATACCGATCGACGAGGTCCGGTACTACTCCTACTGCGACGGCGGCGGGATCCAGGACACGACCGGCTACCTGGTCCAGTACTGGACCGGCTCGGCCTGGGCCGACATTCCCGATCAGACCAGAACCCCGGCCACCCCGACGTGCAACGACCTGAACCGGGTGGTGTTCCCCACGGTCACCACCAGCCAGGTCCGACTCGTGCTCACCAACCCGCCGGGAGCCTACGTCGGAGTGACCGAGCTCGAGGCCGGTTCCTGGTCGAGCACCGCCGCCCGGCTAGCCCTCGGTCCGCCCGCTGGGCAATCGCTGCCGGTCACGGCCGGCCAGCCGAGCACGGTGACGGCCGCGTTCAGCAACGCGTCGAACCGGCCGCAGACGCTGCGGTCGGTCAGCCTGGACCTGCCCGCGGGCTGGACAGCGGCTCCCGTCGGCGCCGCGGCCGGCCGGCGGGTGCGGCCGGGCGGCACGGCGAAGCTGAGCTGGACGGTGACGCCAGCGGCGGACGCACAGCCGGGCGAGACGTACGCGATGTGGGCGTACGCCAGCTTCGGCGCCGGGCAGGTCACCCAGGCCGAGGCGCGGGCCCAGGTGGCGTTCTCACTCGCCCCGTTCACCGACGTGGGGGTCAACGACAGCTTCACCAGCGACGACCTGTCGGACTACACGCCGATCCAGCCGGCGGTGACCACCTCGACCGGGGAGATCGAGCCGACCTGGACCGTCGGCGGCGGGTCGGCTCAGGCCAGCGCGAGCCAGAAGTGGTTCGGCATGCTGCAGAGCGGAACCTCCCCGGCATCGGACGAATCGGTCGCGGTCGTGCAGCCGTCCAAGTTCCTCGGCGACGCCACCAGCCAGGACAGCGTGTTCGTCGGGCTGGCCGAGAACGCCGAGAACTACGTGATGACCTGGTACAACAACGTCTCGCATACGTCCGGCTTCGACCTGGTGCAGAACGGCGTGCTCGAGCCCAGCGGGTTCCAGTCGTACTGCTGCGCGGACGTCACGATGAGCGCGGGTGACCGGCTCGCCCTCGAGGTGTCGGGTAACACGATCACCTCCTGGGTGCAGCCCGGCGGCACCGGCGCCTGGACGGAGCTGCTGTCCACCACGGTGGCGCCACTGCTGGACCTGACCAACCCCGCAGTTCTCGGCCAGTACCACTACACCTTCGGCCTGCGCGGCGACTCCGGCACCATGGCGGCAGCCAGCTTCGAGGGCGCCAGCGCCCCCGGCTAACCAGTGTCCCCGGCTAACCGGGCGACGCGGCGGGCGATCGCGGCGGCCTCGGTGCGGCTGGAGGCGCGAAGCTTACCGAGGATGTTGGAGACGTGCACGCTCGCCGTCTTCGGCGCGATGAACAGCGCGGTGGCGATCTCCCGGTTGCTGCGCCCCTCGGCCAGCAGGTCGAGTACCTCGCGTTCCCGCTCGGTCAGGCTGGCGATCCGTGAGCTCTCGGAATTGTCCGGTGCGGGATACGCGGGTGTCGCGGACGCGGCGTGATGCACCGGGTCGCCGCCGAGGGTGAGGCGAGCCCGGCGGGCCAGGTCCTCGATCGCCGCCAGCAGCGGACGGGCACCGAGCGAGGTGGCCACGTCCCGGGCAGCGGTCAGCTCGGACGCGGCTTCGTCCCGTGATCCGCTCTCGGCGAGTGCCTCGGCGAGCCGCCAGCGGGTGCGCGCGCTCTCGTAAAGGTAGGCGGGACCGAACTCCTCGAGCACCGTCCGCCAGAGCTTGGGGTGGTTGTCGCCGAGGGCGCGAGCGTACTCAGCCTCGGCCCGGGCGAGCCAGCCCCGGCCCTCCGGCCCGAGGACGAACTTGGGCCGGTGACGATACGCGGCGCCATCGCGCGCGATCGACACCAGCTCGGCGCAGCGCTCGAGCACGGCCGCCACCCCGTCGTCGTCTCCCGCTGCCCGCAGCCCCCGGGCGCGGTCGGCGAGCGGCCGCAGGGCCACCGCGGCCAGCCTGATCGCCGACGGCGGCGGTCCGTACATCTGGCGCAGATCCACCGCGAGCGCCGCGTCCGCCTCGGCCAGCCCGGCGGCCACGTCACCTCGCCACAGCTCGTGCTCGGCGAGCAGCCCGTGGCTGATATAGGCGCAGAAGTCGTCGTCCTCGTACGGCTGGAGCCAGTAGCGGCGTTCGGCCACGATGGGGTTGCCACGGGCCACGTCGATGAACAGCGCCACCGCGGACAGCGCCGCCTCCGGCAAGCTGGTGACCCTGACCCCGAACCCGTCGGCCACTTCCTGCGCATGGTCCCAGTCGCCCGAGGCGAAGTGCGCCTGGAAGTGCAGGTGCTGCACGTCCATGCCGAACGGCGCGAGGCCGAGCCCGGTCTGCTCGGCGCGGAGCACCCCCTGATGCGCGACGCTGGCCGCCTCCGTGAGCTCGCCCCTGGACAGGTGCGTGGTCGCGAGGTTGTACGCGGCCCGGAGCTCAACTCCGAGCATGCCCGCCGCCCGTGCCTGGTCGTGCGCGGCGGTCAGCAGCCTGATGCCCTCATCACCGCGGCCGCTGCGGCTCATCAGCATGCCGAGGGTCGCCAGGGCGTCCGCCTCCACCCACGACGAGCCCGCCTCACGGGCGGCCGTCCGGGCACGGTCCGCCCAGTCGAGCGCCTGGCCCTGCTCGTTCTGCAGCAACAGCGCGTTCGCCAGCGTCGCCATCGACCTCGCGCGGTACCAGGTGGGCGGGTCAGCTGGGGTGACCTCGACCACCTGCCTGGCCACCTCGACCGAGTCGGTTACCGTGCCTGGCTTGTCGATCTGCAGCAGGAAGTACGCCAGCCGCTCACCGATCCTGGACCGCATCTCCGAGTCCACATCGGGCGCCAGCACCGACCAGGCCCGGCGAAACTGCTGCACAGCGCGGGACACGTCGCCACTGGCCGCGGCGGCCGAAGCCGACTTGAAGGCGAGCTTGACCCGGGACATGTCGGCACGAGCCTCGGCGTCTGGCACCCGGTCCCACAGACCGAGAGCCTCCTCGTAGTGCCGGTGCGCCTCGGCGGGGGCGGCCATCCGCTCGGCCGAGCCACCGGCTCGCACCGACGCCGCCAGCGCACCCGGGATGTCGTGGCTAGCCAGGCAGTGGTACGCCAGCTCCGCCGCGGACCCGCCGCGGGCCATTAGCAGCGCGGCGAACGCCGCGTGCAGCCGCGTCCGCTCCCCCGGCAGCAGGTCGTTGTAGACGGCCTCGCGCAGCAGCGCGTGCCGGAACCGGTAGCCGTCGGAGTCCGGCACCAGCAACTGGTGCGCCACCGCTTCCCGTACCGCGTGGTCGAACTCGGTGTCCGACAACCCGGACGCGGCCCGCACCAGGTCGTCGGAGGCGCGCCGCCCCGCCACCGCCGCCGCCCGCAGCACGAGCTGTGCCTCGTCCGACATCTGCTCCACCCGGGACAGCAGCAGGGCGGCCAGACCGGATGGCAGCTCCGCCCGCTCGGCGAGGCTGGCGTCGGGGACCGGGCGCAGCTGGGTCTCGTGCCCCGCGGCGGCGAAGAGTTCCTCGGCGTAGTACGCGTTGCCTTCGGACCGCTCCACCAGCGAGTTGAGGGTGGCCGCGTCGAGTTGCGCACCGTCGTTATGGTGCAAAGAAGACAAATGGATGGCGAGCGCGGCCGAGTCGAGCGGGCCGAGGTCAATGGCGGTCACGGTGGGTAGCCGTCGTAGCTCGGCGAGCACCGGGCGCAGCGGGTGCCGGCGGTGCAGGTCGTCGGTCCGGTAGGTGCCGAGTATCGCGATCCGCTCCCGGTGCAGCACCCGGGAAAGGAAGGTGAGCAGCGCCTGGGTGGAACCGTCCGCCCAGTGCAGGTCCTCGAGCACCAGCAGCAGCGGGCGCTCGACGGCCAGTTCGGCGAGCAGCCCGAGCATCGCGCCGAACATCTGCTGCCTGGCCAGTCCGGCTGAGTCCCGTTCCTGCGGCTGCCGCGCGCCTACGTCCGGCAGCAGCCGGCCGAGCATCGGGCGGGCCCCCACCGCGTCACGGACGGCCGGGGACCGCAGCGCGTCCGCTAGCGGCAGATATGGGACGCTGTCGCCGATCTGGGCGCACTGTCCGGTCAGCACGGTGAAGCCGCGCCCCGTCGCCAGCCGGGCGATCTCCTCGGCACCGCGCGGCCCGCCGCGGCGTCATCGAGCAGCGCGAGCGCCCGGCCCAGCTCGGCGTCGCGGCCGACCAGCTCCGCGGGGCTGGCGAGATCTACGGCTTCCATACGGTAATTATCCCAGGTACGCTCGGGTTTCGCTGACACGCCATCCCCACCGGCAGGTCCTGGCAAGATACGGCTTTCGCCCTGGTAAGGCAACGTCTTTTCCCGGGAACAACCCGGCGGCCTATGTCGTTACGCTGAGTGCTATGGAGAAGATCACCCGTTCCGACGCCGAATGGCGGGAGCAGCTCAGCCCCGAGGAGTACGCAGTCCTACGGAAGGCGGGCACCGAGGCCCCGTTCACCGGCGAGTACACCAACACCAAGACCGAGGGCGTCTACCGCTGCCGCGCTTGCGGAGCCGAATTGTTCCGCTCGGACAGCAAGTTCGAGTCGCACTGCGGCTGGCCGTCGTTCTACCAGCCGACCGAGGACGACGCCGTGACCCTCATCGAGGACCGGTCGCTTGGCATGCTCCGGGTCGAGGCCCGCTGCGCCGCCTGCGACTCCCACCTCGGCCACGTTTTCACTGGCGAGGGATACGACGTGCCCACCGACCAGCGGTGGTGCATCAACTCGGTCTCGCTCTCCCTCGAGCCCGCTAACTGACACCCTGGCGGGCGACGCGCGCCCAGGCTGTTTGCTGGTTGGTGTGACACCAACCAGCAAAGAGGCTCGTTAGTGCAGCACCAACCATGATCACCTAGCGCGGCGGCAACCGGGCGCGGCGTTCTAGTCGCTGCCGCGGGCGTCGAAGCGCCGGATCCGCTTGATCTCACCGCGGTGGCGTTTGTCGGCCAGCCGCCGCTTCCGCTCGGCGCGGCTCGGCCAGGTGGGGACCCTGGGCCGGTGCGGCGGCGCCACCGCGTCCCGGAGCACGGACGCTAGCCTGGCCCGTGCCGCCTGGCGGTTGGCGAGCTGGCCGCGGTGTTCGGAGGCCGACACGGTCAGCATCCCGCGCACCAGCCGGCCATCTAGGCGTTCGATGACCCGGTCCCGGGCCCAACCAGGCAGTGCGGGAGAATTGGCAACGTCGAAGGTGAGTTCCACCCGACTGTCGGCGGTGTTCACCGACTGCCCTCCCGGTCCCGAGGAACGGGAGAACCGCTCGTTCAGCTCCGCGTCCGGTATAACCAGCCAGCTGTTTACGCGCAGGTCCTCTGCCATACCCCCAGAATGCACCATTAGGGGACGGCCGCGCGATTGCATGTCGTGTCGCGATACTCACGTCCCGGGCCCATGCGGGCCGGTCAGGCGAGGGCGGCGACCAGTTCGGGGATCTGCTTGCGGCGGCCGGTGTAGAACGGGATCTCAATCCGGGTGTGGCGGCGGGCCTCGGCGCCGCGCAGATGACGCATCAGGTCGACGATGCGGTGCAGTTCGTCGGCCTCGAACGCCAGGATCCACTCGTAGTCGTTCAGCGAGAAGCTGGCGACCGTGTTGGCTCGCACGTCCGGGTACTCGCGGGCCATCATCCCGTGCTCCGCGAGCAGCTTGCGGCGCTCCGACGGCTCCAGCAGGTACCACTCGTAGGACCGGACGAACGGGTAGACGCTCACGTAGTTCTTGGGCTCTTCGTCCGCCAGGAACGCGGGGATGTGCCCCTTGTTGAACTCGGCGGGACGGTGCAGCGCCATCGCCGACCAGACCGGCTCGCTGGCCCGCCCCAGCCTGCTGCGGCGGAAGTTCGCGTACATCTCCTGCAGCTCGTCCGAGGTCGGCGCGATCCACCAGAACATGAAGTCAGCGTCCGCCCGCATGCCCTGAATGTCGTAGCAGCCGCGGGTGACGACGCCCTTGCCGGCCGCCTGGTCGACTAGCTCGGTCAGCTCAGCCGCGACGACGCCGGAGTCCGCGATCGCGCCGCGGTCCGGCACCCGGAAGACCGACCAGACCGTGTACCTGATCAGCTCGTTGAGGTCTCGGGCCTTGAGCTTGCCGTCTTCGTCAGCCATGCCGCTATCGTATCCGCGGCCAATCGCGCGGTGGCGACGCACGCCGGGATACCGACTCCGTCGTAAGCGGCGCCCGCGACCGCCAGACCGGGCTGGGCGGCGACCGCCGTCCTGATCCGCGCCACCCGGTCCAGGTGGCCGACGGTGTACTGCGGCAGCCCCCCGCCCCAGCGGGTCACCCGGGTATCGGTGGGGGTCACGGCGATCCCGGTCGCCTGGGCGAGCTCGGCGTGCGCGAGCGCGACCAGTTCCGCGTCGTCCCGCTGCAGCATCGTCTCCTCACCGATCCGGCCGACCGAGCAGCGCACCAGCGCGTGGTCGCCCGGCAGGTGCGGCCACTTCGTGGTGGAGAACGTGACCGCTTTCACTACCCGGCCGTCGACCGCGGGTACCAGATAGCCGCTTCGCCCGCCAAAGGCGTCGGCCACGGCGGCACGCGGGTAGGCCAGCGTGAGAATGGCCATGCTCGCGTACGGGATCTCGGCGAGCCCGCTGGCGGCCGTGGGGCTCGCCGTGGCGAGCAGCCGGCTGGCCGGGCGGCCGGGGACGGCCAGGATGACGGCGTCCGCGTCGAGGACTTCCGGATCGGCGGCGGAGCCTGCGACCAGTTTCCAGCCCTCGGGCGTCCGTGACAATCCTCTGACCATAACGCCGGTGCGGACATCCGCTCCGGAAGCCTTCGCCAGCACTGGGGGCAGGGAGCCCAGCCCGCCGGCCAGGCTCACGAACACGGGCTTGGGCGTCGGCGCCGTCCCGGCGGGCGGTGGCGCGGGCAGCAGCGAGGTGACCGCCTCGGTCAGCGTCGCGTAATTGCCGGCCGCGGCGGCGAGCGGGCCAAGCGTCGCCTCGAAGGACAGCTCATCCGAGCGGCCCGCGTACACCCCG
>JBEKHI010000231.1:0-13227 GCA_050012355.1 Streptosporangiaceae bacterium | reverse complement strand
GAAGCGGACCATGCCCCGCAGCTTGTCGATCGGCGAGTCCGGGTAGCTTCTCGCTGCCCCGGCCGCCACCGCTCCGTTCTCCACCCGCACGTCGTAGCTGACGGCGTCGTCGGCCTTGCCACTGCGGACGAGCTCAGCCCGGACGTCGGCGGCCGGGAAGTAGTACGCGGGATAGTAGGGGACCTCCCAGACCAGCAGCGGACGCCTCGTGTCAGCGACGAGCTGGCCCGCCAGGTAAGCACGCACCCGCTTCAGGCCGGGCTCGACATGCACCTTGCTCACGGTGTTCCTCTCAGAAGCCGGGGAAGACCTGGCGTAGCAGTTCCAGGTCGACGTCACCCGTCGTCGCGACGCCGTCGGGTGTGTACTGAGGCGTGAGCCGGCCCGCGACCAGCCGCAGCCAGGCCTCGGCCGGGAGAGCGAGCGTGCCGTCGGGCCGCTCCGGCCCATCGAAGTCCACGCTGATCGGTGCTTGCAAGCGTAGCGCGAAGACCGACTCTGGCTCGGTGGTCGTGACCTGGACGGCCAGCTGGCGTCCGTCGAGCGCGTCGGCCTTACCGATCCAGCCGATCAGGTTGGGCTCCCCGTGCAGCAGGGCCACCGTGGCGTCCGGAGCCAGTGTGGCGTGCTCATCGAAACCGACGCGGACGTCCCACGAGTGCTGAGCGAACTCGCTGAGGCGCAACCGCGCGGCCGTGGCCAGGTCGATCGGCGCCGGCAGGAAACCCAGGTCGATGCGGAGATTCTCGCGGGTGTCGGCATCCAGTGACTCGTAAAGCGCGAGCAGGGTCTGGTTCGCCTGGAGATAGCCGTCGGCGCGCTCCCGTCGGCTCATGGCGTTCCACTTGTCCCAGACGGCGTGGTTGAAATCAGAGCCCGGGTTCGGCTCGCCGTCGAGGGCGGCCTGCAGCCCCGCCCGCGCGATCTCGGCGCCGCTGCCCAGATGGCTGAGTACCTGCGAGATGTCCCATTCCGACGAGCCCGACGAGTGGGCCAGATCGTCGTCGCTGAACCCGGCCACCAGTGCGGCGAGGGTGTCGTGTCCGCTACGCAGGGCGGCGATAACCGTGTCGGCGCTCATTCCATCTCCAAAGGTTGATCGAGTCCGGCCCAAATATATAAGGCCTGGTGACCCGGACGCGGATCGTCCGCAATCGCACGTACTGTGCGTGGCATGGCTATCGCACGCTTCCCGAGCATCGTCATCGACTGCCCCGATCCAGGTGCCATGGCGGCCTTCTACAGCGCGCTGCTGGACTGGAAGGCCGAAGTCTCCGCCGACTGGGCTGATGTCCGCGCGGATTACGGCCAGTGCCTCTCCTTTCAGCAGGTGGAGTCCTATACTCCGCCCCGCTGGCCGGGCCAAGAGCTGCCCCAGCAGATGCATCTCGACGTGATCGTCGATGACCTCGACGCCGCCGAGGCCGCGGTGCTCGAGCTCGGTGGCACCAAGCACGAGCACCAGCCAGGAACGACGTTCCGGGTCTTCCTGGACCCGGCCGGACATCCCTTCTGCCTGTGCACGCAGTGACCCTCCGTTACGAGCCGATCGTCACCTCGCCGGTGTTGGAAGCGCCTTCCGCCGTGGTGACGGTGACCGTCGCGGTTGAGCCGGGCACGACGTAATATTCGTCGCCGGGACCCGATGGAGACGGGACGGTGAACGTGATCTGGTTGTCGCTCCAGCTATTCAGGCTGAAAGTGGCCACGTCCGGTGGAGCTCCCCAGTTCGTGCCGTCATCGCTGAACGTGATGTAGCTGGACCCTTGGGTCGCACCGAAGTTCACGCCGGTGACCGTGACTAGCTGCCCGGCCGACGCGGTAGATGGTGAAACCGTCGTTATGGCCGGAATTGGTTGTTGCTGTGCGGTCACGGTCACTGGTTGCCCGGTCGCCGCGTCGGTGTATGACGCGGCCGCCGAGAGGGTGGCCGTCTGCGGGCCGGATCCGGCCGGGGCCGTCACCGACCAGGAGGCGGTCAGCGATGACCCGGCGGGCAGGCTCGCCGCGGTGGTCGGCGTGGTGGGTGTCACCGTCCAGCCGGACGGCGCGTTCAGCGACAGGCTGATTCCGTTCACCGCGTCCGGCCCGCTGTTAGCGAGGGTGGTGCTCACCGTCGTGGTCGCACCGGAAGCGGTCGCCAGGCTGTCGGCCGGGCTGATCGTGAGCTGGGTGGCGGCCGGCTCGACGGCCTGCACCGGCGTCCCGCCGACCTGTGTAACTGTGGCGGAGGAACCCACCGGAACCGAGCCGAGCGGCACCTGCAGGGTGTGGGTCGCGGCGGAATAGCTCCAGCCGGAAACCGGCTGTCCGTCGACGAGCACCGAGTTCGGGCTGCTCACGTCCACCAGGTCGACCGTGTACTGCCGGCTGGCCGGCGCGCCCGGGTAGGAACCGCGGGCCGGCCCGACGACGAGCGTGGACGTGTCGGTCCCCGAGCGGTAGCTGATCGGGGTATCGCTGTACTGGCCGTGCTGGTACCCCAAGCCGGTGCCCGCGTCGTCGTACATCGTGTACCGGCCGCTGCTCCCGGCGAACACGCGCAGCGTCAACGGCGCGGATCCGGCGGTCGCGGCGTGCCCGGACGATGACTGCAGCGGCACGATGCCGCCGGCCTTGACGAACACCGGCATCCGGTTGAGCGGGACCGAGAGCGTCTGCGTCGACGGCCCGGTGAACGTGGCGCCGGTGAACCAGTCCGTCCACCGGCCGGGCGGGAACCACACGGATGTGGTCGCGACGTCGCCGGGGGTCGTGACCGGGGCGACCAGCATGTCCGACCCCAGCAGGTACTCGGTCGGGTTCTGGTAGGCCGCGGCCTGCCCCGGATAGTCGAGGTACAGCGCCCTGGTCATCGGCAGCCCGGAAGAGGACGCCTGCTCCGCGAGCGTGTACAGATACGGCACCAGGGACTCCCGGAGCTGCAGGAACGCGTCGCCGGTCGCCTGCGTGGCGGCGTCGTACTCCCACGGCAGCCGCGGGTTCTGGCCGGCGTTCGAGTGCTCGCGCATGATCGGCTGGAACGTGCCGAGCTGGAGCCAGCGCAGGTAGAGGTCGTCGGGGTCGTTCGGCGTGCCGGCCGGCGGACCGAGGAACCCGCCGATGTCGTCGCTGACGTACGGCTCGCCGATGCTGCCCTCGTCGGAGGCGAGCTGCGCCTCCATGGCGAGCGTGTTCCACGTGCTCCAGGTGTCACCGGTGAAGGCGATGGCCGAGCGGTGGTCCGCCCACGCGCCTGCCGGGTACGTGCCGGCCACCGAGTCTTCCAGCGACGCGCCGATCCTCGCCAGTACGAAGCCGCGTTGCCCGCCGTTGATCAGGTCCTGCGCGTACAGGTGATTGATCCAGCTGTCGGGCGTGACGCCGGGCATGGATACGTCGCTCCCGTCACAGCACCAGTCGAGCCACCAGAAGGAGACGCCCTGATTCTGGATCGGCTGCTGGAGCGCGAAGTTCGACTCCGCTTGCGGGATCTGGCTCCAGTCCCACACCGCGCACGGCCCGGTGTTGCAACTTGACGCCGCCAGCGTGCCCCCGGCGATCGCCTGCGCCAGCGCGTACTCGGGGTCGCTCGTCGAGACGCTGGAGTGGATGTTCAACGTGACGTGGATGCCCTGCGACTTCGCCCAGGCCAGGAACGCCTGAGGATCGGGGAACAGCGCGGGGTTCCACTCCCAGCCGTCCCACTCGTTCGGCGACTTCCAGTCAGTGTCGACCGACAGCGTGTCCAGCGACACGTCATTGGCCTCGAACTCGGGCAGCAACTGGTTCTCGTAGTCGTCGGCCGTGTACGGGTAATACCGGGAGAACCAGTTGCCGAACACGTACTCGGGCGGCAGTGGCGCGTTCCCGGTCAGCGCGGCGAGTGAGCGCAGCGCGCCGGTGTAGTCCTGGCCGTATCCGAACAGGTACCCGTCCTCCAGGTCACCGGCGGGACGCGGCGCGATCCACCCGTCAGCCGTCCAGACCGCGGTCTGGGTGTCGTCCAGCAGGTACCAGCCGGAAGTGTCGAGCAGCCCTTGCGACATGGCGGGGATGCTGGCGTCGCAGTTTGCGTCGGAATCAGACGTGTCACTGCATGATGGTGTCGACGTGTACGTGCCGTTCGCACTGTCGAATGACCTGATGTAGCCGCCGAGTGAGCCCGCGGGCAGCACCGGGGCGGCGGTGGCGCCGGGGGCGGTCACGGCGACGTCATCGACGTTCACGTTGCAGTCGTCCCCGGTGGCGCAGTCGACCGCGACCGCGTTAGTGCCGGACTGCAGGGTCACCGGCACGGTGATCGTGGACCAGTCGTCCCAGCTCGATGTCGGTGGCAGCGTCACCTGGGTCGCGTCGCCGTTGACTACGAGCGTCATCGTGCGCGGCGCCGGCCCGCCGATGGCGCCGATGTAGTTCGAGTAGCGGATGGTAACGCTGGCCGGCCCGGCGGCCGAGCCGAGTACCTGCCAGGACGCGTCGTCGCCGGGGTTGCTGTAGCCGGCGACGAACCCGGCTGGGCTGACATAACCGTTGTGGTTGGTCGCCAGGGCCGCGTCGCCGGTCAGCGTCGCCGCACCGGACTGGCACACCTGCCCGTAGGTGCATTCCCACTCCCAGGACGGCGTGACGGTCTTGCCCGGTAGCTGGAGTTTGGTGTTGGCGGTCGAGAACGGTCCCGAGCCCAGCTGGTACGACAGCACCATTCCGCTGGTCTTGATGGTCAGCCACCCGTCGGTGCGACTGACCGTGTACCGGGGCACCGGCAGATTCCGGTCGAGCACGTTGAACGTCGGTTGGTTGAGGAACTTCCCGTCCGGCGCGTACTCCAGCCGGATCACGTCAGCGGCGAGCACCTCGAAACGCGCGTCGCCCGCGATCACCGTCGCGTTCTGCTTCGCCTTTCCGTCCCGCATGTCGATCTTCGCCGACAGGTTGACCGGTGAGGTATCCGTGGTCGCGGCCCCGGTCTGCGCGCCCACGGCGTGAGTCGCGGCCGGAAGCAGCGACAGCGCGGCGACCGCGAGAGTGCCGAGGACAATGAGGGTTCTGCGTGAACGGTGCCGAGTAGCGCGAAGCAGGTGCATGTTTGCCCCAGGTGCCAACGAGTCCTGCCTAAGACGTTAAATCCAACAAGCATGAACAAAAAGTTAAAAGCCGTCCACAGTCGTTAACGATAAAGAAAAGCCCGGCTGGCGCCCGCGCTTCCCGGTGAGGAACCATCTTCTCCCGGGCTAGTGCACCTTCTGTGCCTGTGTTATCCGGATATATCCGGTCAGGTGGGTGTGCGAACCCGGGAGAAGATGGTCGGCCACCCCGCCACCCGCCAGGCCGTGCACCCGGTACGTTCCAGTGACCATAACGGCGGTGCTGGCATGACACAATGCACCGAGATCAGACGCTGAGGATGGAGGTCCTGGCCATGACGGACTGGACAGAATCGCAGGTCACCACCAAGACCAGCCCGCGTCCGGTCCAGGAGACCGTCGCGCGGCTGACGGAACTGCTGGGCTCGCGGGGCATGAAGGTCTTCGACGTGATCGACCAGAGCGCGGAAGCGGGGGAGGCAGGACTGAAGCTGCGCCCGACCACGCTCGTGCTGTTCGGCAACCCGGCGGCTGGCACGCCGGTGATGGACGCGGTCCCGTTGGCCGCTCTCGACCTGCCGCTCAAGGTACTGATCTGGGCGGATGGTGACCAGACGAAGGTCAGCTACTATTCGCCCGCGGCGCTGGCCGCCCGCTACGGGCTGAGCGACGAACTCGCGGCGAAGGTAGCCGGCGTTGACCCGCTGACCGACGCCCTGGTCGCCCCGTAGCCGTCGGCCGAGCTACCGAATGCCAGCCTGGGCGAGCCACTGGCTGGCGACCGCCGGAATACTGGCTTGGTCGGCGAAAACCTTGTCGTCCATGCTTTGCAGGCTGGCCCCGGAAGGCCTCGAGGTCGTCAGCGCCGCTTACCTTTTCCTCGGCGGGCCGGGCGGCGAGCCCCGCTTCCGTGGTGACCGCGATCGGGAGGATGCGTTTGCCGGACTCCGCCCGGATTCGCGCCAGCGGGCACCGGCGTCCGCTGGCTTCGCCGCACCGGCCCCTCTCGCACCAGCACGACGAGGACATACAGCAGCAGGAGGGTTACACCATCGAAGAACAGGCCCGCGATGATTGACGCGATCGCCGTGCCGTCGCTACGGGTGAGATTCCGCCCGTAGCCCCACGCCCATACCGGGTCGCGGACATTGATCGGCTGGCCGAGTGGCACCTGGGTGCTCCAGGTGACGTGCGCGCCGCTTGTGGATAGATAGCCTTCGGTCACGATGGTGCAGCCGCTGCCGCCCCGGGAAAAGTTGCGGCAGGCCTGACTGTATGACACCGGGTTGAAGGTGCCAGAGTTCTCCGCGCCGAGCACATATGCCCACGAGTTCACCTGGGCGGGCAGCAGAGCCACGGTGAAACCAGTCATCGCGACGAGCATGACGATGGCGAATACCCAGCTGCCTCGATGGTGTGGCGGATAGCGATGCGCGTGAGCGTACAGCGGGTAATGCGAAACGCGGCCCTTCGCGCTCATCTGGGCAGCCGCATCGGCGCGGTGAATGCGTGATGTATCGACTATTACGACAACTAGCCCGGCCAGCGCCAGAGCGAGCAACACGAGGACCGGGATAATGCTTAGAGTTTCCGCCGTCCCGGTGAGGTTCGCGAACAGGTTTACGTCGATCCCCGCATACACCAGGAGGCCGATCGCGCTGCCGATAGCCACCCAGGCCCACCCGCGTCGCCGGTGATGCAGCAGGACGAGTTTGGCAACATCCGGTGACGTGCCGCTATCCCGCCGTGCTGGCGCTTGCGGCATCGGCGTCTCCTCGCTTGAACCGCGTGGTCTCCCTCGCATCCGCCTATGGTGTATGCACAGCTCCTGGCCAGGCAAGGTTTACCGCCAGGCCGCGTCGCTATCGTGATGAACATGAGCGAGCGCCCGGCAGTCCGCGCAATAAGGAAGCCGGTCAGTACCTGAGGCTCGAGCTAATGATTAAGGCTGGCGCGTCATGCGGATAGCTTCCAGCTGCATGGCGGCGCTGGGGATCGCGGTGCTGCTGACCGGCCTCCAGCCGTTCAATGTGGTCAACGTGGTCATCGGGATCGCCGACCTGGTCCTGGCCATCGCGTTCCTCCTGCTCGACCCCTGGATGCGTCGTGCTGACGGGGAGCGAGGAGAGGTCTAGTCCCACCACTTGAGCACCCTGAGCGCCCGGAGGGTGTTCCACCGGCTCGGCGTGCCCTCGTCCTCGAGGTCGAAATGGACGCGGCCTGGGTAAACCCGGTCGAGCGACCAGCGGCCGTCGGGCTGCTGCTTTGACCGCACGACCGCTACCGCCTCCGCCATCCGGGGGTCGGGGTCCGCGCCTGACGCTCGGAAGTAGTCCAGCACACGCAGCACGTCGTAGTGCCAGTAGTACGGGAACGCGAACTCCAGGTACGCCTGCTGCACGACGGCTCCGGTGCTCTTGCGGCGGAACAGGCCTCGCTCGAGCAGGTACTCCTCGCCGCCGCGGCGGGCAGCGCGCAGTCGCGCGGACCCTCCAGTCGCACGCTCGAACTCGAGCAGACCGTCCAGCACGTTGATCGTCGTGTGGAAGGAGGACCGCACCGATCCGTTCTCGGCCTCGCAGTTCCAGCCGCCGTCAGCGAGTCGCTCGGTCAGGATCCGCTCGACGATCGCTTCGACGTCCTGTCCGAGGTACGCCCCGGTCTCGATCGTCCTGCCGTTGATGCACGGCTCGACTTCCCCGTCGAAGTACCGTTGCCCGGCGTGGTCCCAGCGCGCGTTTTCCGCGACGAGCCGGATCGCACGGCGGGCTGAGCGGGATGCCGGGTCAAGCCCGAGCAGTCGCAAGGTCTGCAGCGTGTGCATGGTGGTCGTCCAGGGCTGGCCCGGCTCGCCGCCCTGGTAGGACGCCGGGAAGAAGGCCCCGCCGTCCCAGAGGCCGTCAGGATCCTCCAGTGACAGCAGCCTGGCACCCCAGCCCTCGTGTTCCACCCGGGCCCGCTCGGCCGCCACCTCACCAGCCGGTGCGTCGGTGAGATCCCGCAGCACCTGCCAGCGGATAGCGGCGTCACCCTCGAGCAGCCAGTCGATCACGCTCACGACCGCAGGCTACCCGGCCACCAAGGGGCAGCGATGTGACATCGATGCCCTTTGGGGCGGGGCGGGGGGCGCGTTATTGGGCGGGATACTGCTTGGGGGATGGGGCGCGGGCGTTGCGGTGGTCGCCGGTGACCAGGCAGGCGAGGGTGGCTAGCGCCCAGACGGTGCCGGTGTCGGGATGGGGCTGGGACAGCAGGCGGGTGATCGCCGGGCGGCTTACGACGTCGAACAGCGGGTCGGCGGACAGGATGTAGTCGCGGAGGAATCCGGCGATCTCCGGGCCGTGGTCGCGGCGCCAGTCGAAGACCTTCGGGCCACCGGACTTACCCGCGTAGGGGATCTCTAGGAGGTCGGGGCGGAGCTCGGCGGTCGCGTCGCGGGTCAGCTGGCCGGAGACACGCTGCTGGATCGGCACCGACCGGGCGGCGGCGACCACCGCGTCGGAAAACAGCGGCTGCACGAGTTCCTGCCGGAGCAGGTAGGCCTGCCGGGCAGCGGCCGACCAGCGGCCCGCCCGGTTGATCAGATAGAAGTCGTCCAGCGCGGTGAGCGGACCGTGGCGGAACAGGGCCGCAGAAGATCCCAGCGACGAAAGATAAGCGGCGGCCGGGCCGGGGCGGAGCAGCCGGACGCGGCGGGCGGTCATCCGGCGCAGCAGCTCAGCGGAGCCGGCCAGCTGCTGTATCCCGTCGGAGGCGAACGGCGGCGGCAGCGAGCGGGTACGACGAGAACCGGCCACCTCGGCGTAGCCGCCACGGAGGATCTCGCCGCCGTGGCCGCCGACCGAGATCGTGTCGGAGAACCGGGGATCGGGATAACCGACGTTCTCGAACGCGGAGATCAGGCCGTCGCCGACCAGGACCGCCGACCGGATCCGGTGCAGCGGATCGGCCGTCTCGCCCGGGGCGGTCGGGGTGGCGATGACATGCTCGACGCCGAGGCGCGCCGCTAGCGCGGCGGCGATCTCGACATCCGGGTGGGTGTCGAAGCCATGGGTGCGGGCGCGGAACGGAACGCCCGCGACGGCCAGCGCCGCCGCGACCAGCCGGCTGTCCTTGCCGCCGGTCAGTGACAGCTCGACGGGGGAGTCCGACTTCACCAGCGGTCGCACGGCTGCCACCAGCGCCGAGGCGACAGAGTGGGCGCCAGGCAACGCCGGAGTGCCCGGCAGGGCCCGGACGCTGGTGAAGGCTGTCGTCGATCCGAGCGGGTAACCCACGTTCAGCAACTGGCAGATCAGCAGGGGGTCGACCCGCAACGGCCCGCAGGCGGCCGCCGCCCAGGTGGCCCGGTCGGACAGCACGACGCAGTCGCCAACGGAAGCCTGGTAGACGGGATCGACCCGGGTGGCGGCCGTGTGGGTTTGGAAAGCGTCGTTATGGACAACGATTGTTCCGGCGTGCGAGCTCGTCACGGGACCTACGGCGGGCCAGGTAAGCAGCGCGGCGTGCGCCCCGCGCCAGGCGACCGCGGGCGGGCCGGGCACCGGCATGAGCGACGGCGAGACGGAAAGCGCCGCCTCGACCACCGACGAACACGACGGGCCGCTGACCGCTAGCGTCAGGTACACCGCAGCAACGACTCCCAGGCCCGCGCGACCGAGGTGAACTCAAACGACGCGGCCGCCTGGTCGTGCGCCTCGTCACCGGCCTTACGCCAGGCGTCGTCGTCGCTGAGGGACGCGATATACGCGGCCATCTCGACCGGGGAGTCGTGGATCCAGCGCTTGTCGTAGATCGTGTCCGCGCCCGGCCAGTGCCGGATCACCGGAACAGCGCGGGACGACATCCCCTCGGCGGGCGAGACGTGGAACGACTCGTCGTCGCTGGTGGACAACACGAAACCGACCCGGCGCAGCCAGGACGCGACATCGGGCCCGGCGTCGTCGAACACCACCGCGTCACGCAGCAGCGGCGACCGCTGGACGCGGCGCAGCGCCTGCTCGTAGTGCTCGCGCTCGGCCGGATTCTTCCAGACCCACCACAGTTCCCACGGCATCTTGGACTTCACGAACAGCTGGTACCGCTCGTCGTCGCGCCGCAGCTCCTCAAGCACGTCGAGGGCCAGGTCAAGCCGTTTGCGGGACGGCACCATGCTGATGAAGCCCAGGTGGAACCGCGCGCCGTCCAGCTTCGGACGGTCCAGTTGCAGCACGTCGAGCGGGTTCGGGATCGTGACCACCTTGTCGGACGGCCAGCCGGTGTGCTCCCGGGTGAGCTGCGTGTAGTGGTCGCTGACGCACACCACGCGCTCCACGTTGCCGATCTTCACCTGGCTCGGGTAATGCGAGTACAGCTCGAACCGGTGCAGGTGGACGACCACCCGGGTGCCGCGCGGGGCGTGCCGGGAGTACCAGACCGCGTTGGGCGTGCACCACTCGCACAGGACCACGTCGGCCCACTCGGCGAGTTCCTTCGACTTCGCGACGTCGTGCTCGCCGAGCGAGCGCCATTGGTCAATCCGGATCTCGATGCCGGGCCGCAGCCGCAAGTAGTCGATCAGCGAGCTGAAGAACTTCAGGTCGTGCCCGGCGACGACGACTTTCAAGACCGGGTCGGACGTCGACGCCAGCGAGACCGCCCGGTCCAGGTAGACGCGGAGCCGTTCCGCGGCGCGCTCCATCGTGAAACCGGCCGCGGCCGTCGAGGTCCGGTCCGCCGCCAGCCGGAACAAGTCGGGTGACGCCGCCACGGCGGCGGCCGCGTCGGCGACATCATCGGAGGACGCGGCGAACAGCGGGTAGTCCGCGCCGAGCAGCGCCTCGTGCATCGGGGTGCGGTTCAGGATCACCGGCAGCCCGAGCGCGCCGAACTCGAGCACCTTGGTGGACAGCTCGAGCGAGGCGTCCATCGCCGGGTCCCGCCAGCTCAGCCCGATGTCGCAGGACGCCGCGATCCGCATCGCCTCGCCGCGCGGCTTCCCGCCGTGCCACACCACCCCGTCGTGGTTCTCGCCGTCAGCCTCACCCAGCGCGCCGCGCATCCGGGCCTGGTAGCCGGGATCGGACGGGTCGTTGTGCACCTTGTCGCCGACCATGTGCACCTCGGCGGTGATACCGCGTTTGGCCAGCAGGGCGGGCAACTGGGTCATCTCGTAGGTGTTCCACATCGGGGCGAACTTCCCGGTGTAGACCAGCTTCAGCGGCGTCCCGGCCGGTGTGTCGGGGCGCCGGATGCCGTCAGACGGCGGCAGCGTCGGCGGGAACAGCACGCACTTGCCGCAGGCCGCGGCGACGCTGCCTTCCAGGAAGCAACGCAGCTCCTCGGTCTGGCACAACAGGTACCGCGACGCCTTCGCGATCGTCGTGAGGTCATCGGCGGCGGCGGGTGTGAGAGCGGGCACCGACTGCGGCACGTCGGTCAGGTAGGACCACAGCCTGCCGTCAAAACGCCCGTCGGCAGCGGCCGTCGAGACCAGCGCGCGGCCGCGCAGCACGACCAAGTCGAACTTGTCCGCCGAGTCGAGCAGCGCGAGCGTCTCCACCGCGGTCGCCACCGACAGGTTCGCCTCGGGATCGGCGCCCGGCAGCTTCTCCGCGTGCGGGCTACGGATGGTGACCGCGTCCAGCGGCCGCAGCGGCTCGAGCAGCCGCTCGGTGCGGATCGGTGCTTTCAGCAGCAGCGTGACGTCGCATCCGGCGGCAGCGAGTGCCTGACTCACCGATTGCAGCCAGATGGCGGAGCCGTCGAGCAAGTTCAGGTCGACGTCTCCGTAGACGAGGGCGCGTGGCATAGCGGGCGTCACTCCTCGGTGATCGTGAAAAACCGGCTGCCAGTGGGGAACCCGGCGGTGAGCAGCTCGCGGCGGGCCAGTGCTGGGCGATCCACCGAATCGCTGTAGGTGAAATCGCTCGCGCCGGTGCCCACCGCGTCGGCCCGCGAGCACTCGCGGGCGACCGCGAGATCGAGCAGGTAGGTGGCGGCGACCGGGGCGGTCAGCCCCTTCCAGGGGGCGACCCACGGGACAGACGCGTACGGCGCCGGGTTGACGCCGGCCGGGACGACGCGGACGCCGATGCCCCGGTCGGTGAGCGGGTTCAGCGCCGCGGTGGCACCGGGATCGTCGGAGGCCAGGATGACCTCGGCGGGCTGCAGTCGCTGCCGCAGCACCGAGGTCGCGAGATCGGCCGCCTGCCAGTCTTGCGCGAGTACCGCGATCCGGCGGCCCGCGACGATCGCGGAGCCGAGCCCGGATGCCGACGCGAGCGCGGCCAGCCGGGCCGAGGAGGCGTGCGTCATGAAGATATCCCGCAGCGACTCGCGTACCGCGGCCGGCGACGGCGCGCCCGCCTCCCGGGCCGCCTCGATGTCTTCTCGCAGCTTGCCGGGATTGCCGGCATAGGACGCCAGCTCGATCACCGCCGCCCCGCAGGCCGCTTGCTCGCGGGCGGCGGCGGCGTCGGCCGTGACGAACAGCGCGTGCCGCCGGTAGAACTCGGGCAGCCCGCGCCAGGAGCGCGGCGCCGCCACGCTCACCAGGTCGCTGGTGATGGCGTCGAGCAGCGAACGGGTCGTCGGGGACTCGCGTGGGTCCCGGCCGCCCGCGTACACCGGGTCGTTGTCGCGGTCCGGCTTGACGCCGATCGGGTTGAAGCTGGCGAGCTGCACGCCGAGCCCGTCGTCGGTCACCACGTCGCACGAGCCAGCGATCCAGTCCATCGACGGGAGCAGGTGCGGTGGCACGTTCCTGACGAACACCACCGGCTTCCCGAGCGACCTGGCCATCACGATCATCCTGGCCAGCCGGCGTCCCCGGTCGGTGCCCGACGGGTCGGCCGCGTACGCCCACGGGGCGCCGCCGAGCAGCGCCGCCGCCTCGATGATCACCAGGTCGGCCCCGGTCGACTCGAGCAGCACGTCCGCGTCGTGCGGGAGCAGCGGCTCGGTCACGGCGTCCGGCGCCAGCGTCGCCGCGCCGCGGGCGGTGAGCGCGCCGGCCACCACCAGACCGAGCTCGGGCACGTCGGCCCGGCCCGGCACGGTCAGCGCGGACAGGAACCGCTCGCCGGCACCCGCCAGGTCCGCGAGCTGAGCCGCCGCCAGCTTGACGGCCAGTTCCGCGCCGTCCCGGCCGCCGCCGCGCTCCCGCCACAGCTTCAGCAGG
>JBEKHI010000230.1:0-13239 GCA_050012355.1 Streptosporangiaceae bacterium | reverse complement strand
GTGAGTGCTGCACTACCCAGACAAGAGTGCGGGCAATGCAGCACTCACCAGGAACGCCCGGCGCGACAGCAGGGCGATATGGCACGGATGCCCGGTTCGCTACCCAATCCCGGGCCTCACGGCGCGCAGCAAACCACGATCAGGACCCGCAACATGCCGCAAACACACCTTAATTTGACATGTGTCCATAACCCCTGCCATGGGCCATCGCTGGGGCTGGTGTCGCGAACCGGGCCCGCGAGTGACCGATATGCCATGTTTTGCCCCTGCGGGTGCGTCACTGGCTGCCCGCGACCATGAGATCCAGGCATGACCCGCCCGATATGACTTGTTTGTTCCAGGCGCCAGGCGCCAGAGGCCAGGCGCCAGACGGCGGATGCTCTCTGTCCATTGATCTGAAGGCTGGTTCAAGGACGGCTAACCGCCTTGGTAGTCATAGCGTCTCGCGGCCGCGCCGAACGCGGCGAGGGCTGACGGGTCGTTGTCGATCACCCAGTCGTCGGTTCCGTTAGTGTCGAACCAGACGAAGCCGACCAGTTTGTCCGCTTTCACGGTCTGGAACAGGTTCGGGATCTGCGCGATCCGGTCGGCGTCGGCAGCGATAGCCGTCTCGGCCACGAGGACAGGGTCATCGGTGATCGCCCGGATGTCGCTTAGCGTCGCGTTGAAGAGGTGGGCGAACGTATCGCCCGCGTTGCGGTAGTAACCGTCGACACCGACCCACGTGACGTAGGAACTCCCCGGCCACCATGCCTTGGGGTCGGCTGTCCGGCTCCCGATGAGCACATCGGCGGTCCACAACCACACCACGTTGTAAGCCCCCTGGCGGCGGAACACTGTGACGATGTGCCGCCAGGCCGCGACGAAGGTCGCGGGGCTGGTGTGCTCGTACCCCCAGCGGTACCAGTCGCCGTTGAATTCGCGACCGAAGGAGAGAATGACCGGCTGACTGTAGGCACGGACCGCCTGGGCGTAGGAGATCAGGTAATCGTCCTGTCCGCCGTCGGCGATGTCGCTGACCGCGAGCTTGCCAGGATCGATCTGTACGAGGGGGACGGCGCCCATCGCGCGCACCGTCCTGGCGAAGCCGCTCTTGAACGGTTCGCCCCAGCTGCTGTAATAGACGGCTATGTGTTCTTTGGTGCCGGTGGATTTCTCGAATCGGGTAAGCGATGCGGTTGAGTCCGGCATGCCAGGAATGTAGGCGCCGAGCAGCGGTTCGGGTCCCGAATTCAGCGTCGAACGTACGGGTGCGAGCCCCGACAGGGCGTTGCGGCTCGCCGCGTCACCTGCTCGCTCGTACCGAAGGCCGTAATGAACGCAGACAGCGGCGGCGCAGGCGAGCGCGATCAGGCTGGCTATCAGTTTGGACGGACTCATCGCACTCTTAGCTCCCTCGCCCGGGCTTGCATGGTCTGGACATGGTTGCGCCGGGAGAACAGCGCCATGCCGGTCGTGACGCTGGCGACGACCCCGCCCGCGAAAAGCACGGAGAAGTTCGCGGCCCCGAATTGGCTGCCCCGCCACAACGCGATGAGCATCCAGCTGACGGACGTCGTGCCATTCCATAGCGCGATTCCGGTCCAGATCCGCTGGGTTCCCGATTTCCGCTTGACCCCGCCGGTGGTCTGCCAGCCCATTCTCCGTCCGCGAACGATGTCCCAGATCGCGATGAGATGCGCCCAGCCATACATCAGCTTGGCCATCAGCGCGCTCGGGCCGAAGCGGCAGCGGTGCCACGCCGGGAAGACAGCGAAGTTGTAGATGATCGATGGCAGGACGAACATGTAGTTGATCAAGTGGACCCGTTCCGGCAGCAGGAGAAGCATCGCCAGCGGGATCACCGGTGCCGCGAAGATGAAGGCGGCCGTGTGCAGGTAGTAGCAGAACCCGGATAGATAACAGAACCGGGTCCGCCACCGCATCTTCGTCGTCCAGAACTTCCGTGATCCAAGCAGCGACATCGATCCGGCGCACCACCGGTACTGTTGCGTCAGGAACGAGTCCGGGTCGGCGGGACACAGCCCGGTGGCGAGCGGGACCGGTATGTACCGCAGGCCCCAGCCGTTCCTGCGGAGGTCGAATCCGGTGTGCACGTCCTCGGAATGCTCGATGAGCGTGGTGCCGCCGTTAACTCGTAGCGCGTCGCGACGGTAGAGGGCGCATGAGCCGACGCAGATCGCGCCGTCGTGCTGATCGCGGGAGACCTGCGTAATCCGGTAGAAGAGTTCCTGAACCGCGCCCGCGCCGCGTTCGGTCCACGACTGTCCGCGCGTGACGTGGAAGTACTGCGGGGACTGAACGATTCCCAGCGACGGGTCCGCCTCCAGGTAAGGCAGCATTTCCAGCGCCATGTCCGCTCGCGGCGCGAAGTCGGCGTCCAGGATCAGGATGTAGTCGCCAAAGGAGTACGTGAAAGCGTGGCGGAGGTTCCCGGCCTTCTTCATCCAGCCGTTATCCGGGCGCACCATGTATACGAACCCGTAGTCGCGGGCCATGGCCGCGACGCCTTGGCCGGCTCCGTCATCCAGAATGTAGGCGGTCGCTGTCCCGGGGTATGTCTTCATCAGCTCGTAGACATACGACCAGGTGTTATGCAGCACCGCGAGGGGCTCACCGCAGACCGGCAGAAAAATATCCAGCGACGGATACCGGTAGGGCCGCCACGCGGAGACGAGTCTGCGGTGGGCCTCGATATCGAAGGCGCGGGTGTTGATGTTCACGCATAGCGAGATCAGGTAATACAGGACGGTGAAAACCAGCAGCGGCGCGAGGAAAAGCAGCGGACGCTCTACCCGGATGAACTTGAACTGGCTGATGAGCAGGGCACCGAAGCTGGCCAGCGACGCTCGGATGATGAGCGCGATGTTGCGGTCGGCGTAGCTAACCTTCTCCTGATCGTCAGGCGGCACGGGCAGGTACGGCAACCCGTCATCGGGATGCCGCCGCCGGTGGCTGCCTCTAGGCGGTCTCCGCTGCGTCCCGCGGTCAGCAGCTAGCGCCACGGGCACCTCCGCCTGCTGTGCCGGTTCGCGCCCAGACGATGAACTGGCCTTGACTGCCGGTGAAGGGGATCTCGGCGACGACCTGGTAGTTCCCGTCCCGCTGAATGTCGCTCTCGATGGCGTGATCGATGCCGGGCGTGGCCGTGAAGTTCAGTACGATCAACGCGAAATAGCCATGCCGGACCGCTTGGGTGAAAGCCCGGCCGATCGCGGAGCCGGCCGACGACTGGCTGGACAGCCCGGCCGTTGACCCGAGCAAGCAAACGCGTGACCCTGGTGGCCGGTACCCGAAGTACCAGGTGCTCTGCCAGTTTTCCCACGTGACCTGGGTGTCCAGGTACATGCCGGGCACTTCGTAGTCCTCGGCGAGGTATATCCCGGGATGGGTTCTGACGAGTGACCGCAATTCCGCGGTGAACTGAGTCGTGTTGACCCAGCCGCGGTCGAAACCGGCCGCCTGCTCTCGTCCGTAGGCATCGGCGGGGAGCAGGATGACGGCCGCGGCCGCGGCGGCCACGGCCCCGCGCAGCCACTGACGGTGGCTCACCTTGGTGACTGTCGCGATCGCGTAACCGGCGGCCAGGCACGCGAACCACGCGCCGAAGTCCACGTGCTTAAGCAGCGACACCGTGGTGTGGATGCGAGCCTGATTCAGCGGCGCGAGAACCCCAGCGACCATCAGGACGGCGAAGAGCCAGGTCTGTTCCCGGTCGCGCCACCAGGCGAGAGCCAGGCCCAGGCCCGCGAGCACGACCACGATCCCGACCCAGCGGACCGAGTCGGTCAGGACGAGGCTCGGCCGGGAAGTGCCGACGGCGCGGGACAGCGTGGTCGACTCAATGCCTGCCAGGTAGAACGGCCCTCCGATGGCGAGCAGCACGGCGATCAGCGCGATCGTGACGGCGGCGATGAGGCCGCCGCGGGCCAGCCCGGCCTTTATCCCGCGTGGTGAGGAGAACACCGCGATCGCCACTATCACCGGGTCGAATATGCCGGTGGCGTACTTCGTGGCGTTCGCCAGCACGAGTGTCCCCGCGGCCCCGAGCAGGAGCATCGTCGAGTCAGGGCGGTTTCGCGCGGCGATTACCAGGCGGGCAGAAACCGTCAGGAAGAACAGTGCCATCGGGTCATACGTGGCCAGCGCCCCGAGGAACTGGGTGGAGCCAATCGCTGCGAACAACGCGACGGCGCATACCGCTGCCCGGAGACCGAACAGGCTTCGGGCCGAGCCCCACAGCATGCAGGTGACGCCGAGCATGAGGGCCAGTGACAAGAGCCGGGCCGCGGTGAGTCCGCCGGCCATGTCGGCGAGCCCGGCAAGCGGCGGGTAGATCACGGGTGCCCCGGAAAAATAGGTGGAGTAAGCCGGGGTCGGCGTGCCCGCGGTCAGGTGCCAGAGTTCCACCCGTCCCGCCCAGATGTACGTGGCCTCGTCGAGGAACGCGGTGTTCCCCCAGATCAACCGCAAGGACAGGACAGCCTGTACCGCGAGGACCGCGTACAGCGGCCACGGCGCGGACACGAAATCCCTGGCCGCGCGGGCGATTCCGCGCTGCGGCGGCCGGGCGGGCCGCGCGGTGGGAGTGAAGGTCGGGACAACAGCGGCGTCACGGCGGCTGAGCATCCTTTGCTCCGCGGCCACGTACTCGAGGTGGCGCAGTGCCATGAGCTGGGGACCCGTGTCCGGGCCGGTGTAGATCTGCTTCTCGGTCGAGCGCTCCAGGTGATGCAGCGCAAGCAACTGCGGGTCCGTGTCATGGCCGGTGTCCACGAGAACCTTACGTTTTCTCACCCGGGAAGGCTTCGCCCCGTGACCTGGCTAGCTCGATGAACCCTCCGGGTGCGCGGGAGCGTAGACCTGATCGGAGGTCGTTACGAGCATGGACTATAACGAGATGATTCAGCAGGCCACCGACGAGCTACGCGAGCAGCAGGCCCGGTTGAGCCAGGTGCGGGAGAAAATCCAGGAATCCAGTACTAAGGTCCGCTCGACGGATGGCATGATCACGGTCGTCGTGGACGGACGGGGTGATCTGTCCGCCGTCACGTTCAACTCGGCCAAGTGGCGCCGGATGGCCCCGGCTGAATTCGGCGCGGCGCTGGTGCAGACGATCAACCGGGCCCGGGCCCAGAGCCGTGAAGACCTGATGCGTACTTATAGCGCGTTCATGCCCGAGGGAATGAGCATGTTTGGCTCCCCGGGTGGCGGGACCAGTCTGGACCAGATGTTCGACGACGCGATGCGTAAAGCCAACGAGATACTGGGCGACGGATCAGGAGAGATGAACTCATGAGCGAGTTTAGTGTCGATCTGGACGGCCTCGGCCAGTCTGGCGATGGGTTCCAGGTGGCCAGCGAGGACGCTGCTCAAATCAACCTCGATATAGAAACTCTAGCCAGCAACAACGACTGGATCGGGGACGACGAATTTGGCGAGGCCATCCAAGATAATACGTGGGGTCCCGGCCTCGACGGACTCCTTCAATTGGGGCAGGCTTCCGGGTCCAACTTCGGAAACGTCTCGGGCCTGATCCAGGGAACGAAAACGGGGTACCAGGGCGTGAACGACGGCAACTCCGATTTGGTGGAGTAATCCCCGGCACTCGCGAAGCGGCGGCGCTGGGGTCGGAAGGTTGGCGGGGTAACCTTCCGAGGGCGCGGTCTCCCAGCGCCGCCGTTCATATAGGGCTACGCGATCGAACCACACAAGGGTTCATAAAAATTATGTACAAAACGACGACGCTGGGTCGGAAGGTTGGGCGCCTTCCGTTGGCGGGGGAGGGGCTTCCCAGCGCCGCCGTTCATAAAGGGCTACGCGACTGAGCCGGCAATGGGTTCATGTCCGCGGGGTGAATCCCGCGCGGCTTCACGGCGTACCGATGGTATGGCGGATACCCGCCCGACCCGAGATCGTCGTTTTGATATCGGCAAGGAGTTCCCGAATGACTGACCGGGGACGCGAGGATCGCGATCATTGCGCGAGAGTGGCCGCCCGCTCGTGGTTAGGGCAGCCGGGCATACCCGGAGCGGACCGCCGCGTGCATGACCGGGCCTAGGGCCTGACTGGCCAGTGCCAGGCCCGCTGGCTGCAGGACGGTGCGCAATGCCCCGGGGACAAGGGACTTGAGGGCGAGCGCGACCGCCCGTGACCTGGGCACCTCCCCGGAGGGGGGCGGAGTCTCGCCGGCCGCCAGGATACCGAGTGCGTACGCGGTAAACCACAGCCCGCGCACGGTCTCCTCATCGACTAGCCCGGCTTCCAGGAAGTCGGTGCTGACCTCGCTCACACCCTCGGTGCAGGCTGACTCCAGGGACCAAACGGGCACGCGCAGCAGGTCGGACAGCATGGCCGGGGTCGGGACGGCACGCCACAGGAGGGAATGTGCGTCCGCGCGGATGCAACTCTCGGCGCGTTTGTTCCACCAAGAGTAATAGGGCACCCGGGTGAGGCCAGTCACGGCCGTGTCCCCGTAGGGCCCGGCGACCGCCGCGACGCGCGAATAACAGGTGGCCCGTCGCTGTCCCATGTACCCATTGCGACTCACGCTTTGCAGGTCCAAGTGCTCGACCAGGTTCGGCACCGATACCAGCATCGGAATGTCCTCCATGACGAGATACTGGCGCACGGCCCCGTCGTCGGACATGTCGTCGGCCACCGTCGCGAGGTGTTCAGCCGCCCCGCGGGCTGCCTCGGCGGGCAGCAGCAAGGCCTGGGTCGGGATGTAGTCATCGATAACCTCGGCCCATGACGCGCCGCGGAGCGCGGCTATCCGTATCATGCTCGAGGTCCTGCAGCCCCATTCGGCGAAGAACGCGAGGGCCTTGCCCGGGTGCCTGGCCGCCACTGCGGTCACCTGCTCGAAGAAGTTCGGCTGGAAATCCACATCGTCCTGGATAACCAGATGATGAGTGGCTCCAGGGGCGACTGTTCGCCACGCGACTCGGGCAGTGCGTAGCGCTCCGCGGCGTTGCTCAGGGGACGGATCGGAGACGATAGACAGATTCCATTCAGGGTGTTTCCAGGCTAGCTGGAGCGCTCTTCCTGAGCGTTCGGGGTGCGTCATTATCGCAACTGACAGGACGACCTCATTTTTTCGTCCGTCGTCAGCTTCTTCTCGTCCGTCGTCAGCTATGGCATTCCGCACACATCCATTTTAAGGCCCCAGGTCGAGTCGAACCTAGCGCGGCGACCGACCGTAGAGCTACATAGGAGCATGGTCGGAGAGGAGATATGTGCTATGGGGGGAATAGCGTGGAGCCCCGGCAGTAACCGAGCGTCTGGCGGCACCCAGTTGATGGGCCGGTGGCTAGAGGAGCGGCTGCCGGCGGAACTGCTCGACCATTTCCAGATACACATGAGCCAGCGGGAACCAGAGGAGCCAGGGAAAATTCAGATCCTGTGGTGTCATCTGCACCACCTGGCCGTGGAGTCTACCGATCTTGCCAACGGCGGGTGGCGGAGGTTTCATCGCATCGTCTTCGTCAGCAACTGGCAGGCCCAGGGCTTCATCAACCATTTCGGGATTCCCTGGTCGCGCTGTGTGGTGATGCACAACGCGATTGAGCCGCTGACCGTCGGCGACGATCGTTTCGAGCCGATACCGGCCGACCGCCCTATCCGGCTGGTCTACACTTCCGTCCCCGAGCGCGGGCTGGCCATCCTCTATCACGCGTTTAAGAAGATCGCCGAGGAACGGGACGATGTAGAGCTTGAGGTCTTCTCATCCTTCCGGCTCTACGGCTGGGAGGACGGGGTGTACCAGCAGCTTTTCGACGCGCTACAACAGGTTCCCAGAGTCACGTACCACGGCGCCGTGTCCAACGAACAGACCCGGAAGGCACTGGTTAATTCGCACATTCACGCCTTCCCCTCGATCAAAATGGAGACCGGTTGCCTAGCGCTCATCGAGGCCATGTCGGCGGGGCTGGCGTGTGTCCACTCTAACTTTGGCGGGCTTTTCGAGACGGCCGCCGGGCTGACGCTGATGTACCAGTACCAGGAGGACCCGACCGGCCACACGGTTGTCTTCTACGACATGCTGAAGAAGGCCATCAATGCAGTCCGAGCCGGGGACCCGCGGCTACGGTCGCGACTGGCGGCGCAGAAGTCCTATGCCGATGCCCACTACAACTGGCAACTTCGCGCGTCCCAGTGGGAGTCGTTCCTCCGCGGGCTCATCCGAGGCAGGTGAGCCGGGCGACGGTCAGCAATCCATCGCGTCCCGCAGCCGGCGTAGCCCGTGATAGCTGCGCAAGATGACCGTCCGCACCGGGATCCCGAGCTCCTCGGCGGTCTCAGCGACCGACCGGCCCTGGAAGTACATTTCCTCGATAACCTGCCGGTACTCGGCGCTAAGCTCCGCCAGAGCGGCTCGCGCCTCCGCGGCGGTGGCCGCCCTTCCGATCTGACCGTCTGCCACCGTGCCGACCGTCATGCGTCTTCCTCCGCTCGCGTTCCCCGCTCGTCGGCCTCCTATGTAGCTCTATCTTCGGCTAGTCGCCGGTTTCCTGGGTATCGGCCATCTCAGTGAGATTTACTGCTCCCCGGCGTCGTCCACGAACCCGGTTTGCAGCACGAGGTGCTGGCGTCGGGTGAGCAGCATGCCCCGGCCGGGCGGGAACTGCCGGGGCCGGACGTTGCCGAGCAGCGGCCCTTCCGAGGGCGGGCAGGACAGCGCGAGATCGGGGGTGTTGGATTCCTGGAGACGCCGCAGCACCGGGTCCATCGCGGTGCGCGCGGAACCGGCGGCCCCGCGGGTAATCACGACGTGAAGCCCGACGTCGGTGGCTTGCGGGAGGAATTCGATCAGCGGAGCGAACGGACTGTTGGCAGAGGATGCCACCAGGTCGTAGTCGTCGATGAGCAGGAAGAGCTCAGGTCCGGTCCACCAGTCCCGGCGGCGTAGCTGCTCCGGCGTTATGTCCGGTCCGGGCACTCGCTCACGCAACTGACCGACGACCTGGGTGACCATCTGGCCAGCGACGGCGGCAGATACCGCGTAGCCGAGCCGGAAGTCCTGAGGTACCACGTCGAACAGCTCACGGCGCAGGTCGACGAGCAGGATCCGGGCCTGCTCCGGGGTGTAGCACTGGGTGACCGCCCGGGCGATCACCCGCAGTAGGTTGGTTTTCCCGCTCTCGGTGTCACCGACCACAGTGAGGTGCGCGGTGTTCGAGAAATCGTGCCATACCGGCGCCAGCTCCGTTTCACTCCAGCCCAGTGCAACCTTGACCTTGCCCTCGGGTGGCGGTAGCTGGCCGACGGGAAGCCGGTCTGGCAGCATCCGTACCCGAGGCGCGTCGGGCCCGTCCCAGTGGTCCCTGACCACCTGGACCATCGAGGCGACGCCGACCTCCAGGTCGGCCAGCTGGCTGCTCCCGTCGATGCGCGGCAGCGCCGCGAGGAACTGGAGCTTGCCGGTGGTAAGCCCCCGGCCCGGCAGTTCCGGTACGTTCTTCGCGGTGCGGATGTCGATGATGGAGTCGAGCGCGTCGCCGAGCCGCAGTTCGAGCCGGGTGCCGAGCTGGTCGCGAACCGAGCTGTGCAGCTCCGACCATCGGTTGGTGCACACGACAACGTGCACGCCGTAATTCAGCGACCGGGGCAGGACCAGGCGCAAGGCCCCCTCCAGCGCCTCGAAATCATGCTTGAACGTTCCCCAGCCGTCGATGGCGAGGAACACGTCGCAGTGGCTGTCCTCGGGGAATTTCCCGGCCGCCCGAGCCTGCCGGTACACGGTCATGTTGGGGATGCCGTGCTGGGTGAACAGCCGTTCCCGCCAGGTCACCAGGGAGATGATTTCCGCGATCATGCGGTTGACCAGGTCGACCTGGAGCCTGGTGGCCACGTCGCCGACATGCGGCAGGCCGTTGAGCGATGCCAGGGTGCCGCCGCCCATGTCCAGGCAGTAGATGTGGGCCTGCTGCGGAGTGTGAGTGAGAGCGATGCTCGCCAGCAACGTGCGCAGCAGGGTGCTCTTGCCGCCCTGCTGGCGCCCGGCAATCCCGACGTGACCGCCGACCCCGGAGAGGTTCACCATGAGGAGGTCGCGCACCTGCTCGAACGGGCGGTCCACCACGCCGACGGGAGCGACCAGCGTGCCCCGGCCAGCCCAGTCAACGGGGGCCAGGCCTAGCCCTGGCACCGGCTCCAGGGCGGGCAGGATCTCGTCCAGGCTGGGCGAGGCGTTCAGCGGGGGTAGCCAGACCTGGTGCGCCCCCGGTCCCTTGTCCCGCAGCCGTTCCACCATCATCTGCAGCAGCGAGTTGGCGCCAGCATCCCCGGGTTCACTGGCCGCCTCCTCGCCAGACGGCCCGGCCGCGGCGGGCGGTGGCTCAGGCAGTCGAGGGGCCAGGTAATCGGCGGTATACGGGACGACCAGGTGGCGGACGGCCTCCTGGCGCTGCCGCTCGGTGGTGGCCGGCCGGTACGCGCCCGACACATACGCCGCCTTGAACCTGATCAAGGTGTCCACATCGGTTCGCATGTAGCCGGAACCCGGCCGGGGCGGCAGCTGGTAGGCGTCCGGGACGCCGATCACCGCCCGGGATTCCATCGCGGAGAAGGTGCGCAGCCCGATCCGATAGGACAGGTGCGACTCCAGCTGATGAATCCGGCCGTCCTCCAGGCGTTGCGAGGCGAGCAGGAGGTGCACCGCGAGGGAGCGGCCCAGGCGGCCGATCATCACGAACATGTCGATGAACTCGCGGTGCGCCGACAACAGCTCACTGAACTCGTCCACGATGACGAAGAGCGTGGGCAGCGGATCGAGCGGCGCGCCCGCCATGCGTGCTTTCTCGTAGTCGTATGCGGAGCTGAAGTTGCCGGCGCGACGGAGCAGTTCCTGACGGCGCATGAGTTCCCCCTGCAGGGACTCCTGCATCCTGGCGACAAGCTGCACCTCATCGGCCAGGTTGGTGATCAGCGCCGAGGTGTGCGGCAGCTTGTCCAGCCCGATGAACGTGGCGCCGCCCTTGAAATCGACGAGCACGAAATTGAGCGTCTCGGAGGAATGCGTGATGGCCAAGGCCAGCACCAGGGTCCGCAGCAGTTCGCTCTTGCCAGAGCCGGTCGCCCCGATCAGCACGCCATGCGGACCCATCCCGCCCTGCGCCGATTCCTTGATGTCCAGCTCGATCGGGTGGCCATCCTGGTCAATTCCGATCGGTACGCGCAGTCGTTCCAACGCGGACCGCGAGGACCACAGCGGGCGAGGGTCAAAGGTGGCCACGTCGTCGATGCCCAGCAGCTTGGTCAGGTCGAAGTCGGTCACCAGCGGTTCGGAGATCTCGGTGGTGACGCCGAGCCGGTACGGCGAGATGATACGGGCGCACGCCCGCGCGTGCGGCAGGCTCAGCTCGTCGGGTCGGCCCAGGCTGTCGCGGATCTCCTTCCCCGTCCGGTCCGCCTGGACCATCTCCAGCCTGTCGGCGGTGACATCGAGCCGCAGCACCTGCCGGGTATGCCGCCAGGGGATTGTCATACTCACATCGATGAGCAGGGCGTTGCGGTAACCGCCAGAGAAGAAGCGGGTTTCCCCGCCGATATCGCCGCCATCCAGGATCACGACCACGAATGGCTCGTCGCGGCTGGGTGCCGCCCCTGGCTCATGCCGGGGTCGTCCGGCGAATTCGGCGCCGAACAGCGCGCAGACCTCGGCCAGCGTGGGACGCAGCGCCCGCACCGGGCCGGCCGCGTCCACCACCGCCGGGTGCTGGCTGTGGGGCAGCCACTTGACCCACTCCCAGTCAGCCGCCCGCTCGCCGGCGCAGACGGCGATCCGGACGTCGTCGGGGGAGTGGAACGTGAACAGCTGCGTGAGCAGCGCCCTGGCCAGGCCACGGGCCAGGGCCTGGTCCCCGCAGAGCAGGATCATCGCGAAGGCGCGGAGGAACACCGCGATCGGCTGGTCCGGCACGGTGGCGTGGGCGTGGATGAATCGGCGCAGTGCCCGGGCCGACAGCGGTTCCAGGTCCTCGACCGGCTTGGTTTGCAATGGGGCGATCTTCACGGCGAACAGTTGCTCCCCGGAACCCACCCGGATCTCGGCGAAGTCCCGGTGCGCCGGACGCCGCTCCCATAGCCGTGCGCTCATCGCCACTGACCACAGTCCCTGCGGTTCGGGATGGGTCCAGGCGAGCGCCTGGCGCTGCTGCGCCGTCTGCTGCCGTACCTTCCGCCTGGTCTGGGTCAGGTAGCGCAGGTAGTCGCGACGCTCGCCCCTGGTACGGCGCTTACGGGTGCCGCTGCTGCGGCCCATCTGGCCGAACATCATGGACATCGTGGTGACCACCATCAGGCCGCTCGCCAGATAGATCATCGGGCCGCTGGTGTGCCCGGGGGTCACGAATATCAGGATCATCATGCTCGAGCCCAGGGCCATCGGCAGGAACGTCAGCAGGAGGGAAAGGTTGCCACTCGGCTCCTCCGGCATGACCGGCGGCTCCTGCAATTGCAGTTCTCCGCCCGGCATCTCGGGTGGAATCCGGCGAGCTCCGCGCCGGAACAGCTTCGTGCTCATGGCCGGATCGCCTCCCGTAGCGCCTGGACCTTCTTGACGTCGTCCGCCATCCGCTGCGCCCGCCACCGCTCGTATGCCGCCTTGTCGGCATTCGTGCACTCCTCAGCTTCGATGTACACCCGGTCGGGCGGCGCCTTCCCCGCCCTCCAGTGGACGTGCTCGATCACGACTTCGGGGAGGTACGCGAGGCATTCCGCCCCGCGGCCGATGTCGCGCCATACATTGTCGGCGTACATGTGGCGCAGGGACGGCTCGCATATCCACCCCAGCGCTTCCACGATGTCAGCGGAGATGACCGCCGCGGTAGGAAGGCGCTCTCTCACGTTCAGGTCGTCGCCGTAGGCGATGCCGGTTCCGCCCATGCGGTCGATCGCTTCCAGGAGGAGGCGGTCCCAGTCCTGGGTTCGCGGGATGTGATCATCGCCGAGCGACGCGAACGCCCGGTAGCGAACCGGCTCTCCGTCGAACCGTGTGTAGAGCGAAGCCAGCTCGTTCGTCCATCGCGCCCATCTGATGCGAGACGCGCGGAACCACCGCACGTGCCCTCGGTCGGCAAAGCGGGCGGCTATTTCCCGGTAGCGGTCCACGTCATCGTCGTCACAGCCGATCGCGATGTCCGTGCCTGGTCCAGAGAGTTCCAGGCAAGCGTCCAGCATCGTCCGCAGTCGCTGCGGGCGCCCCCGTGACGGGGTGATCACGAGCAGGTCCCTCAT
>JBEKHI010000229.1:0-14848 GCA_050012355.1 Streptosporangiaceae bacterium | reverse complement strand
GGGATCCTCGCGGCGGTCTTCCCCGGCTTCCGATTCGCTCTTGAGTACGGAGACGTCGTCGGTAATGTTGCGGAGCAGGCGCAGGACGCGGTCCTTGTTGACCATGAGCTCACCTGCCTCTGGCCGTGACGGCCGCAGCGAATTCGCGGTGAGCGCGGGTGATACGCGGCAGCTCGTCGAAGTAGATCTTCCGGTTCGTTGCCTCCCAGCCGCCCGCCGATGGCTACCCGTCCGGCGAGCTCAAGTGGCGCGTCATCGCGGGGTGAGCAGGTCGGCTCCTAGAGGCGACAGGAGATCAAAGGAGTTCGGTGCCCGGCCCCGAAGTGCGCGGCGATGTCGATATCAGAATCGGCCCGCTGGCGCCCAGCCGCGCGGCTGCCGGGGCAGTTTTATCTCCTGCGCCGGGCTAGAGGAGGCCGTGGTACAGGCGCAGGGCGTCATCGAGCGTGTCCATCTCGTGGTCGTCGAGCACGCCGATCCAGTTGTTCAGCTTGGTGATGTCGACGCCGAGCATCTGCTCGAGGAGTATGCGGCATTTGCGGCCGTCGATCTCGGCTTCTGGCCGGGTGAGGCTAGGCCGGGCCGAGGTGGAGGTAGGGGCGACGGTCACGACTGAGCCGATGAAGTTCGTGGCGGTCACGACGACGGCGTAGCGCCGTCCTTCTTGCGTGTGGTCACCGGTGCGGGCCGGCAAGGTGATGAGGAAGATGGAGCCCTTACGAAGCAAGGTAGCGGGCCCATTCGCGGATCTGCTCGGCTTCCTCTCGCTCCGCCGGATCGCTGGCGATCTCGGCCGACTCCCGGCGCATCCGGTCCTGCATGGCGGTGAACCAGGCAAGGTGAATGGCCTTCCGGATCACCTCAGATGCCGACCCGCCGAGCTCTTCGACTACCTGGTCAAGTTCTTTGCGCGTCTTTTCATCGACGCGTACGGTCACGACTTCCACAGCTCAAGCGTAACACGATTCGTATTACAGGCGTAGCGGCCCGCCTGGCAGCGGTGCCGGGCATGCCGTTGCGGAGCCTTCGGCTGAGTGGCATAGTCGCCTGTCACTGAACGTTACGACGTTCGGACTAGAACAAGCAAAAAAACCGATATGCACCGTAGAGCCCATACGGTGCTGGCGGAGTGAGCGGCCGCAGAACGGGTGGTTCTGGCGTCAGGTCCGGTGTGCACCTTCCCTCGGTTCGCGTCTTGGGGAACAAGTTCGCGTTGGGTGGCATAAACGGGTGTCATTTCCTCACACGGAAGGGTCCTCGTGGGTGTTGACAACGTAGAAGATGGCTGGCAGGCGTCAGCCCGGGCCCCCGCGGGGGTAGCCGATGATGATCTGACGGTCATCCGCCGCTCGGAGTCAGATCCGGAACGATTCGCCATCCTCGTCCGGCGGCATAGTCCCGCCGTCGGCAGGTATGTCACCCGGCGCATCGGCCAGGAACGCGCTGAGGATGTGGTGGCGGAGACGTTCCTGGTGGCGTTCAGGAAGCGGGCAGGCTTCCAGGACCAGGGCCGGGACTGCCTGCCGTGGCTGTACGGGATCGCGACGCGGCTGATGCACCGCGAGCGCAGGAACGAAGTCAGGCAGCTCAGGCTGCTCGCTGCTTCCGGCACCGATCCGGTGACAGCGCCATTCACCGACCGGGTCGAGGACGCGGTGGCGGCTCGCAGCGTCAGGCAGCGGCTGGCCGCGGCCGTGGCAGAGCTTCCGGTGAACCAGCGTGACGCGCTGCTGCTGCTGGCGTGGGCCGGCCTCAGCTATGAGCAGATCGCCACAGCTACCGGCGTGCCGCTCGGGACTGTTCAGTCCCGCATCAGCCGGGCGCGTGGCCGTCTGCGGCAGAGCCTCGCCGACCTTAACCCTGCCATACCGATAGGAGACTGATGGTGGACGAACTGGAACTCATATCGCGGCTCCGCGAGGAGGTCCCGCCGGGGTCAGCGGACCGGGCCGAGCAGGCGTTCCTCACTTCAATCCGGGGCCGCGGGGCGCGGCCTGTACCACGCCATGGCCTTGCGCTCCGGCTCCGGCTGCGCGCCGTGACCGCGCTATCCCTCGCGGCCGGCCGCCCGCCGGCCATGCGCCGCCACCGCACGACAGCGATCATCATCGCAGCCGCCGCGGCTGCGGGACTGGCCGCCGGACTGACCCTGCTGCCCGGGAACACCGCGCTGACCGGGAACACCTCCGGTGCCTCACCGGCCGCCGCGCGGCTGCTCGCCAACATCGCCGCCGCCGCCGCGGCGCAGCCGGATCCGCTCGTGCGCGACAGCCAGTTCGTGTACCTCAGAACCTGGGGCGCCGGCTCGGCCTGCACAGCCCGGCCCTCGGCTAGCAGCGACAGCGTCCATGTGGCCGTGCCCGGGGACTGCGTCCCCGGAAAACCAGATGAAGTGCAGTTCTGGTACCCAGTATCCAGCTTGTGCGCGACCGGCGCGTTCCTCACCGACGGGAGGATGACGACGTTTTCCTTCAAAGCGGCGTCGGAGGACCCCGGGCAGTTCTCGTGCCGCGGCAACATGAACTATCCGACCTACCGGTTCCTGCAGACGCTGCCCACCGACCCGCATGCCCTGCTCAGGCTCATCCAGCAGACGGACGGGCACCCGGGCTCGTACTGGTGGGCCTTCTCCACCATCGGCGGCCTGCTGTACAACGGGGCGCCGCCCCCGGTCACCGCCGCGCTGTACCGCGCCGCCGCCCTGATTCCCGGCGTGACCGTAGTCCCGGACGCCACCGACACAATCGGCCGTCCGGGCGTCACGGTCGCCTTCACCTTCCAGGGCATCCAGAAGGAGTGGATCTTCAGCAAGCAGACTCTCCAGTACCTCGGCTCACGCGAAATCAACATCGCCAGCGGCGCACTCGTCAGCCAGACGGCCATCCAGCAGCGCGCCATCGTCGACCACGCCGGGCAGATCCCGGGTTAGCCCGGCCGGCTCAATGTGCCCCTGCCGGGCGCGCCACCGAGTGCCCGGCAGGGGCACAACACCGCCTCGATCGCGGAAGCTGGCCGAAGGGTGCCGGAAAACGCCTGAACCAGCCGACTGCGCCAATCGATCCGGGCTTTCCGCGCTCCCCGCAGGTCAAGCCGGATGAAGACTGCCGTACTGGCCGCTGCCGGAATGGCGACAGGCAAGCAAAGCCTGCCTCATCCCGGGGGGATGGTCGCCGCGGCGGGAAAGTCTGGGTGGGTGCGGGTGATGGCGGGCGGGGGTCTGCTGCCGCGTGGTGGCCGGGGTTGCGGGTTCTGGCTGCGTGTCCGGGGGGTGGTGGTGCAGGGTGGGTGCGGGCTGCCCGTGACGCCGGATGCTCTGTGGGGTACGAGCCCGTAGCAAAGCCTGAGCGCTGGGATCTGCGACCCGAGGGTCGCTTTGTGTTGCTTCGAGCACGTCAGTCAGGATTCGGGCCGGTGAGGCCGTGACTGCAGATCCCCGGGCAGCCCGCCTGGTAACCCCTATCGAGGATACGGAGGTGACCGCGGTGGGCAAGGCTAAACCGCAGGTTATCGAGGACGAAGAGTATCAGCGGGCGCATGAGCGGGTCGCTGCCGTCGACGTGGCCAAGGCCTCGGGGATGGTGTGCACCCGGCTGCCCGGTAAGGCCGGCAAGGCGCGGGTCAGCAGGGTCTGGGAGGTGACCGCCACGATGGGCGCGGTCACCGAGCTGGGCCAGGAGCTGGTGAAGGCCCGGATCGAGAAGGTGACGCTGGAGGCGACCAGCGATTACTGGCGGATCTGGTTTTACGTGCTGGAGATGTGCGGGCTGAGCGTGCAGCTGGTGGACCCGGCCCAGGCGAAGAACCTCAAGGGCCGCCCCAAGACCGATAAGCACGACGCGATGTGGCTGGCCCGGCTGACGGAGATGGGGCTGCTGCGGCCGTGCTTCGTGCCGCCGTCCCCGGTCCGGGCGCTGCGGGATTACACCCGGGCCTGCACCGACCTGGTGCGGGAACGGACCCGCTGCTACCAGCGGCTGGAGAAGCTGCTGGAAGGCGCCCTGATCAAGCTGTCGTCGAAAATCAGCAAGCTGACCACCGCGACCGCCAAGGACATCATCAAGGCGCTGATCGGCGGGGAACGCGACCCCCATGTCCTGGCCGGCCTGGCACGGCCCCAGGTCAAGGCCAGCCACGAGGAGCTGGCCGCGACGCTGGCGGGCATGTTCGATTCCCATCACGGCGAGCTCGCCGAACTGGAACTGGACCAGATCCAGTGGCTGGACCAGCGGATCACCAAGCTCGAGGTCAGCATCCGGGGGGCCCTGGCGGCCATCCCCGAAAGCTGGGGCGTCGATGCCGGCGGCAGCACCGGACCCGGTGCCGGCACCGGGTCCGGTGCGGCGGTGCTGCCCGCCGCGGCCCGGCTGGACGAGATTCCCGGGATCAGCCTGGACCTGGCCCACGCGATCATCGCCGAGACCGGCCTGGACATGACCCGGTTCCTCGACGCCGCCCACCTGGTCTCCTGGGCCGGGCTGTGCCCGGTCAGCCGCCAGTCCGGACCCGCCGCCGCCGCGGCAGGCAAGGCCACGGCAACGCCTACCTGCGCTCAGCCCTGGGCCAGGCAGCCCTCGGCGCCGCCCGCACCCCTACCTTCCTCGGCGAACGCTACGGCCGGATCGCCCGCCGCCGCGGCAAAGCCAAAGCCCAGGTCGCCGTCGCCCGCTCCATCCTGGTCATCATCTGGCACCTGCTCGCCGACCCCGCCGCCCGCTACAGCGACCTCGGCCCGGACTACGTCGCCACCCGCACCAACCGCGACAAGAAAATCCGCGGCCACCTCCGCCAGCTCCAGGCCATGGGACTGGAGGTCACCATCACCCCCGCCGCCTAACCCCGCAACACCCCCCAGGTCAGCCGACGGCTCCGCCGCACGCCCATTTGAGGTGGAGGACTTTCCAGTCAGCCACCGCGCCGCAACAGCACCCCGAACGGGTTGATATGAACGTCATGCACCCTGGACGCGAGCCCCTGGCCAAATAGTGCATAGTCGGCGCTTGGCGCTTCCTGTCCTGTCAGCGGCATCCCGGTGCGGTCACTCCCTGTGACGATAGCTGTGCTCTCTCACGCGGCATCATCGCCAAGCCGGCCTCTCCTAGGCTTCAAGCCGACGGCTGGCACGAGTGGGACCTCGGATGCCGCGCAGATCCTGCTGCCTGCCGATCTCGGCGGCACTTCGAGCCGTACGCGTCCATCGTTGCCGGGTACGCGAACCACGAGCCTATGACGTCACCCGTCGGCGACGGTAGTAACCCAGCTTGTCCAGGCATCACGCCGGTGCTGGATCTCGCTTAGGCGCAGCCCGACGTGGCCGCTCTCAGGAGTCCGCGGGCGTTCTCCGCCATGGTCATCGCGGTGGGCGTCATAGTGCTTCTTGAGAATCTCCCGTGCCTCCCCCGCGGGGACTATGTAGTACCCGGGCTTGCGGGCGGTGTAGTCCACATAGACCAGTGCCACAGCAACCTCAGGTACCTCGCGCTGATAGTCCCTGACGGACCAATCTCCGCTGCGGCGCGAGCGAACCGCTATCTGGTCATTGAGGATCATCAGCACGACCTCGGGATGCCCGGCCTTGGAGGCAGCCGCCATGGCATCGAACTTTGCAATTTTGTTCTTCTCGGTTCCCGTGAGTTCCATGATGCTCCTGCTGGCGCTCAAGCGCTGACATGCGGCACTTCCAATGCTGACGCGGAAGTGGTCGAGGTACCGCGTGACCTCAGCATCGGGTGGATGGGCCGTGCCCAGGCGACTTCTCGTGCTCGGCCGGGTCACCAACATGTACCCGGGCGGCCAGGTCCCGATGCGCGGCCAGTCGGGTCCAAAGCAGTGAACTCTGCCGGTGAGCGCAAACTGATGCGAAACGGGTGGCACGGTGGGAGCCGGGATCGCTGAAACTACCGGCCCCGAAGGAGATGCGGGTCCGCCCGGTCAGCGATCGGGCCTAGTGCGCCGATCACGACCAACGATCAGCGTCATCCAGACATCGCTCGAGCCGCCGATCTGGAGTGGCAGCCGACGCACGACGGACCCCACCGAAGTCCGCGCAGAGCAGGTCGATCTGGGCGCTGCCGGTCGCCCGCGAATGTCCACACATGTGCGTTGAGCGGGTGTTCTCATCTGAGATATGCCACCGATGTGTCATGCCGTTTTCCGGTATTCAACTGGCTGCGCTCCGGGTAGGGTGCAGCCATTCGGAAGAAACTATAGCAGGGGGGAACGGTCCGCTTTGTTCTCATGGGCACTATACGCGAGCTCGCCATGCAGAGAGATTAGCATTATCATCAGCAAGGTGGCTGCGGAACATGTTGCACATATCAGTTTTTTGAAAATATGGAGAACGTGATGTTTCCACGCGAATTTGCTCAGCAAACATGGTTTGATCAGGCGGTATCCTGGTCAAGTTCGATCCGTGCAACCATAGCAATCTCGGCAGTGATGCGAGGAATCTGGGTGGCCAGCACTTCCTGCCAAGCACTCGCTCTCACGAATCGCCGGTACCGGTGGATTTGGCCTGCTGCTCGCGACGCGGGAATATGCACTTCCCGGATTCGTTTCATACGTAGCAGTTGGGCACTCTTGTCGGACAGGATCCGCAGCGGCAGTCCTCGCGTACGAGACGAGTTGGTGTGGCTATCTGACCTTCATCCAATTACCATGATAGAACCAGGGCTTTCGGAGTCTAATCCCGTCCGAGTGCCCTTCACATTTGCGCCTAGCATCGCTGCAGGAGAATATGCTTCAATCCTGGAAAAACTATCCGATTCATACGATTTCTATGGGTCCTCAGTCAGGCGACGCTGGCTACTCAGGGCGACAGCCGGACCGCTTATAACTCAAGAATATGAATGCGCCAAGACAACTGCTGGGCTGCTTATGCGATGGGCATCCTTTGAACCGATACCGCACCAGGCGAATCCAGGTAACTTGCGTGGAAGACTGGTAGAGCTAGCGGATGGAACCCATCCACGCAATGTTCGGCTCGTAACCTGGCCCAACATGGAAGTTGCCCGGCCGACCCCCGTTTTTCCTGTCTTGGGTGCTTCTTTCCAGCCATACCGCGTAGTCATGGAGGGAAGCCCGGTCCAAGACATCTGCCCTGATCCAGAGAACATCGAGTTGGGAGTACCTGGACCGCGTGGATCCAGATGCCCACTGGGGTCGGGCAACCCCCTGTATGGTGCGCCGTTCGGCGCGGCCGTATACGGTCAACGTAACGATCGATGCATCGATCGGTATATCGTGCGAGGTGTGGACCAAAACAAAGCCGTCAGCGCCCTAGGCTTCGCCTGGGATTCTTCGACGGTGCCTGACCTGCCCGCGCATGGCACCAGGCGGGCCCAATGGCGGTTCAGTCGCATGCTCCCCGAGTATGTGTGGGACGCCGCAGTGCTGGAGGGCAACCCGTTTACCTACCCCGAAGTGCAGACCCTCCTAGAGGGCGTTACGGTCGGCGGTCGGCGGTCGGCGCCTGAGTGATGAGCGGCAGATCCTCAGCCTCTCGGAATCCGCAACCAACCTGCATGACCTAGTTGAGTCAAGCCAGTTCGCGCTCAGCAAGGAGACATCCGACAATCTCAACCAGCTAATCGCCCGCTATGAGGCGCTGGAGGCAGGGCATTTCCGCGGTGAGGGACATGAGTTGGCGAATGTCAGCGTGTCCCTCGGCGAGTACGGCACGCACCGTCCCCCACCAACTGAGCCTGGCGGGGAGAACCTGCGCCGGATCTACGATCAGGGCACAGCGTTCATCATGGGCACGGTCCCTGGCCTATTCGAGCAGGCCGGTGCTTACTTCCTATTCGGCGCTTTCATGCAGTTCTACTTCGATGTGAACAGGCGAACTGCCCGGTACATGATGAATGGCTGGCTGATGTCCCACGGCATTGATGCGATCAGCATCCCAGCCGCGCGGAAGCAGGAATTCAATGAGAGAATGATTGACTTCTACCGGAGTAGGGACGGGACCGGGATGCTCAGATTCCTGGCTTCCTGCCACGCGGAGGCGGAGCAGGCGTGACGGCGACGGAGAGGCGCGAGGAATTGCGGGAAGAACTCCGCTCATGGGGTGAGACCCAGCGTGCGCAGGTAGCCAGGCGCGATCCACTCGTGCTCACCTGCCTGGAGAGTGGACTATTCACGAAGGAGGAGATCCACGTACTCACGGGACTAGGACGCACCACCATTGACCGGATTGAGAAGTCGAAGAGCGAAAGCGTCGGCCCTTAACCCTGTGGTTTCTATCTTCAGTCCGTGGTGGCTGTTCGTCGTGATCTGAAGGACCGATGGCAGACTCCCGTCAGCCGGGACTAGGCATCTAACTTCAATCTTGAATGCTGCTCATCGTGCCGCGCCTCTAACCGCTTGTACCGTTCCTGCCAACCGATCTCAGTGCCGAGCCCATCAAAGTTGAGAACATCCGCAGGTGGCTGCTGGCAGATGGCCTGCTCATGGTGAAGTACACGTCTCAGAACCAGGGCAGGCGATCCGCCGCACCTCTTTGTGGCAACCGCACGTCTACCGGCCGACGCCAGATATTTCACCACTAGGGCACGATCGCAGTCGGCGGGCGCGAGTACGCATGACCGAACATCGACGCACTCTCATGCCGCGTGTCGAGCCGCGGAAATCCGTTAGGAGTGATCGGCTGGAAGGTTTAGGGTTTCCAACGATATCTGGCAGACCGCACGGAGGTGGCATGAGAGTCGGCGCGTTGACCGTCGACCCGGTGTATGACGGGTACGGGGACCAGGTCGCCCGGGATATCCTCCAGGTCCCCGGCAAGCCGGACGCGTGGGATAAGTGCGGGCACTATGTGGACGACGCGGGGAACATACAGCTGATCTGCGGCGGCTACCTGCTCCGGTCTGGCGACCGGGTAGTGCTAATCGACGCCGGGCTCGGCGAGTACGAGGACGAGCAGTGGCACGGCGGCCAGTTCCTCGGCAGCCTGCGCCGGCTGGGCGTCACGCCCGCCGAGGTCACCGATGTGGTCTTCACGCACCTGCACTGGGATCACGTCGGCTGGGCGACCCGGAAGGGCGAGATCGTCTTCGCCAGCGCCACGTACCGCGTGCACCGGGCGGACTGGGCCCACTTCGTGGAAGCACCCGGCACCAACCCGCACTATGTGCAGCAGCTTTCCCCGCTCACCGGGCAGCTGGAGACCTTTGACACGGAGACGGCACTGCTGCCCGGTCTCGACGCGCGCCCTGTCCCCGGCCATACGCCCGGGTCGACGATCTATGTGGTGTCGAGCGGCAGCGAGCGCCTCCTGCTGATCGGAGACGTGCTGCACACGCCGGCCGAGGTGACCGACCCCGGCTGGGAAGCCGTGATGGGCGTGGACTGCATCGCGGCGAAGCGGGTCCGCGCAGAGCTGATCAAGGCCTCCGCGGATGGCCCCGACGTGATCGGCGCCGCCCACTTCCCGTTCGGCCACGTGATCACCGTGGACGGCGAGCACCAGTTCCGGTTCCTCGAGTGACGTTAGCCGGGCAGGCTGTGGCCGACCGGCCTGTCCTCGGCCCCGGCAGGAACCCCACGGACCATGATGTCTCCCCGCCTCAGCCAGACGCGGCCAGCATGCCCTGAAGCTGGAGAGCCTGATTCCTGCTGGGCAGAAAGACTTCGAGCTCCCGGTCGGTGAACCGTGTCGTGAAGCCGATGAGGACCCAGGTGCGGCCAGCGACGCTTACGGCGGGAATGGTGGCGGCTGAGGTGACAACGCTGGCGATGGGAGAGCTCGGGGACCCAGAAGCCGTCGGGATGACTGCTGACAGCGCCGGCACATCGGCAGCGGGCAGGGTGATCCAGAATCCGTACTGGATGGGTACTGTCTGCTGTCCTGAGGGCGCGGGCGGCCGGAATGAGGAGACGGGGGAGACCCCCGCGGAGGTGATCGTTACCGGGGTGCCGGTCTTGCGGTAGCACATGCCTGGGCTCGCTCCGCCGGGGAGCGTGACGTAACCGGCCGGGCAGCCGCCGGCTGGCGCGGGTGGCTGGCTGCGCATGTCTTGCAGGACCAGCGGTGACCGCAGATGGTGTGGCTGCGGCACGGCGGCGGCCGGGTCCGGCCCTAGCGGGGTCACGTGGCTGCAGCTTGCGGCGGTGAGAATGAGGCCTGCGGCCAGCACGCTGGCCGCGGCGGCCGTCAGGCGCGGCGGGGGCTGGAACGGCATGTCCTGGTCCTTCCTGTCATCCCGGTTGCGGATACGGCGGCGACCAGCGCGACGGCGATCACCAGGATGAGCAGTTCCGCCAGGCTCACTGGATCAGGTGCGGATCGTTCAGGTAGTCGGTGAGCGAGACAGTCCAGCACCCTGTCCAAGCTGCCGATCTTCAGCTTCACCCTGCCCTGCCCGTCATGGACTTGACGGCCATCCCGCCAATATACTGAAAACCAAGATATTAGTCCACGGTAAGCACTGGATCCTGACCGCACCGGCACCAGCGAGTAAGCTGCTCAGAACGGGATGTTCTGAACGCTGCCGACGACCCGTGTCAGCCAAGGCGAGCTCCGCTTCGCACCCCGCACAATCGAAGCCGAGCAACCCGAGCCCATCCGCAGCCCGCTGCGGCGCCACTTGGCACACCCGACCCGCTGAACCACTACGCACCGTACACGTCAGGCAACTCGCCCTCAAGATCGACGAAACGTCTTAAAGGCCCGTGGAGGCACCGCATGAGCGAAGGCTGCGTGTTCTGTGATCAAAGCTGGATGAGGAAGGCCGAGATCTTCATCGAGACCCCCCACTGCCTATTCGTCTCGACCCGCGACCCGGACATCCGGGCGCAAGCTGGACTGGCAGAGGGCGTCCTGCCTGGCTCCGGGGCAATCGTGCCCATCGCCCACCGGACCTCGGTCTTCGAGCTGACCCCTGCGGAGTGGGCAGACACCCAGCACCTCTTGCTCCAGGCAAGGATGGCCCTGCACGACCTGCTGGCCCCAGACGGCTACCTGCTCGGCTGGAACCAGGGCGGTACCCTGCATCCCCATATGCACGTCATTCCGCGATTCGACGACGAGCCGCTGTCTGACCGCTGGCTGCGCTCGGCGATCAACCTCCCGGAAAACAAACGGCCCAACCCATGGGCGCCCGGGAGCGGACGGGCACTTCGGGGTGCCAGGTGAGCGAGGTGCCGGGCCAGTTTTCAACCAGGCCCCTAGTGACAGGTAGCTCGCCTATGTGACAACTACCGTGCCTTGACTCAATAATCACTGGCAGTACGGACAACCACCGATTAAGGGTCGTAGCCACCTTCGCTGCTAAGTCACATCAAGTGGGACTAGACAGCCGGATGTGCTCGGCAGATGAGTGCGTTGGACATGAGTTGGAGGCGAAGAAGCAAGGCCCCCGCGGGACGGCCAATCCACAGCGAGGGCCCTTGCCTTGCGGCGGCTCATCATCCTGGTTTTGCTTGGTGCCCATCAGAGCGCATGCCTTAGGGCGGCCGTCTGCTACTGACCTACGAAGAAGGTTTCGCTGTAGCAGAATTCGTCGGCATTGTTGAGGTAGAACGGGTCGCCGTCCTCGAGACCGGTTGTCGATGGTGCGAGCCATCCTCCCCAATGGACGTTGTGGTACGCCTCTTCTCCGCTGGGGCAGTTTTGGGTGACTGCTGTGAAGTTCGCGCCCCATGGGATATCCCCGTTTGCGCAGTCGCTATCGAGACCGGCCCTGGCGTCCGTGCTGCTGTTGCCGTAATCGCCGATGCAGTCGCCATAGCTACTGCCCTCGATATTGGTAAATTGGAAGTTCCAGTATCCTGCGGAATTCTGGATCGTCGTGAAGGAATCGTTGTTGACTCCGGGCGTGTATACGTTGATCTCTGGCCCGCCATTCCAGGCATTGAGGCAATATGACCCTGCGTAGCAGAATTGATCCCCACCAGCCTGCGCGGACGCTGGATTGGTCGTAAGGAATGACCCGAATCCGATGGAGAGTAGACACGCTGTCAGTATCGCGATGGTTCTTGGCCGCATTTTTCCTCCCTTGGTAACGTGATGCGGTTTATTTGGCCTGGCGGGATGAATAATGCAGCTAGAGATATGGCCGATGATCGCATCTGAAGCCTTTCATTCTGCTTTTCCTTTGACTGGATTATCGCCAGGAAAAGCCGCCCCGTCCACTTCAGGGAACATATCCATCGCGCGACGGGCCTGTCTAGAAGATTTCACCCGAAATCATAGTTTTCAGGCTAGTTTTCAGGGTAGTTTGCCTAATGCGGAAGCCGCACTTGAGATCTTGACCTGTGGTGATATGCGGGCTGGGCATAAAAGGGCGGCTGGCTGCCGATTCCATTGTTTGCGGGGACAAGTGAACCGAAGGCGGCCGCTGCGCACGTGTTTCGCGCGGACGGCGGTGTGGCTGTAAGCGGGCAAGTACCTATCGGTGGTGAGGGATCTGCCGAGGACAATGGCTGGTGGATTGACCCGGCATGCCGGGGACGCGACGCTGGATAAGGCCTGCGCGTGCGGATGACGGTTCGATCATCTCCGGCTGCTGGCTAGCGCTGCGGCGACGAACGACGCGACCAGCGGCCGGCGGTCCTGCTCGTTCCAGGCGAGCACGAGGCGGCTGGGCGGCGCGTCCGTCACCGGGACGCAGACCAGGCCGGCCGGGGTCGTTCGACCAGCGAGCGAGGCAGCACCGCGATCATCCGGCCGAACGTGATCATGTGGAGCAACCGGACCACGTCGGCGACCGCGATCGTGCAGGTCGCGCTGACCGGCATCGACGCGCTGGCGAAGACGTTCGCCGCGCCCGGCATCGGCGAGGTCATCGACCGCTGGCAGTCCCGGTACCCGTACAAGGTGGGCTGGGCGAACCACGAGCCGCTGTCATGAACGCCGCTCCCCGGCGGCCAAGACCACCGAGCCGATCAGGAAAGACGGCGGGGAAGCACTGACCGTCGTTATGGACATCGCCAACGAGCACTCCGTGCGGGCGGCCATCGAGCGTACGGTCGCGGCGTACGGCGACCTCGATTTCGCGCCCCTGCCCGGAGTCGTGGCTTCCGGGCCGCTACGACGGCTGCCAGGGCGAACCCGGCTCGTCCCGCTATCACCAAGACGATGAGCGCGGCGGCTGACGCGGCGCCCGCTTCGATCCGGAACAGGGCGGCCTGGCTGATCGCGGTGCCGGCGCTTTGGTAGGCGGACGCCAGGTCGGCGTGCACATAGGCATCCACGGCCAGTCCTGCCGCGGTGATCAACTGCAGGGCCAGCAGTCCGGCCCGCTGAAGCGGGCCGGACTGCTGGTTGCGGTGCCTGCGGATGAGGCGGTCAGTCAGCCCGGTGTGGCGGGTAACGGTACGGGGCTGGTCGTGGCCAGCCGCAGGCGCGGACATGGTGGGCCTCAGGAGTAGTCGCTCGGCGGCCGGGCGAGACTGACCCCGGTGAATGCGCTGGGTACCGGGTACTTGCCCAGGACGAAGGACAAGATCGCGGCGTGCTGGAACTCGACCGGCTCGATGGAGGCGGCGGTCTTGATCCCGGCGGCGCTCTTGATGACCGACAGCCCGTTCTGGTAGGTCTCGCCGGCGATGTTCTCCACCATCAGCGCTAGCTCGGCCAGCTCGGTGACGTTGGTCACCTTGGCGAAGGCGGTGTTGATGGTGGGCTGGATGACCGGGTCGACCGCGGTGACCGCCTGCTTGCCGGAAGCGGTAAGCACCGCGTTCCATGCCTTCTGGTGATCTTCGTGCTGGCTCATCGCGGTCTCGGCGAAGGTGACCACCGCGGGCGGGACGGTGCCGAGCTTGCCGGCGGTCGCCGCCTTGATCGCCGCCATGTAGGTGGCGATGCCGGAGTTTTCCAGGCTCGCCGCCATGGCGACGACCTGCAGGTCACCGGTGAGTTTCTGGCCCTCGCCGCCCGCCGCTGCCGAAGCCGACGCTGTGGCGGAACTCTTAGCCGCCGGGGCAGCGGATGAGGAACCGCAGGCGGCGAGCAGTGTGACGCCGGCGACCCCGCCCGCGACAGCGCCTGCCCGGGTCAGGAACCGGCGGCGGTCCAGGTGAGAGGGCTGCCCGGGATCGTCGCTAGTGGCCGTCCGGGCCCGTATGTCGTCGGTCCACTCGCTCAGGCTGGACTTCAGCGCGGGCAGGGCGAGGTCGTGATGCATGGCGTCCAGGTCCGCGGTCATAGCGCGGAGCTCGGTTTCTGACAGGTGCGAGATGGGCTCGTTACCACTGCTCACTAGAGGGCTCCCTGACTGGCTGGGGCGGCGCTGCTGACGGGGTAGAAGGCGTTCGGGAAGCCGACCGAGCCCGCGGCGGCCGGAAGCTTGGCGGCTGGCGGCGGCAGCGTGATGTCGGCGCTGGCGCCGGCTTTCAGCAGTGCCTGGACGGCGTTCAGGATGGCGACATGCTGGGCTTCGACGCCCATGATGCTCGCGGTGACCTTCTTGGCATTCGCGTTGGCCAGCAGGCTCATGTTGTTGACGTAGGTCTCGGCCGCGATATTTTCCAGCTCGATGGCCAGGGCCACGACCGCCAGCGCCCCGTCGGCGGCCGATGCCTTGGTGATCGACGCGACCGCCTTCTGCACGACAGGGACGAACGCGGGGTCGGGGCTGGTCTGCTTCTTGCCGCCCAAGGCGGTCGTGGCGGCCTGGAAAGCGGCCAGGTGGTCGGCGTGCTGGCCCATCGTGGTGGTCGCGAACGCCTTGATCACCGGGTTAGCCGCGCTGCCGCCGATGTAGGGCAAGGTGAGCGCGGTCTTGTAGGTGCTGACGGCGAGGACTTCGATAGAGGAAGCCGTCTGCAGCACCTGCACGTCGGTGCCGGAACTGGCGAACGCGGGGCTGCCGATGAAGTCGGCGATGGCGGCGACCACTCCGGTGGC
>JBEKHI010000228.1:0-13266 GCA_050012355.1 Streptosporangiaceae bacterium | reverse complement strand
CGGGGCAACCAACGCCTCGGCCGAGGGGGGCGCACCCGCCGATGGCATAGCGCCCGCGATCCGCCCGAAGGGCAGACCGGGGCGTAAGCCAAAGGGCACGGCACCGGTCGTGATACCGGAAACCCCCGACAAGCCCGATCCCGATCACGTGCTCACCTGGCGCCAGCGCAAGGTGCTGCAGGTTATTCGGGAATCAGTGCAAAAGCGCGGTTATCCGCCCTCGATGCGGGAAATCGGCGAGGCGGTCGGCCTGACCAGCACCTCGAGCGTCTCCTACCAGCTGTCCACGCTCCAGCGCAAGGGTTACCTGCACCGGGACGTCGGCCGCCCGCGCACCGTTGAGGTACGGCTGCCGGGGCATCCGGCCGTCCGCCCGGACGCGAACACGCCGGCGGCCGCGGAGGAGGAGCCCGCGGCGGCGACGCCCGCCAACGGGATGGACATCGCGTCTCAGGAAGCGCGTTACGTCCCGCTCGTCGGGCGGATCGCGGCCGGTGGCCCGATCCTGGCCGAACAGCAGGTCGAGGACATCTTCCCGCTCCCCCGGCAGATCGTCGGCGAGGGCACCGTGTTCCTGCTCAAGGTGAGCGGCGACTCAATGATCAACGCCGCCATCACCGACGGGGACTGGGTCGTCGTCCGTCAGCAGGAAAACGCGGAGAACGGCGAGATCGTCGCCGCCATGATCGATGGCGAGGCCACGGTCAAGACGTTCAAGCGCAGTGACGGGCACGTATGGCTCATCCCGCACAACCCGGCGTACACGCCGATCCTGGGGGACGAGGCAACAATCCTCGGCAAGGTGGTCGCAGTGTTGCGTCGTGTGTGACAGCTACGACGCGACGATGTTGACCAGCTTCGGCGGCCGGACGATCACGCGCTGGACGGCCAACCCGTCCAGCGCGCGGCTTGCTCCCGAAGTCTCCAGAGCCAGGGCGCGCAGGTCGTCCTCGGTGATCGAGGGCGACACCTCCAGCCGGTCGCGGACCTTTCCGTTCACCTGAACTACGCAGGTGACCGACTCCTGAACCAGGAGACCAGGATCCGCGACCGGCCAGGTGGCGTGCGCGACCAGATGGTTGACACGCTCCTTGCCCAGCAGTTCCCAGCAGTCCTCCGCCGCATAAGGCGCGAACAGCGACAGCATGATCGCCAGCGATTCCGCCGCACCACGCACCGCCGGATCAGCCGCCCCCGGACCCGAGTCGATCGTCCGCCGCGTCGCGGTGACCAGTTCCATCAGCCGCGCGACGGCCACGTTCAGGTGGTGGTTCTCCATCTCACGGGTCACTTCGTAAACGGCGTGCGCCGCGGCCCGCCGCAGGGCCAGGTCACCGTCTCCCGCGCTCGTGGTGCCAGCGTGGCCGACATCCGTCGCGATCCGGTGCACCCGTCCCAGGAACTTCACCATCGCGTCCGGGTTCACGTCGGCCCAGTCGATGTCGTCCTCGGGCGGCGACGCGAAGATCATGGTCAGCCGGATGGCGTCCACACCGTACTTCTCGATCTGCTGCCCCAGGTCCACGCCATTGCCCAGCGATTTGGACATGGCCTTGCCCTGGTTGATCACTTGTCCCTGGTTCATCAGGCGGGTGAACGGCTCGCCGAACGACACCATCCCCATGTCCAGCAGGACCTTCGTGACGAACCGCGCGTACAGCAGGTGCAGGATGGCGTGCTCCACGCCGCCCACGTACAGGTCGACCGGCATCCAGCGGTTAACCGAGTCAACGTCGAACGGCCCGCCCTCGTAACGCGGCGAGCAATACCGCAGGACGTACCACGACGAGTCCACGAACGTGTCCATGGTGTCGGTGTCCCGCTTCGCCGCCTCGCCGCACTTGGGGCAGGGCACATTAACCCAGTCGGTGGCCGCCGCCAGCGGAGACACTCCGCGCGGCGCCAGATCAGCGCCCCTCAGATCAGGCAGTTCAACCGGTAGCTGGTCATCGGGAACCGGCACTTCCCCGCAGGAGGGGCAGTGGATGATCGGGATCGGGGTTCCCCAGAACCGCTGCCGGGAGACCAGCCAGTCACGCAGCCGGTAGGTCACGGCGTTCTTTCCGCGCCCCTCGGCGGCCAGCACTTCGCAGATCTTCGCGATGGCCTCCGCCTTGGACAGCCCGTCCAGCGGCCCGGAGTTCACCAGCATCCCGTCGCCCGGCGTGGCAACACCGGTCTCCGCCGGATCCGGCCGGTCCGTCTCGACAACCACTCGCACCGGCAGCCCGAACTTACGCGCGAAGTCCAGGTCACGCTGGTCGTGCGCGGGCACCGCCATGATCGCGCCGGTGCCGTAGTCGGCCAGCACGTAGTCGGCGGCCCACACCGGGATCCGGTCACCGTTCACCGGGTTGATCGCGTGCACGCCCAGGAACACACCGGTCTTCTCGCGCTCGGTGGACTGGCGCTCAATGTCGGTCAGCTTGGTGACCTGCTCGCGGTACCGGTCTAGCTCGTCCCGTCGCTCCGGAACGACCAGTTCGGCCGCTAGCGGTGAGTCGGCGGCGACAACGAAGAACGTGGCGCCGAACAGCGTGTCGGGGCGCGTGGTGAAGACGGTGACCGGCTCGGTGCGGCCCTCGATCGCGAACTCGACCTCCGCGCCGGTGGACCGGCCGATCCAGTTGCGCTGCATCAGCAGCACCCGCTCCGGCCACTTGCCCTCCAGCTGCTGCGAGTCCGCTAGCAGCCGGTCGGCGTATTCGGTGATCTTGAAGTACCACTGGGTCAGGATCCGGCGGACGACCTCGGTACCGCACCGTTCGCAGCGCCCGTCGATCACCTGCTCGTTGGCCAGGACGGTCTGGTCCTTGGGACACCAGTTAACGTAGCCGCCCTTGCGGTAGGCCAGCCCGCGCTCGAAAAAGCGCAGGAACAGCCACTGGTTCCAGCGGTAGTACTCCGGATCGCACGTCTGCAGCCGCCGCGACCAGTCGAAGCTCGTGGCATACCGGCGGAACGACGCCGCCTGAGTCTCGATGTTCGCGTACGTCCAGTCGGCGGGGTGATTACCCGCGCGGATCGCGGCGTTCTCCGCGGGCAGCCCGAACGCGTCCCACCCGATCGGGTGCAGCACGTTCTTGCCGTTCAGGAAGGCGAACCGCGCCATGGCGTCGCCGATCGCGTACGCCTCGGCATGACCCATGTGCAGGTCACCGCTCGGGTACGGGAACATGTCCGCCAGGTAGTACCGCTCCCGCGGGTCGGCCTCATCGTCGCTCGCACGGAACGGGTCCAGCTCCGCCCAGCGGGCCTGCCACTTGTCCTGGTTCTCGCGCGGGTCGTAGCGCTGCGCCTCGTCGGCGTTCATCTCTTTCGTCCTCACCCATTCGATCGGTCCGGCCTGCAGATACAAAAATGGCCCCCGCACAGGAGGGCCAGCCGCGACGACACTGGAACTCACCTGCCCAGCTGATCGCGGGCGGCGGATCCGGTCGGCGCGGCTAGGTAAGGAGCAGCCGGACGGGACGCATGACGCGAGGATACCTGATCGGCGGTCTCCCCGACCACGGGTTTCGCGGCCTCGCCAACAGCTAGGCGCCCGTTGCCCGTGTGACTTATGTTCTCCGCGTGCACAATTACCGGATAGCCCCTTTACTGAGCAGGGAATTTAATTACCTACCGGCGCGTCACTTAGGGAGATTTGCGGGCGTTTGGATGCGGAATCCGACGCACCCGATTATGGTGGGTGCGGCACTACCCAGCAAAGAGTGCGGCCAGTGCCGCACTCACCATGAACAGGGCAGCGTCGGCGGCCGTGACCGTTGGCTTCACCGGCTGAGTGAATATTCCAAAGCCCTTGACCGTGCTAAATGAAAGCTCATACAGTCGGAGTTTGCGTTCGCGGCGCGGACGCTCATTCGCCAGGGACGCCATCCTGCGCACCGGCCATCGGAAAATAATCTCGCGGGGGCATCGAAGAGCAATGGGCGATTCGCGGGTTTTGACAGTAGCGATCGTCGGTATGGCGCTGGAGTTTCCCGGCGCCAGCGATCCGGCCGGATTCCATGACCTCGTCGCGAGCGGCAGCCATATGTTCCGCCCGGTAGCAAGCGCCGCCGGGGTACGCGCGGCACTTATCATCGACCCGGCCGACGCCGACGCGGAACCGGTGCTCGTCGAACGGACCGCGGCCCGGGCACTCGAGGAGATCGGCTCGCACGCCACCGGGTTGCGAGTCGGAAAGCTGATAGCGCGCAACTCCGGGTGCTCGCTGCGCGCGGTCGCGTCGGCCTGCGATGAACTCGTGCGCGGCGAGTACGACATCGTCCTGGCGGGCGGGGTCAGCCGGGGTATCGATCCGGATTGGCTGGAGTTCCACCGGCACAACGAGACGAGCATCCCGGACGAGGTACGTCCGTATGACGCGCGCCCGACGGGTTCGCTGCCCGGCGAGGGCTGCGGGGTGCTCGCGCTCATGCTGACGACGGCCGCCCGCGCCCTGGGACTCGAGGTCTACGCGGAGCTGCCGGCCTGGTACGCATCCCAGCCAGCCGGCCCATCCGAAGCGGGCGATCCCGCCGACTCGATCCGCGACGCCTACCACCGGGCGGGGCTGTCCCCCGGACTCGTCCAGTACGTCGAGGGCCACGGCGCCGCGAACGCCGCCGGTGATCAGGCCGAACTCTCCTTGCTCCTTGAGGTCTTCTCAGCCGCCGTGGCATCGCGAAGCTGCGCGCTCGGCGCCATCTCGGCTTGCATCGGGGACACCCGGGCAGCGGCGGGCGCCGCCGGCCTGATCAAGACCGTGCTCGCGATGACCAGCGGCGTTATCCCGCCGATGGCGGCCTGCCAGCAGCCGCACCATCTACTGGAGAAGGAGACGACTCCGTTCTGGCTGCCGGAGCACGCGGCGCCGTGGCCAGGAGATGGCCCCCGGGTCGCGGCGGTCAGCGCGATGCGGGCGGGGGGTCCCGTCCACGTGGTCCTGCGCCGGGAAGCGGAACGCCAGGCTGGCCGACGCCGCCGGTCCGCACCGGCCACCCGGGCAGAGGGAGAGGATAACCCGGCTGCTGACCTGGTGCCGCGCCCGCGGGACCCGGCCGAGCCGCCTCAGCTCGCCGCCCAGCGCCCGCCCTCAGTGTGGCACTCGCCGACCGCACCGCCACCCGCACCGGCACCGCCACCCGCGCCGTCCGCACCCCCAGCGATGGGCCATCGCTGGCGCCATAACCCCAGCGATGGGCCATCGCTGGGGCCAGGCCACGCACCGGACCGCGCGGAGCGCGGCGCACCGGCAGCCCGGCAGGCTCCGGTGGTGCCGAAGCCACCGGTCGTGGTCGCGTTGCACGGGACCGACCGGGCCGATCTGGCCTCCGCCCTGGACACGATCGCCATCATGGCGTCCCGGCTGTCAAGCACTGACCTGCACGAGTTCGCCCAGCAGCTCGCCGCCGACGAAGCGAGCACGAAAGCGATCGGGCCGCTACGGGTCGCGATTCTCGCCGAGGATCCCCCGCAACTCGCGGCTCGCGCGCAGCGCGCCGCCGACCTCACGCGCGCGGCCGCGCTCGGCACGACTCGCGCGGAACCCGGCTTGTTCCTCTCCGAGAACGCGACTGGCCGCGTCGCCCTGCTGCTATCCGGTCTGGCCGAGACCGCGGTGCAGCACGCCGCAGCGTTCGCCGCCTGCCGCGCGGCCCTGACGTGGCTGGACCACGCGAAGGTCACCCCAGCGGCCGTGGTCGGCTACGGCATCGGCGAGATCGTCGCGCTGGCCTGGGCGGATTGCCTCACGATGGCCGACGCGGCCTTCCTGATCGCCCGGCGCGCCGAGGTGCTGCGCGCCGCGCCGCGCGACATCGCGTTCGCTCGTCTCGAGGCCACCAAGGAGATGACCAAGGAACTCATCGAGGGAACGCGGCTGGTGGTCACCTCAACCGAGGGAGAACATCAGCGGCTGATCGCGGGACCCGTTCCCGCTATCAGGGAGATGATGGATCGCGCTGGGACTAGGCATCTTCGTTCTGTCCATATTGGAACCGCGGCTACGGAGCTGGCGCCGGCGATGCGAGACGCGGCGACGGCGGTCCGGTTTCGCCCGCCCCGACGGCGGGTCATCTCCGCGACGTGGGGACGGGAACTGACCCCCGAAGATGACCTGGCCGGGTTGATCGGCGCGCACCTGGCCACGCCGAACCGGCTCGCGGACGCGCTGGCGGCGACCACCGCTGACCTGCTCATCGCGCCCGCCGAACTCGCCGGCGCGGCACCCGGGCCCGTCGTGGAGACGCCGGATCCTCGGGTGCCCGCGTCGGTCGCGGCCGCGCGGGCGGCTCTGTTCGCAGCCGGTGCGCTAACTCAGCCGAGCTAGAGGTGATGCGTGCCGGCTCCCACTCCGGGCGCAGCGGCATGCTCGCCTTGTACCCATCGCGAAGCTTGACGCCGAGCACCTGGTGCAACTGCACGACGTTCCTCTCGAAGCCGAGCACGCAGCCCGCCATATAGAGCCGCCACACGCGCGCCGTGCCCTGGCCGACCTCGGCGACCGCCTTGTCCCAGTGGTCATCGAGGTTCTTGCACCAGGCGAGCAGCGTCTTCGCGTAGTGCTCCCGCAGGTTCTCCTCGTGCCGGATCTCGAAGCCCGCGTTGTTCATCTGCGAGGTCAGGAAACCGGGGCCCTCGAGTTCGCCGTCGGGGAACACGTAGCGGTTGATGAACCCGCTCTTGTTGATCGACGGGTCGTTGTCGTGCGCGCGGGTGATGCAGTGGTTGAGCATACGGGCGCCTGGGACCAGCTTGCCGTAGAGGAAACTGAAGTACGACGGCAGGTTCTTCTTGCCGATGTGCTCGGTGAGGCCGATGGAGCTCACCGCGTCGAACGAGGTCTCGGTCACGTCCCGGTAGTCCGAGTGACGGACCTCGGCGAGGTCTTCGAGGCCGGCTTCCTTGATCGCGTTCTGCGCCCAGAGGGCCTGCTGCTCGGAAAGGGTGACCCCGAGCGCCTTGACGCCGTACTCACGAGCCGCGTGCATGACCATGCCGCCCCAGCCGCAGCCCACATCGAGCAGCCGCATGCCAGGCTTGAGCGCGAGCTTGCGCGCCACCAGGTCGAACTTGGTGTACTGGGCCTGCTCGAGCGTCGCGTCCTCGAACGGGTAGCACGCGCAGGTGTAGGCCATCGACGGCCCGAGCACCCACTCGTAGAAGGTGTTGGACACGTCATAGTGATGCGAGATGGCGTTGGCGTCCCGGCCCTTGGAGTGGCGCACCCCGTCGAGCAGGCGGCGGTTGACCCGCACCTCCTGCGGCGGCGGCGAGATCCGCGGTAGCAGCACCTTCGGGCCGCCGAGCGCCTGCAGCAGCTTGAGCTTGTCGGCGAGGCTGACGTTCGTCTCCTGCGCCTTGGATAGCCGGGATAGCGCGATGTACATGTCGCCGTCGACATCGAGATGCCCGGACACGTACGCCCGCGCGAGACCGAGCGCACCCGGAGCCTGCGCGAGATAGGCCACCGCGACTGGCGACTTCACGGTGATCCGCACCGGTGAGCCGGGTGCCCCAGCAGTGGATCCGTCGTAGGCCCGGAACTCAACCGGTGCGTCCGGGCCAGCGATCGCCTCGAAAACCTCAGCAAGTGCCATCTTTCACCTTCCGCGTACACACTTGTCGTACAGGCTGAGCAGTCGCCCCGCTGGGTCGTACTCGCGCTTCAGCTTTGTGTAGAAATCACCGTTATAGCGACTGTAAAACTCCTCTTCGGAGTAGAACGAGGTCGAATACAACGACTTGTGGCCGCCGAGCGCGGTCACCTCATCCTCAATCATCCGGTTGTAATAACCATCTTCCCTGCCATCGGGCAGGGACACCATGCCCCAGAACCCGAAGTTCACGTAGACCTCGCCCGGCTCGAGCGGATACAGCGGCCACGTCTTGTCCCGCCGCAAGCGCAGCGGGCACAGCCACACCGGACTCATCCCGACGTTCTCAGCGAAGAATTCAAGAAATTCGTTGCCCATAACGACGGGTGTTTCAACGTCCTGAATAACCGATTCTCTCGCGGGGGCCTGGCGCCGCGCGTTCATCGTGTCGGTGAGGCCGTACTTCCGGTCGAAGGCGATGAGCCTGCGGTATACGTCGGAGCGGCGGAGCTTACGCGGCCAGGCCTTGCGGATCAGCGTGTTCTGCACGCCGAAGGGGCGCGAGCACCAGAACCAGTCGGTATCCCACCGCCACAGGTAATCGTGGATGGTGAGAAAGTCCTCGCTCTCTTCCCGCAGCGACTTGTAATAGATCCGGCTTCCGGTGTAATCGCTTTGCCACGGCGCCTTGTCACTGAACGCGCCGACCGTGAGATACAGCTCCTCATTGCTGAACGCGGTGCCATCGGTAAAGTCCGCGCGATGCCCGTCGTACTCGCCGGTCGCGGCGATCTGGATGATCGCGTCCATGCAGCTCTTCGGGTCATTGAAGGCGAAGTGCCGCAGGTGAACGTACGGCCGGACCGGCTCAAGCTCGATGGTGAGCGCGAGTGCGTAGCCGAGCGTGCCGTAGGAGTTCGGGAAGCCGTTGAACAGGTCCTGGTGCTCGTTGTCATCTCTTGCTGTTATCACCTCGCCGCCTCCGGTGAGGATCTCCAGTTCGAGGACCGACTCGTGCGGCATCCCGCTGCGCAGGCTGGTCGACTCGATGCCGAGCCCGGTGACGGCCCCGCCGAGCGTGATCGTCTTCAGCTGCGGGACGACCAGCGGCATCAGGCCGTAGGGCAGCGTCGCGTCAACCAGGTCCTCATAGGTGGTCATGCCGCCGACGACGGCGGTCCTGCTCACCGGGTCGACGTGGATGACTCGCGCGAAGGCCTCGACGCCGAGCTCAGCGCTGGCGGCGCCATCGCGGAACCGGAAGAGGTTCGAGGTGCGCTTCGCCAGCCGGACCTTGACCTCTGGCGGCACCGCCAGGTACTCCGCGCGGAGCCGCTGGACGGCGGCCTCGTGGGCCGCGCGTTTAGCGGACGGCAGGTCTTCGATTCCGGCCACGCGCTACCTCCCTCCGATCCCTTTGGTTCCCCAGGACTGCCCGGCGTAAGCGTGTATATACCCCACCGAACAGGACGAACAGCTCACGCAGTCTATCCGGGCGCGACAGTTGACGGCGTGGGCGGTCCGCTTGGCTGGTCCGGGCCGTCCGCGTGGGCGGTCCGAGCGGTCCGCGTGGGCGGATGCCCGGGCGGCGCGGACCGCCCGAGCCCCGTCAGACCTATTCGCGTTCATTGCCTTCATCGTCGATCTCGTCGTAGCTGGCCGCCACCTCCTCCGGGGTCATCGGCAGCCGCGCCGCGGATGGAGGTACCCCGCCATCGATGACCTGACGCAGCAACTCCGCCATCGTGTACCCGGGCTGGTCCGCGATCGCGCGGTCAAGCGCCACGTTCGCAAGGGCGCCGTTGCCGTCTTGCCAGGCGGCGAAGGCAAGCAGGCAGGCCGGGGCGGCGACGTACCCTGGCCGCGCCGCCCGGGTCACGTCGGTCCACATCCGGCCATACGGCTCGCGGTACTTGGGGTCCATCCGAGCCCACGCGTCGTCCCGAACCCGCAGATCACGCAGAACGATGGTGAGCCAGGCCATCTGGTCCGCGTTGGTTATCCGCTGGCCACGGCGGTAGGTGGCCAGCGCCGCGGCGACCGACGAGATCCCCGCCGCCGCGATCAGCCGCCGTGCCTGGCCCCGCCGACCCGTCCTGGTCACCCGGGCGATCAGCGTGCTTGCCTTGGCCTCCGCCCGCTGCGTGGCACGCCTCGTAGCCTCGCCGGCGGCTCCGTCCAGGGCCGCGACCGTTTTCGCCAGGTCATCCCGGCTGCTGAGCACCGGGTGCCCGGCGCCGGACATCGTCGCCCAAGCCGGGTCGGCCAGCAGGTCGAAGGGGGTGCCTTCCGGGGGGCAGCAGTCCGGTTTGGCGCACAGGTAGGACCAGTAGCGCTGATCTTGTACCCGGAGGATCTCCCCGAGGGCGAGGCCATAGACGGCAGTGGCTCTGCGGAACTCGTCGGCCAGCGGTGCGACCAACGCGGCCGGCCCGTAGCCGATCACCAGGACGTCCTCGACGCGCTGGGCGGCCAGCACCTCAGCGGCGTGCTCGGTGATCTCCCGGATGGTCTCCGCGGCTGGCGGGTCGGGCAGGTCGTACCTGAGCGCGAGCTTCACCTGGCCCTTGGGCTGCTCGGTGCCGATCACCACCAGGCTTCTGCCTGGCATAAAGCCCAGGAGGTGCGGAACGACCGCCAGCAACGAAACCGGTGAGCCGACCCGTATCATGCGATCCGCGGGCGGTGCGGTCAGCACGGCGCCTTGCTTATCTGTCGATTGTGTGCGCGGGGAATCTTCACCCGCGAAGGCATGGTTTCTCATACCCGAATAGTGCGGCTGCGGGAATGCCGCCGACCATAGCGACAGCCCTCTGGGTTAATAAGGGCCCTGCTTTACACAGCGGGGAAATCGGCATTGACATCCCGCTTCCCCTAATGCTATTCAGCGGGAATTACACGCCTGGAATTTCTCCCTGGAGATTATCACGCGTCGGCCAGCGCGCGGAAGGCGGCCGATCCGTGAAAGGCCAACGCACGGAAGGCCGTTCGCGGAAGGGCCGGTCCGCGGAAGGCGGACATGCGGGACTCTGCCCGCGGATCCCTTTGCTGGTTAATGCCGCACCAACCAGCAAAGAGTGTGGTTAATGCAGCACCGGCCAGGAACGGCCGGCTGCCAGCTCGGTACTAAAGCGTTGTGTGAGGCAGTTGGGGCGGGTGGGATGGCTGCCGCTCGGTTGGGCAGGCACCCGCGCGAGGCTGTCGTCCGGGTTAGGCCGTCGTCCGGGTTAGGCCGGTGCGTCAGAGGGACACGCCAAGGAGGGCGTCGGTGGTGGCGCGGATCAGGTCGCCGCCCGCGGCTGGGCTCCCCGAGGCTGGGCCGGTCTGGGCATCGCTGGGGGTGGGGGCCGTCTCGCCGCTGAGTGCGCGGTTGGCCCACCTGTCGATCGCCGCCAGGGCTCCTGGGGCATCGAGGTCGTCGGCCAGTCGCTCCCGCACCTCGGCGAGCGCCGGCTCGGCGGCTGGGCCGGTGACGGCGACCGCTGAGCGCCAGCGTGCTAGCCGGGCCTGGGCTTGCTCCAGAACCTGGTCGGTCCACTCCCACTCGGAGCGGTAGTGGTGGGCGAGGATCACGAGCCTGATCGCCATCGGGTCGACGCCGGCTTCCCGCAGCCTGCTCACGAAGACCAGGTTGCCCAGCGACTTGGACATCTTGGCGCCCTGATAGCTGACCAGTCCTGAGTGCATATAGACCCGGGCGAAGGCGTCCTCACCGAACGCCACCCGGGCGTGCGAGCCGCTCATCTCATGGTGCGGGAAGATCAGGTCGTTGCCGCCTGCCTGAACGTCGAACTTGATCCCGAGGTACTCAGACGCGATCGCCGCGCACTCGACGTGCCAGCCAGGCCGGCCGAGACCGAACCTGGACTCCCAGGCCGGCTCGCCAGGCCGCTCTCCTCGCCAGACCAGCGGGTCGAGCGCGTCCTTCTTGCCTGGCCGTGACGGGTCGCCGCCATGCTCCGCGGACAGTTCTGCCATCTGGACAGGACTGAAGTCTGACGCGGTACCCGGCCCCGACAAGGCCCCGAACGACGAGTCCGCGCCCCTCGCGAAGTACACATCCTCGTCTAGTTCGTACAGCGAGCTACGGGATGCGAGCCGTTCGTTGAACCGCTCGATCACTGGCAGCGCTTCCACGGCACCGATCAGGTGGGCCGGCGGCAGCACCCGTAGCGACGTCATGTCCTGGCGGTACAGCTCGATCTCCCTCGCGGCCAGGTCCCGCCAGTCCTCGCCGTCCCGGTCCGCCCGCTCAAGCAACGGGTCATCGACATCGGTGACGTTCTGCACGTAACTGACGTGATGCCCGGCGTCCAGCCAGGCCCGCACCAGTAGATCCCACGCGATGAATGTCGCCGCGTGCCCGATATGCGTCGCGTCATAGGGGGTGATACCGCAGGCATACACGGTCGCGGCCTGACCCGCCGCGGCCACCGTCAGCTCCCCCGTCGCGGTATTCCGTACCCGGGTTTCCGGACCATGCCCGGGCAGTGCGGGCACCGCCGCACGACGCCAAGATTCCATAAAGGGCAGGATAACGGGCGTCCCCGGTTGCCCTGAACAAGTGCCCACGGTCCCAGCGATGGGCCATCGATAGCAATATTCGCCCAGCGATGGGCCATCGCTGGGGCCCGCGGACCGCACGGAGACCGCCCGCGGACCGCCCGCAGACCGCTTAGCGGACCGAGGGCAGCGGGCGGGGCGGGCTGGCAACCTCTAGGGAATGGGCTAGGGCGATGAGCCTGGGCTCGGACCAGCGCGGCCCCATGAAGGTCACGCCGATCGGCAGGCCGCTGAGGTTGCCGAACGGAATCGTGATCGCGGGCCAGCCGGCAACCGCCGCGGGCCCCGAGGTGCCGAACACCACATGGTCTCCCAGTACGTAATCGGTCAGCCACGCTGGGTTGACGGTCAGCGCGACGATCGCGTCCAGCTTGTGCTCCGCTATCGGGGTCTCCAGGGCGGTAGTGGCCAGCCGCGTCGCGTCGCCGCGCGCCTCCAGGTAGCCGGGGTCGGTGAGCGAGCCGGGCGTGGCCTCGCACATCTCGAAGGTCTCCTGGCCGAACCGGGACAGTACCAGGCCCGCGTTCCGCTTATTGAAGTCGATCAGCTCGGCCAGCGAGCCTGGGACGTCCCCACCGAGATACTGCAGGTAGGCGTTGATCCCGTACTTGAACTCATTGCGCAGCGCGGCGAACTCCGGATCACCGATCTTGTCCGCCGCTGGCAGCTCCACCGGGTCGACCAGAACCGTCCCGAGCGAGGTGAGCTTGGCGACCAGGTCGTCAAGGACCGCCGCGATGGCCACCCCTGCCTCGGCCGAGCCGCCCCGCCAGATCCCGATTCTCGCGCCGTCCAGCGCACCCGGGTCGAGGAAGGCTGTGTAGTCGGCGGACTTCGCCAGGTCAGCGGGAAAATCGACGGCCTGGTCCTGCGGGTCGGGGGCGGCCAGCACCGACAGCAACGCCGCCGCGTCCGCCACCGTGCCAGCCATCGGGCCGGCCGTATCCTGCGCCACCGACAGCGGGACGATGCCGTGCCTGCTCACCAGGCCGGCGGTCGGCTTGATGCCGACGACGCCGCAGGCGCTGGCGGGCGCCACGATCGACCCGTCGGTCTCGGTGCCGATGGCCAGCGGCGCCAGCCCGGCCGCCACCGCCGCCGCGCTGCCCGAACTTGAGCC
>JBEKHI010000227.1:0-13288 GCA_050012355.1 Streptosporangiaceae bacterium | reverse complement strand
TCACCTGCCGCTCGTGCGGAAGTAGGTACCTCGCGATCGCGGGAGGAACCGTGTCGCTACCCGGTACCACCCTGATCCCCATGACTACCTCAGATCGATGTGACGAAGTTGGACAGGCCGTGGGCCGCGTTCGTCAGGAAGTCGCCGATGTTGTGCACCAAGTGAGCGGCGTTCGTAGGCTCGGTTACCACCCACCAAACGACGAAGGCCAAGGCCGCCCACTTAAGGATCGTTCCCAGCTTCACCGTCGCCTCCCTGGAAGCACGGAATTGTTCACCTTGTCGGTTTCCTTCATGCTAGCTTGCACGGATTCGCCCCGCCAGCCTAGTCGATGGTCTCGTCCTGTCGGCAGCAGTATGCCCGGTCCTCTGGCCGTTTGAACCCCCGACGCCGAGTCCCCATACTCCCCAGCGTGGAGTATGCAGGCCGCGGACAGTGCTCGGAAGCAGCCACGCCGGCAGATTCGCGAATTCGATCGATGCGTCATTCGCCGTTTGGCTCGCGTTGACCGGCCATGATCTGGCAGCATTCCTCCGTGTGCGCGATGCTGGACTGGCGGCGATGACCGACGTGAGTGATTCTTCTGACGACACTGATTTCGTCATCATCGTTTACCGAGAAGAAGATCAATGGGAAGCCGACGTGCTCCCCGCGGCGGTGACCGCGGACTTCACCGGATTCCTGGAGGTGCTGAGCCAGCAGCCTAGTCTTGGCGGCACGATCGGGTTCGTCGGCGTTGGCGATGAGGCGTTCATCGCGGTGCGGGTTCTCGGCACCGAGGTTTCCGCCCTGCTCTCCGACGTGCTGGCGGCGGTCGACTACTCGCTGGCCCGTGAGGTGCTCGAGTTCCTCGAGATCGACGTGCCGGACGAGGACGACGTTGATCAGATCCTGCCGGCCGGTGACCTGTCGATCTTCGCTGACCTCGGGCTCGACGAGATGGACCTCGGGATGATCGTCGGCGATGTCGACTTGTACCCGGACGACGCGGTGCTGCAGATCGCGGAGCGCCTCGGGTTCGGTCCAGCGGCTGATCGTGCGCTGGACATCGCGCTAGGACCGTGACGGGCTACCTCGCGTCGTTCGAGCCCGCGATGCGGCTCGCGCTTGAGTCGGCCGCTACCGCCGCGTTGCCCGCGGCGGCGGACGTGCCGGTGGGCGCGGTGGTGCTCGACCCGGACGGCGAGGTGGTCGCGCGAGCGCATAACGCGCGGGAAGCGACGGCTGACCCCACTGCGCACGCAGAGATCCTCGCGTTGCGCGAAGCGGGCCGCGCCACTGGCGACTGGCGGCTGACCGGCTACACGCTGGTGGTGACGCTCGAGCCGTGCCCGATGTGCGCCGGAGCGGTGACCGCGGCCCGGATCACCCGGCTCGTCTATGGCGCTGACGACCCCAAGGGCGGCGCGGTCGGGTCGCTATTCGACGTGGTCCGTGACCCCCGGCTGCCGCATCAACCCGAGGTCATCCGGGGGGTACTGGCCGGCGAATGTGGCGAACTGCTGAGGGCGTTTTTCGCGGCCCGGCGCGTTCAGGGGGAACCCAGGTAGCGCTTGACGCGTTCTCAGTGTCGAATGTCAGGTAAGCTCTGCGGCGGTGGAGTCGCCTAGTGGCCGAGGGCGCACGCCTCGAAAGCGTGTGAGGGGGCAACCCCTCCGTGGGTTCAAATCCCACCTCCACCGCTCATAGTGTGCCGGGCCCAGGCCTGGGGCAAGGAGTACACGTGCTAGGACCGCAGGGGACTGTTTTCTTCCTGCTACTCATGGTTGCTTTTGCGGCACTGCTTGTGTGGGTCGCACTAGCGAAGCAGGTGGTGTTCCGTATCTTTGCGGCCTGTCTCGCCTTCATCCCGGCGATGGCTTTCGGCGTTGCGGCGGTCAACAAGTACTACGACTACTACCAGACCTGGGGTTCGCTGATCAGCGATCTCAGTAACTCCGGTGAGTCGACGATTCCGAAGGTGAGCGCGGCGGGCGTCGGTGACTCCATCGACGACCAGCTGCGTCTGTCCGACACCCAGGAAGACGAGCAGCTCGGCTACCTGTTCCAGACCACGGTGACCGGGGCGCAGAGCCACATCACCCGCGACGTCTACGTCTGGCTGCCGCCGCAGTACTTCCAGTCCGCCTACAAGAATTACCGCTTCCCGGTCATCGAGCTGCTGCACGGATCGCCCGGCGACCCGTCGGCCTGGGTGAACGTGATGGACGTGGACGCGTTGTTCCTCCAGCTGCTTGGCGAGGGCAAGGTGGACCCGGCGGTGCTGGTTATGCCCGACACCGATGGCGGGGAACGGTATGCCCTGCAGTGCCTGAACTACCCGGGCCTGAAGGACCTCCAGGACATGACGTTCGTCGCCGAAGACGTTCCGGATTACATGACCAAGGAGCTGCGCGTCATGGCGCCCGGCCGGGCGTGGGGCATCGCGGGCTACTCCGAGGGCGGCTACTGCGCGGCCAACATCGCCTTGCAGTACCCGTTCCAGTTCGGATACGCGGGAAGCCTGAGCGGATACTTCACGCTGGCGGGGAATCAGAGTCAGATCCCCGAGGCGGGCAAGACCGGCGGTAAGCCGGTGCTATACACCCCCTATGCGCACGACCGCAAGTTGCTGGTGAAGAACTCGCCCGCCGAGTTCGTGCTCAAGATACCGATCGGCGTGGAGATCCCGCAGTTCTGGCTGGCCGCGGGCAACGAGGACCCGGGTGACGTCCAGGCGGCGGAGCAGTTCCAGCAGCTGCTTGAGACCAGGCTCGCCAGCGTGCCGGTGGACATCGTCCAGGGCGGCGGTCACCAGGCGAAGGTCTGGCGCGCCGCGCTGACCCCGATGCTCGAGTACATGACGCCGGGCCTGCAGAAGTGGGCGCAGGAGATAACCGCTGAGACCGCGGCCCCCACGAAGCACGCCAAGCCCGCCAAGCCCGCAAAGCCCGTAAAGCCCAAGCCCTCCGCGACCGCCTCCGCCACGGACTAACCCCGCCCGCCGGGGTTGCCCGCGGGGCGCCCGGGCCGCGGCCCGTCGGCCAGCTGCGGCGACGGTGCGGCAGCGTCGTTCCTGGTCAGTGCGACCCTGCCCATCAAAGAATGCGGGTAGTGCCACACCAACCAGCAAAAGATTCCCCCGTCGGCCTCGCCGCTGCCCGTTTTGTCGGGCTTGGGAGGGGGTCTTGGGTGCGGGAAGCGGGAGCCGTCATCGCGGATTTTCGTGATCAGGCGGCATCTGAGACCAGACAGCGAAAGAGCCAGCCCGGATCCGGACTGGCTCTGCTGTTCTTGCTGGTCAGCGGTGGCGGAGGACGGGGGATTCGAACCCCCGAGGGCTTGCACCCAACACGCTTTCCAAGCGTGCGCCCTAGGCCACTAGGCGAGTCCTCCGCCGCAGAGCTTACCGGAGCGTGGCGGATGCGACATCCGCTCCGCGACGTGAATAGACTTGCCTGCGACCCCCCGTGCGGCGTTTATCCCGCCAACCCCCCCAGGGCCGGAAGGCAGCAAGGGTACGCGGGCTCTGACGGGTGCGCGGGGGGTCCCCTAAGGTGTACGGGGGCGAGGCAGCTCCCGCATGCGGGGGGATCCGGGGGTCGTTCCCCCGGGGCGACACGGAGGTTCACGATGGGTGACGGCCTGGCGCTGTACCGCAAGTACCGTCCCGCCACGTTCGCCGAGGTCAAGGGGCAGGAACACGTTACGGCCCCGCTCCGCCAGGCGCTGTCCACGGGACGAATCAATCACGCGTATCTCTTCAGCGGCCCGCGCGGCTGCGGGAAGACCTCCAGCGCGCGGATCCTGGCGCGCTCACTTAACTGCGTCAATGGCCCCACCCCGGACCCATGCGGCGTCTGCGACTCGTGTGTCGCCCTAGCCCCGTCCGGTCCCGGAAGCATCGACGTCATCGAGATCGATGCCGCTTCCCACGGTGGTGTGGATGACGCGCGTGACCTGCGGGAGCGGGCGTTCTACGCGCCGGTCAGCGGACGCTACAAGATCTACATCATCGACGAGGCTCACATGGTGACCTCGCAGGGGTTCAACGCCCTGCTGAAGCTCGTCGAGGAGCCCCCGCCGCACCTGGTGTTCATCTTCGCGACCACCGAGCCGGAGAAGGTGATCGGGACGATCAGGTCCCGCACCCACCACTACCCGTTCCGGCTGTTCCCGCCGTCGGTGCTGCGCGACCTGATGGCGGAGATCCTCGAGCGCGAGGGCATCACCTACGACCCGGCCGTGCTGCCGCTGGTGGCGCAGGCGGGTGGCGGCTCAGCCCGTGACTCGCTGTCGATCCTCGACCAGTTGCTCGCCGGCTCGGATATTGAGGGCTTGAAGTACGACCGCGCGATCTCCCTGCTGGGCTATACCGACGCGACCCTGCTCGACGAGATCGTGGTGGCGTTCGCGCACTCCGATGGCGCAGCAGTGTTCCGCGCGGTCAACAAGGTGATCGAGGGCGGGCACGAGCCACGCAGGTTCGCGCTCGACCTGCTGGACCGGCTGCGCGACCTTATCGTCCTCGCCTCGGTTCCCGACGCTATCGAGACCAGCCTGCTCGATGTGCCGCCCGAGCGTACCCAGCCGCTCACCGATCAGGCCCGCGAGTTCGGCATGGCCGGGCTGACCCGGGCCGCGGAGATCGTCAGTACCGGCCTCGACCAGATGCGCGGTGCGACCTCGGCACGGTTGCTGCTCGAGCTGATGTGCGCCCAAGTGCTGCTGCCAGCCGCGGCCTCTGATGAGCTCTCGGTCCTCGCGCGGCTCGAGAAACTAGAACGCGGGGGGCCCATCGCGCCGCGCGCCGCGGCTCAGGCTCCAGCAGCCGTTCCGGCGGCTGAAGCGGCCCCGGCCGCGCGGCCGCCAGCGGCTCAGCAGGCACCCGCCCCGGCGCCTGCCAGCGCGCCCGCCCCGGCCGCGGCAAGCCCGGCCGCGACGAGTCCCGCGGCAGCAAGGCCTGAGGAGGCACCGCGTCCGGCGGCTACCGAGCCGGCTAGGCCAGCGGCCGCACAAGCTCCGCCAGCCCCAGCCGCCCCGTCGACGCCATCACGAGGACCAGCGGCGTCCGGAGGGTCCGTCACGGCCGACACGCTGCGACAGGACTGGGATGCCGTGCTGGACACGATCAAGGCCCAGCGCCGAGTGGCCTGGATCCTGCTCAGCAATGCGAGCGTGGTGGACCTCGCGGAGAACATCCTGACCCTGCGTTTCCCGCGTCCCGGGGACGTCAAGGGCTTCCAGAGCAGCGGTTACGAGGATCTGCTCAAGAACGTGCTGGTCCAGCGCTTCGGTCTGCACACGATGATCAAGGCGATATCCGGTGGCGACCCGCCCCCAGGCCGTTCCGCGCCGCGCCCGAGCGCGCCTCCGCAGACCGGCACGGCGGCTCCGCAGCCTCCGGCCGCGCCAGCCCCGGCGGCCGAATACTCAGGCGGTCCGGCCGCCGACTGGTCCACACCGGGCTCCGGAGGGGCCGGGACGCCCAACGGCGCCGGCCCGGCCGGGGAAACCCAGGGGGCCCGGACGCCTGCCGTGAACGGAACGCCGAAGACCAGCGGCGAGGATGCGCCGTGGCCGACGGACCCCGAGCCGGTAAGCGTCTCAGATGACGACATGCCCGACGAGAACGACATGGCTGCTCCTCCGGCGAATGTGCTCACCGGGATGGCCCTGATCCAGCGTGAACTCGGCGGCGAGGTCATCGCGGAGATCGACGAGTAAGAGCCGGGGCGGCGGGTGGGCCCGGGTGCTGACACGTCGTAGGCTCCAATCAAGGAGGATGACGTGGACGGTCAGATGGACATGCAGCGGTTGCTTGAGGCCGCGCAGCAGATGCAGCAGCAGCTAGTGAACGCGCAGCAGGCTCTCGCGGACAGCGAGGTAATGGGGACGGCAGGCGGCGGGCTCGTGATGGCGCGAGTAAACGGGCAGGGTGAACTGCTCGGGTTGACCATCTCGCCGGATGCCATCGACACCGCCGACGCGGTGGAGACCGCGGAAACCGTCGCCGACCTGGTGGTCGCGGCGATCCGGGCGGCGGGCGACGCCGCTCAGCAACTGCAGGCCGAGCGGATGGGCCCCTTCGCGGCGGCCTTCGGCGACGCCGTGCCGCCCGGCTTCGACACCGGTGCGCTCGGCTTGGGCACGCCAGGCGTCGACCCGGCCAGCGAAATAGGACAGAGCGAAGACGACGAGTTATGTACGAGGGAGTTGTCCAGCAACTCATCGACGAGCTCGCCAGACTGCCCGGCGTCGGGCCGAAGGGCGCGCAGCGGATCGCGTTTCACCTCCTCGCGGCTGATGCCGAGGACGTGAAACGGCTAGCGAGCGTGCTCAACGAGATGACCGAGCGGGTCCGGTTCTGCCGGACCTGCGGGAACGTCGCCGAGGCCGAGGAATGCCGGATCTGCCTCGACACCCGACGGGACCCGACGGTGATCTGCGTGGTCGAGGAACCGAAGGACGTGGCCGCGGTGGAGAAGATCAGGGAGTTCCGCGGCCGGTATCACGTGCTTGGCGGTGCCATCAGCCCGATTGACGGAGTAGGTCCCGACGACCTGCGGATCAAGGAGCTGCTGACCCGGCTGGCCGACGGCACTGTGACGGAGATCATCCTCGCCACCGACCCCAACCTCGAGGGCGAGGCGACCGCGACCTATCTTGCCCGGCTGGTCAAGCCGATGGAGCTCAGGGTCACCAGGCCGGCCAGCGGGCTCCCGGTTGGCGGGGACCTGGAGTACGCCGATGAGGTGACACTGGGCCGTGCGTTCGAGGGACGGAGACAGCTTGATGTCTGACTGGCGGCCGCTAGCCGATCAGATCGCGGAGAGCACGCGGGACTTCCTGGACGGCGTCACCGCCGTCGCCGCGGGCGAGGGGAGCGGCGGCGCGGTGCCGCTGCTGCTGCTTGAGGTGTCCCAGATCTTGCTGGCGGGCGCCCAGCTCGGCGCGTACCAGGACATCGTCCCGCCGGGAAACGTCGAGCCGCCGCTCAGCCCGGACCCGGACCTGGACGCGCTGCGCAGCGGCCTGGCGGTCAGGCTTGCTGGCATCGATGACTATGCCGAGCTCTTCGACCCTTACAAGGACGCGACCGGTATCCCGTTCCGGCTCTCCGACGACATCGCCGCGGTGGCCGACGACCTGATTCACGGCCTTAAGCACTACCGGGCCGGCCGTGGACTCGAGGCGCTGTGGTGGTGGCAGTACTCCTACTTCAATCACTGGGGGACGCACGCCGGTGCCGCTTTGCGGGCGCTGCACGCCGTGGTGGCGCACGCGAGCCTCGACGTGGCGGACGAGGATGTGCCTCCTTCGGCCGGGGAGACGCCACCGTAATCTCGGATAGACTCCAAGCCTGTGGCCCTTATCGTGCAGAAATACGGTGGATCATCGGTCGCCGACGCGGACGGGATCAAGCGCGTAGCTAAGCGGATCGTCGCCACAGCCAAAGCCGGGAACCAGGTAGCCGTAGTGGTGTCCGCGATGGGCGACACCACCGACGAGCTCATCGACCTAGCCGGCCAGATCAGCCCACAGCCTCCCGCGCGCGAGCTGGACATGCTGCTGACCGCCGGAGAGCGGATCTCGATGGCGGTCCTCGCGATGGCGATCGCCGACCTCGGGATGGAAGCCCGGTCGTTCACCGGCTCTCAGGCGGGCGTGATCACCGACGCGGTGCACGGCCGGGCGCGGATCATCGATGTCACCCCCGGCCGTATCTCCAGCGCGCTCGACAAGGGGTACGTGCCGATCGTGGCTGGCTTCCAGGGTGTTTCACAAACCACTAAGGACATAACGACGCTTGGCCGGGGTGGCTCGGACACCACCGCTGTCGCGCTCGCGGCCGCCCTGGACGCGGATGTCTGCGAGATCTACACCGACGTGGACGGCGTGTTCACCGCCGACCCGCGGATCGTGCCGTTGGCGCGGCGCATTGACTCGATCAGTTACGAGGAGATGCTCGAACTGGCCGCCAGCGGGTCCAAAATCCTCATGCTGCGCTGCGTCGAGTACGCGCGGCGGTACGGGGTGGCGATTCACGTGCGGTCATCGTTTAGCGAGAAGACGGGCACCTGGGTGTCCGGTAACGTCAACCCGCAGGCGGAAGGGGACGGGATGGAGCAGGCGATCATCTCTGGCGTGGCACACGACGTCAGCGAGGCGAAAATCACCGTCGTCGGGGTGCCTGACCGGGTAGGCGAGGCCGCGCGGATCTTCGGCACGGTGGCCGAGGTCGGGATCAACATCGACATGATCGTGCAGAACGTCTCCGCCACGGCCACCGGGCGCACCGACATCTCCTTCACGCTGCCCGCCACTGACAGCGAGCGGGCGCTGGACTCGCTGCGCCGTGTCCAGGAAGAGGTTGGCTTCGAGTCGCTGCTTTACGACGACGCCATCGGCAAGGTGTCGCTGATTGGTGCGGGCATGCGGTCGCACCCGGGGGTCACCGCCAAGTTCTTCGGCGCGCTGGCCGACGCGGGAGTGAACATCGAGATGATCTCCACCTCAGAGATCAGGATCTCTGTCGTGGTGAATTCCGACGACGTCGCCAACGCCGTGAACTCCACGCACCGGGCCTTCGACCTGGAGGCCGACGAGGTGGAGGCAGTCGTCTACGGAGGTACCGGCCGATGACCAGCAAGCCCACCCTGGCCGTTGTCGGTGCCACCGGCGCGGTCGGCTCCGTGATGCTCGACCTGCTGACCACCAGGAAAGACGTCTGGGGCGAGATCCGGCTCATTGCCTCGCCAAGGTCCGCCGGACGCACCCTGTCCGTGCGCGGCACCGGTATCAAGGTCCAGGCCCTAGCGCCCGAGGTCTTCGATGGGGTCGACGTTGCCATGTTCGACGTGCCGGACGAGGTGTCCGCCCGATGGGCACCGGTCGCGGTGTCGCACGGCGCGGTCGTGGTCGACAACTCGGGTGCGTTCCGGATGGACCCGCAGGTCCCGCTGGTCGTTCCGGAGGTAAACGCTCAGGACGCGCGGAACCGGCCCAAGGGCATCATCGCCAACCCGAACTGCACCACGCTGTCGCTGATCGTGGCCGCGGGGGCTCTGCATGCGTCGTTTTGGCTAAAGTCAATGGTGGTGGCGTCGTATCAAGCGGCGTCCGGGGCTGGCCAGTCCGGGATTGACACCCTCTACGGTCAGCTGGACAAGCTGGCCGGCACGCGGACGCTAGGTCAGCGGGCCGGTGACCTGCGGCCGGCGGTCGGAGACCTCGGGCCGTTCCCAGCCCCGCTGGCGCTGAACGTGGTGCCGTGGGCCGGGTCGCTGAAGGGCGAGGGCTGGTCCTCGGAGGAGCTCAAGATCCGCAACGAGTCGCGGAAGATCCTCGGGCTTCCCGACCTCAAGGTGTCGGCCACCTGCGTGCGGGTGCCGGTGATCACCACGCATTCGGTCGCGGTGCACGCCGAGTTTGACCAGCCGGTCACCAGGGAGGCGGCGTGGGAAGTGCTGCGCGCCGCGCCCGGCGTCGTCGTGTCGGACAACCCGGAGAGCGGCGAGTTCCCGACGCCCGCCGATGTGGTGGGTACCGATCCGACGTGGGTGGGCCGGGTGCGGCAGTCCCTCGACGAACCGAACGTCATCGAGTTCTTCGTATGCGGCGACAACCTGCGTAAGGGCGCCGCGCTGAATACGGCGCAGATCGCGGAACTAGTCGCGGCAGAGTATTCGGAGATCTGAAGCGCCGGTAATAGGACCGTAAGAATGGCCGGGGGTAAATACCCCCGGCCATCTGTGGCTTTCAGCCATGTGTCCGATTTGTCGGATTAGGTCGGGTTGGCCAGACCGTGCTAGCGGCGGGGATGCCCTGCTAGCTGGGTGATTGTCCATTTGGCGTATCTCGCCCCTGTGCTCGCTGTATAAAGGTCGATGAGCGGTTGGCGCAAGGAGGGGTTGTGTCAGATCGTCGATGCATCGCTGCAGTGCGGCACGGCGCGGCAGCAGAGGGCTCATATGTCCCGGTTTACATGCTGTTTATATATCGTTTCGTGCCCTAAAGGTTATCTCGCCTGCTAGAGTCAGACACCCAGTTAACCACCGCATCATGCACCACCGACGCGCTCGCGGGGCGCGCGTCGACAACGACGCAAAGTTCGCATTCCGCGACTCCGAGGAGGTATAGGTGGCAACGACTCGCAGCCGATCCATAGGCCGTGAGACCGCTCGCCCGTCGTCCCACGGGCCGATCGCCGAACACATGCCTAAGATCTACGCGGTCGCCATTGCCGGGATCGTCGTCGCCGTCGCGCTCGTGACGCTCACGAGCATCGGGCACACCATCGCCTTGGCCACGCAGCACTTCATGCTCTTCTATGCGGGTGTTCTCACGCTCATGGCGTTGTGTACCTCGGTGGCCCTAGGCCTAGTGGCGACCGACCGGATGGTCCTCAACCCAGGACACCGGGTCTTCTTCCAGTCGGCGCACCGGGCGGCGTCCTTCGGCGCGGTCGCCTTCCTGATCATCCACATCACGACGGAGATCCTCGCCCAGCGGATCACCCTGCTGCCCTCCTTCATCCCGTTCATCGAGCCGTTCAAGACGTTCTACATCGGTATCGGCGTGATCGCGGGCGACCTCATCATCCTGCTGGTGATAACGAGCATCTTTCGTAGTCGGTTCACTACAAACGGAAAAGCCTGGCGGTGGCGCGCGATCCACTACTCGGCCTACGCGTCGTTCCTGCTAGGTATCTGGCACGGCCTGCTCGCAGGCCGCCCCGCCAAGCCGTACTACGACTGGACCTACGGCGTCATCATCGCGCTTACCGTGCTCGGCGTCGGCGTACGGGTGCTGTCCAATTCGCTGCGGCCGAAGGAGAACCTGAGCTCGCCCGCGGTCGATGAGCGCAGCACGTCGTCCGCTCCGCTGCGGGCCGCGTCGCTGGGCATGGCCGCACAGGTCGGCGGCAGGTTCCAGGCGCTCGGACGTGGTCGGCAGGCGCCCGCGACGATGACCGCGACGGCTCTATCCAGCGGGCCTGCGTCCGGTCCGATGCCCGCGCTGGCCGCACTGCCGGCCGGCGGGATGGTGGAAGAAGACAGGCAGCCGTTCTACGAGCAGGGTTACGAAGGACCGCCGCGGTTCGTCGGGGCGCCTCGCGCGGCGGACTCCGGTCCGATGCCGCGGGTCGGCACCGGTCCGATGCCGCGGGTGTCGGACTCCGGTCCGATGCAACGCCCCGTGCCCCGTCCGGGAACCGGTCCGATGCCACGTCCCGCGACGGGTCCGATGCCTCGCGCCGCGACCGGTCCGATGCCTCGTGCGGGTGGTCCGGCGACGGGTCCGATGCCGCGGGTGTCCAACTCCGGTCCGATGCAACGCCCCGTGCCCCGTCCGGGAACCGGTCCGATGCCCCGTCCGGGAACCGGTCCGATGCCCCGTCCGGCGACCGGTCCGATACCCCGTCCCGCGACCGGTCCGATGCCTCGTGCGGGTGGTGCGGCGCCGCGTCCGGCGACGGGTCCGATGCCGCGGGCCGGGACTGGTCCGATGCCGCGTCCGGCGACGGGTCCGATGCCTCGTGCGGGTGGTCCGGCGCCGCGTCCAGCCACGGGTCCGATGCCGCGGTCAAACGGTGGCGAACGTCGGGGTAACGGCGCCCCTCAGCGTGGCCGGGCTCCGCGAAACGCTCCACCACCCGAGCAATGGCCGGATGAGAACGACGGTTTCGGTGGCGACTCGTACGGTGGAAGTGAAGGGGGACGGGGAGGCGGGTGGCGATGAACCCGACCAACCCGGACGAGCTAGATGTGCCCACGATCATGCGGATCGGGGCCGCCCGGCTGACCGCCGGCCTTGACCGCATGGCGCGGATCGATCTGGACGCGCACCGCGACATCTTCGGCGCGCTGCCGAGAATGTCGGCCGACGAGTTGATCGCGGCGTGCAAGCAGATCGATCTGCGCGGGCAGGGCGGCGCGGCTTTTCCTTTCGCTCGCAAGCTTCAGGCGGTGATCGACAACTGTGACCGCAAGGACGAGCCGCCGATCATCGTTATTAACTGTACGGAGGGCGAGCCGGGTTCCTTCAAGGACAAGATGCTCATGATCAGGTCGCCGTACCTGATCCTGAGCGGTGCCGCGCTGGTCGCCGAGGCGATCGGCGCGGAGGAGATCATCGTCGGCGTTACCAACAACGAGATGGCCAACCGCTCGATGGAGGCGGCGATCTCCGCCGAGCCGGGGCTGCGGAAGATCTGCCGGATCTTCGAGCAGCCGGAGCGGTTCATCTCCGGGGAGTCCGGCTCGCTGATCCGCGGCATCAACGGCAAGCGACCCATCCCGCCCGGACGTAAGACACTGGCAGCGGAAAAGGGAGTGGATGATCTCCCGACGCTGCTGTCCAACTGCTCGACGTTCGCGCAGGTCTCGGTGCTGGCTCTGCTGGGGCCCGAGCGGTACGCCGCGGTGGGTACGCCGGAGGAGCCGGGAACGGTTCTGCTGTCGGTGAGTGGCTCGGCCAAGCGGGCGGCGGTTGTCGAGGTGCCGACCGGCGTGCCGCTCGGCGCGGTGCTCGATATCTGCGAAGCACCCGCGGGCGACGGCGTCCTCGTGGGCGGGTATCACGGCAAGTGGCTTGACGCCGAGACCGCGTACAACGCGCCGGTGTCACGCGAGGGGCTGGAGTCGCTGAACGGCACGCTCGGCTCCGGCATCGTGCTGCCACTGGGCGAGGGTACTTGCCCGCTCGGCGAGGTATCGCGGATCGCCAGTTACCTGGCCGGCGAGTCCGCGGGACAATGCGGTCCGTGCAAGCTGGGCCTGCCGACGGTGGCGCGGGCGCTCGCGCAACTCGTTGACGGTTCTGGTGGCGCCGAGGCGCTGGAGGTCGCGCGACGGGCGGCCGCCACCGCCAACCGCCGAGGTGCGTGTGCCCATCCGGATGGGACGGTGCGTTTCGTACTCTCGGCGCTCGAGGTGTTCACCGAAGACCTGGCCGCGCATGTCTTCCACACCACCTGCGGTCGGCCCGTGCGTGGCATACTGCCGCTGCCCGCGGGGCCGCAGGTCGAATACGAGAAGACGCTGATGGTCGACTGGTCACGGTGCGAGGGCCACGGGCTCTGCGCGCACCTGGTGCCGGAACTGATCCACCTGGACCGGCAGGGGTTCCCGGTGCTCATGTCGATCCCCGTTCCGCCATGGCTAGAGCGCGACGCGGCCCAGGCGGTCGACATGTGTCCGGCGCTAGCACTGCGGCTGGGCACCGATCCGAAGAAGCGCGGCGGCGGCGGCAAGAGCAAGTCAGCCCAAGTCGCGCTTCCCGCGCCGACCGCCCGCTCCGGTCT
>JBEKHI010000226.1:0-13458 GCA_050012355.1 Streptosporangiaceae bacterium | reverse complement strand
GAGGGGACTGTACGGTTCGGGCTGGATGGCGCCGGGTACGAGATCGACTTGAACGGGGAGCACGCGGCGGCGTTGCGGCAGGTGCTCGCGAGGTATGCCGAGCATGCCCGTAAGGCCATATCGTGGCGAAATACCGGGCAGCGACCGGAAACTGACTCCAGGACCCCGGGCTGCCCCGAGAGCGAAGTTCTGGAGGGACACCCGGTTTCCTGCCCGCTGCGGGGTCGGCCCTGGTCACCGTGCGGGGGAGTTCACTCGATGTCCGTGGGCATGGACTCACGGCCTGGGCTCCGCCCCGGGGCGCCGGGGTCGCCGCGTGTCTGCGGGGGCGCCGTTCTCATCCCCGGCGGGCTGATCGCCCATGGCGGCCCGGACTCCTCCGGGCACGCTCATCCTGGCCTGCCCTGGACGGGGGTGCACGATCCTGGGCGGCGCCCCCGAAGACGTCGCCGCGGTCCGCGCCCGCGTGGCATCCCAGGAGGATGTACTGCTTGCCGGCATGCCGGCCGCGGCGCAGGCGCACCGGGTCTACGACCATTACTGCGCGGAACTCGCCCGCACCGGCCCGTCGGACCTCGCCGTCCGCGCGTTCAGCCTGGTCGGCCCGCGCAATCGGGCCGGCAAGATCACCAAGAAGCTGATACTGCTGCCGTGCGCCCGGGTCCTCTAGGAAAAGGCGCCCCGCTGGTGGAATGATCCGGATCATGGAAACAGCGCTGTCTCCGCTGCACTTCGCCCGCCGGACGCGTCGCCTGCACGGTGCGCGTGAGGCGGTCGTCGACGGCGGCCTCCGGCTCACGTATGAGGAGTTCTTCGACCGGTGCGACCGCTGGTCGGCTGTGCTGCAAGGACTGGGTGTCCGGCCGGGCGACCGGGTCGCCACGATCGCGCCGAACACCCACGCTCAGCTCGAAGCCTTCTACGCCGTGCCCCAGATCGGCGCCGTCCTCGTGCCGGTCAACTACCGGCTCACGCCGGACGACTTCATCTACATCGTCAACCACTCCGGTGCCACCGTGATCTGCGCGCACAGCGACTATCTGGCGGCCATCGACGGCGTACGCGAGCAGATGCCCGGAGTGAGGAGCTTCGTGGCTTTTGAAGGCGGCCTGGCAGACGGCTGGCTGGATTACGAGGCCGCGATCGCGGCGGCGGAACCGGGCTTCACCCAGCCGGAGATCAGCGAGCACGACCTGCTCACGATCAACTACACCAGCGGCACCACCGCGCGCCCGAAGGGCGTGATGATCACGCACCGGAACGCCGCCATGAACGTGATCGGCACCCTGCTGCACCTGCCGATGGCGGTCGGCGAGCGCTACCTGTGGACGCTTCCGATGTTCCACGCCAACGGCTGGACCTATACGTGGACGGTGACGGCGGCCGGCGCGACGCACGTTTGCCTGCGCAAGGTGGAGCCAGCCGCCGTGTTCTCGCTGATCCGCGCGGAGAACGTGGGCTGGCTGTCCGCGGCGCCCACGGTGCTCATCTCGCTCGCCAACGCGCCGGCCGAGGCCCGCGGCGACGTGCCGCCCGGCGTCCGTGTCGTCACGGCGGGCGCCCCGCCCGCGGCGGCCACGATCGAGCGGCTGGAGGGCGAGTTCGGCTGGGAGATCACCCATGTCTACGGGCTCACCGAGACCGCGCCCTTCATCACCGTTTGCGCCGCGCTCCCGGAGCACGCGGGCCTTTCGCCTGCCGAACGTGCAGTGGTGAAGGCGCGGCAGGGCGTCGAACTGCTGACGTCCGGTGAACTGCTGGTCGTCGACGACAAGGGCGACGAGGTGCCTGCCGATGGCACGACGCTCGGCGAGATCATCGTGCGCGGCAACGTCGTCATGGCCGGGTACTACAACGACCCCGAGGCCACCGAACGAGCCATGGGCGACGGCTGGTTCAGCACCGGCGACGCGGCCGTCGTCCATCCGGACGGCTACGTGGAGATCCGCGACCGGATCAAGGACGTGATCATCAGCGGCGGGGAGAACATCTCCTCGGTGGAGGTCGAGGGAACGCTGCTGCGCCATCCCGCCGTGGAGGAGGTGGCGATCGTCGGGCTGCCCAGCGAAAAATGGGGCGAGACGCCGCACGCGTTCGTCGTCCTGCGTTCCGGCCAGGCGGCGGACGAGCAGGAGCTGATCGACTTCGCCCGCGCTCGCCTGGCGCACTTCAAGGCGCCCAGGGGAGTGACGCTGGTGAACGAACTGCCGAAGACCGCGACCGGCAAGATCCAGAAATACGTGCTCCGCGCCAGCGCCCCTAACCTGTCCCGCCAGTAGCAGGCCGGGACCGATCCGACCGAGCAGCGCTGGCAGCCACCGAGGCGGCCAGGATATGTAACTGGAGTTACCATAAGAGCGTGTTCAGGCGTGGCGGAACGTCTTGGCGCTACCGGGATGGGGGCACCTGAGCCGGAAATCCCGCAGCGGGAGGCACCGCGCCGAGAGCGTAAAGATCCGCACGATGATCGATCGTGGCGCCGCTCGCCAGGTCCGGGCCGGCAAAACCCTCTGGCGTGAGCGGGACGAGGACACCCATGAGGGCTTCCCGGGCCGAGATTGCCCTATCGAAACCTCCCAGGCGGGCTGCGCCCGCTCGTCGAGCAGGATGTGCATTGCGGCCTGCGACCAGAATAGCGATCGAGAACCGATATGCGAGGCGATCGGAACGTCGCTATCCATGAGATCAGGCGTCCATAACTGATCGATCTGGCGTATGCGCGGAAGCTGAGCGCGATGCGCGCTGATGTCGATGGGCGGGCGTGGCTGCGTGCATGATCAGGCTGTGATCCGCATGTATTCACAGAGCGTCGGACGCCGGAATCGGGCGCGCCTAGCGGCCGGGAAGTACGCGTGGCGGGGTCGGTGGGCTCGAGCGCCAGCGGTGACCATCGTGCCGCGTCGAGAGTGACCGCTCGCTTCACGGAACACTCGCCGGAGCGTGGGCCTGAGCCTGCGGGCCGGTTGTCACGTCTCCTCGGCGCTGTGGCAGACGACCTCGAGCATGAAACCGTGGGGATCAAGGAAGTAGGTGGCGTAGTGCTCGCCGTACTCGGGGAACTCGCGGGGTTCATGAACGACCTCGCCGTTGTGAGCAACCGCCCAGCCGTGTGCCTCACGGACGGTGGCACGGCTCGACACCATGAAGGACAGGTGCTGCAGGCCGGTGCTGTGGCGTGAGTGAGGTCCGGGCTCGAGTGCCTGGTAGAAGAAGATCTGAGAACCAAGGGCGCCATCGGGGCCGTAGTTGAACTCTCCGGCTTCCGTCGTCGGGAACCAGGCCCGAAGCCCCAGAATCGGCATTAGTCCGTCGTAGTATCGCTTGGCGGCCGCGAGGTCAGGGACACCTATGCCGATGTGGTCGATGAATGCGGTCCGGGTCATTTGCTTCTCCTGTCGGCGCAGCGGACTGCGGCGCTGCTTGCGGCCGAGCCGCTAGGCGGCCGGACTGTATGTTTCTGCATCGCCAGCGCCGCGCATCTGCCGCTGATCGGTCGTCGAAACGGAAGCCAGCGGCTTCTGCCTCCCCGCTCGCCGGGTTGCAGGGCCGCGTGGTCCGCCAGCGCTCGCCAGGCGGTTAGGGCCACGAGCGGCAGCGTCGCGGCTGCCACATTGGAGAACGACTACGGCATGGCGGCAAGGCTGCTACATACAGTAATTGTCTGTGCGAAGAATGGGCTATCGGAGATGATCATTTCAGGTGTCTAATGCCATCTCGGTGATGCGTGGACGAGCAATGTTCGGGCGGGTCGCAGTAGCATAAGACTGCCCAGCCATAGAACGAATATGCGATCAGGAGCCCTGCGGTGACGCGGTACGAGCATCCGGACGGACAGGAATGGCAGGACGTGTGGGTCTCGCTTGGCATTCGCACTGACGTCCCGCACCCCGCGCGTGTCTACGATTACATATTGGGGGGCAAGGACAACTTCGCTGCCGACCGGGAGATGGCCGAGGTCGGGCTTAAGCACATGCCCGAGATGCGGGTGTCGTCGCGGGAGAACCGTGCGTTCCTCGTCCGCGCGGTGCGGTTCCTGCGCGACGCGGGCATCCGCCAGTTTCTCGACATCGGCACCGGGCTCCCGACCAGCCCGAACACGTACGAGGTCGCCCAGCAGGGGCACCCGGACGCCCGTGTCGTTTATGTCGACAACGACCCCGTCGTGGTCCGCCACGCCCAGGCCCGGATGAGCGACAACAAGAACATCGCGGTGGTCCCGGCGGACCTGCGGGATGCGGACAAGGTACTCGCCGGGGCGGGGGAACTGCTCGACTTCAGCGAGCCCGTGGGGCTGCTTTTCATCGCGGTGCTCCACAACATCGTGGACGAGGATGATCCAGCAGGCATCGCCGCCCGCTACCTGGCCGCGCTCGCACCGGGCAGTTACGTCGTCATCTCGCACTCCACCGATGAGTTCGCCCCCGAGCGGACTCACGCCGCGTCGCAGGCGGCGACGGAACGCGGAGCCACCTGGCTGCCGCGGTCAAGGGATGCGATCGCGCGCATGTTCAACGGAAGGACGCTCGTCGATCCCGGCCTGGTGCTCGTGTCCCGGTGGCGTCCAGATGGTGAGCCCGGCCCGGACGCGGACAAGGCCTGGACCTACTGCGGTGTCGCCCCCGTGGTGTTAGAGAAGATCCACCCGACCCGGCCGCAGACCTGGGCTACGGGCTGGCCAGAGCGAGGCTGGGGCACCACGAGTTTTACGCGTGATCAAGCGGCGCGGACTGGGTAGGAACTACCTGCGGTCAGCCGATGCGTGGGCCCGGCGACCTGGCACGAGGCCGAGGAACGGGGGATCCAGGCGCCGATGGCCGTAGCTGGAAGCCGGATACCGGCTGGCCTGGCGGCCGCGTTCGCCGCCAGCCGGATCGCTGAGGCTGGGCTGATCGCGCTCGGTGTCGGCTTCGTTTTCCTATCCGAGACCGCGGGCAGCGATCTCGCCTACCTGATCGGCTGGGATCTCCTCGCCGTGGGCTACCTGAGCGTCGGCTTCGTGGTGGTGCGTCGGCGTCGGCGGCGGCCGGACGTCGTCCGGCCCGGCGGCGGCCTTGGCCGGCAGTTGCTTACCGGCGCCCGGCTCAGCTTCGGCTTCACGATCGCCGCCAGCCTGGTTGGGATGACCAGCGCTGATTCGGTGCTGTTCAACGGTAAGGACGCCACATACGGGCAGCTGATCAGGTTCTTTGGCGGCATCGCGATCGTTGCCGCATGGCTACTGCTGCACACCGGGTACGCCAGGTTCTACGCTCGCCGCTATTACGGCCAGGAAGCCCGGGAGGGCACGGCGGATCCGGCGAGTGGCCCGGGCGCGGGCCGCAGCCTGGAGTTCCCCGGCTGCGTGGCACCGATGGCGACAGACTTCCTTTATTTCTCGTTCACTCTCGGCACCTCGTTTGCCGTCTCCGATGTGAATGTCACCTCGCAGGCCATGCGCTGGCACGTGATGGTGCACAGCGTCATCAGCTTTTTCTACAACGCGGTCGTGCTGGCAGTGGCGATCGGGATCCTCACCGGCAAGTAACCTCCCTGATGCCAGAGGCGATCTCATTGGCGTTGACAGTGGTCATCGGATCACCGGAGACGTCGTAGGTCAGGTGCGTCGCGGTCGATGTCGAGATCACGCTCCGCTGCACCAGCGTGCGCGGCGCTCCGCCGGTGAACAGTGGTGTCCCGGCTCCCAGCACGATGGGCGCGAGGTGCAGCGTCAGCGCGTCGACCAGCCCGGCGTCGAGCGCCGAGCCGATCGTGGCGCCGCCGCCCATGAGGATGACGTCGAGGTCCTTGCCGCTGTCCGACGACGCCGCCTCGGCTCGCTCGCGCGCGGCGGTGACGGCGTCGGGCAGACCGGTGGTGACGAACGTCCAGTCGAGGTCGGTTGTCCGCACCGACTCTGGCGGCGAGCTCGTCACGACGACGAACGCGGGCTTGCCGACCTCGCCGGCGCCGTAGCCGGTCGTGTCGTCCCAGCCTTTCGGCCCGTCGACCAGGTCGAAGAGGTGGCGGCCGAGGACGACGGCGCCCGAGGTGGCGGTCGCCTCGCGCAGGACCCGGCGGTCGTTGGGGTCGTCGGAAAACGCCCACGTGTGCAGGGCCTCGCCGCCGGTGCCCAGACCGTTGTCCGGGCGGGGGTCGGGCCCGGTGACGAAGCCGTCGAGGGAGACCGAGATGTCAGCGATGATTCGAGTCATGCTAGGGCAGACCCGATCCGCCGCCCGAACTCATCGCTCACACATCTGCACGCGACATCGCCACCAGGCCCGAGCCCAGGCCAGCCATTACCGGAGGCAAGCCGCGAATCAGACATGAAGATCACAATCTACGGCTGGAGTATTAGGTGAACCGCAGGTCGTCGATGATGCCGGCACCCGGGGCGAGGGTTGCTCCAGCCTTAAATTAACAAGAAAGTTTCTTTATAATAAGCCTTGACGGCCCGGTTCTCCGGGCGTAAAAAGTGACCACATCACCGGTTTACCGGCTCATGCGAGGCGCCAGTGCCGCAGCTCCTCTCGTCCCCTGGAGGATTCATGCACGTCAGAAGACGGATTCTGCGCACAGCTCTCATCGCTGGCTCGGCGCTCGGGCTAACAGTCGGCGGCTCGGTCCTCGCGGTGGCCTCGGGGCCCGCCGCGCAGGCATCCACCACATGCGCCGCGGCGTGGAGTTCCACTACCGTCTACACCGCTGGCGATCAGGCCAGCGAGGACGGGATTAATTACACCGCCAACTGGTGGACTGAGGGCAACGACCCGGCGACCAACAACGGCGGAAGCGGCTCGGGAGAGCCGTGGACATCCGACGGCTCTTGCACCGGCGGCTCCGGGTCGTCGGGGGGAGGCGGAGGGTCAGGTTCAGGGTCCGGCACGGGCTCGGTGAGCGGCCTGCTCTTCAGCCCCTACAAGGACGTCACGATCAACATGAACTGGAACACCTACGAGATGCAGTCGGCCGTGGAAGGGTCCGACCTGCCGGTGGTGGGCTCTGGCAGCCTGGTGTCGGAGTACATCCCGAAGCTGCCCGCGATCACGCTCGCGTTCGCTACCGGAGAGTGTGGCAGCGAGACCTGGGGTGGTGTCTCGGGCGCCGACTGGGCTGCCGAGAACGTTCCGCAACTCCAGGCCGCCGACCTGGACTACGTTGTCTCGACCGGCGGTGCGGACGGGACCTTCACCTGCGACTCGACGGCTGGCATGGAAGCGTTCATCGCTACCTACGCCAGCCCGAACCTGGTCGGCATTGACTTCGACATCGAAGGCGGCCAGACCGAGTCGGAGATCCAAAGTCTGGTTGACGCGGCGGCGGGAGCACAGTCGGAGTACCCGAACCTGCAGTTCTCGTTCACGCTCGCCACGCTGGGAGCATCCGATGGCAGCTACGGCGGAGTGAACTCGCTCGGTAACGAGGTCGTCGAGGCGGTGCTCGGCTCCGGCCTGAGCAACTACGTCATCAACCTGATGACCATGGACTACGGCAGCGCGTCCAGCAGCGTCTGCGTCGTTGTCTCCGGCAGCTGCGAAATGGCGCAGTCGGCGATCCAGGCGGTGGAGAACCTCGAGTACACCTACGGAATCCCGGCGAGCAAGATCGCCGTCACCCCGATGATCGGTATGAACAACACCACCACCGAGACCTTCACCATCGCGGACGTGAACACACTGACGACATACGCGATCGACAACGGCCTGGCCGGCCTGCACTTCTGGTCACTGGACCGGGACACGCCCTGCTCTGATGACTACGCTTCCCCCACCTGCAACTCGATTTCCAGCACGACACCACTGGAGTACACCGACCAGTTCCTGAGCGACCTCGGGCTCTGACGGAGACCCTCGGGCGGGCCGCGCACGGGCTACCGGGCGCGGCCCGCCTCCCTTTACGGGGAACGGTGCCGGTTACCGTCCCTGGGCGCTAGCCCGGTGGTGCCGGGGCATAGCCGACTGGCCGGGCGGTGAAGGTGCCCCGGCCCTGTGTCCGGCTACGCAGCCGGTTCGCGTAGCCGAATAGCTCAGCCAGCGGCACGGTCGCGATGACAACGACGGTCCCGGCCCGCACCACCGAGTCCACGACGTGGCCGCGCCGGGCCGACAGGTCTCCCAGCACGCCGCCCACGGCGTCGTCAGGCACCGTCACTGTGACCTCGACGACGGGCTCCAGGAGCCGCATCACGCTCGCGCGCAATGCTTCCCGCAGTCCGAGCCGGCCTGCCGTCTGGAACGCCATCTCCGACGAATCCTTCGGGTGAGTGGCCCCGTCGGTCAAGGTGACCCGTAGCCCGGTCACCGGCTGGCCGAGCGGACCCTCAGCCAGGGCGTCCCGGCAGCCAGCTTCCACCGCCCGGATGTACTCGCGCGGCACGTGGCCGCCGGCCACTGTCGACTGGAACACGAAACCTTCCACGTCCGCGGCCTCGACATCGAGGACGACGTGGGCGAACTGGCCGGCACCCCCGTCCTGCTTGACGTGCCGGTAGACCAGCCCGGACACCCCTCGGACGACGGTCTCCCGGTAGGCCACCTGTGGCTGTCCGGTCATGACTTCCAGGCCGCAGGCGCGGCGGATCTTCTCCACCGCAACCTCTAGGTGCAGCTCTCCCAGCCCGGAAAGTACTGTCTGGCCAGTCTCCGGATCGTTCCGCACGGCCAGCGACGGATCCTCCTCGACCAGGTTCGCCAGCGCCGACGCCAACCGTCCGGTGTCGCCTGCCCGGCGGGCCTCTACCGCCACCGAGACCACCGGATCCGCCGGCACCGGCGGCTCGAGGACCAGCGGGTCGCCGGGCTCGCAGAGGGTGGTGCCGGCCCGGGCTGCCTTCGGCCCGGCGACCGCGACGATGTCACCGGCGACCGCGCCGTCTATTTCTGAGTGCCGGTCGGCTTGGACCCGCAGGAGCCGGGCGATCCGTTCGATGCGGCGGGTACCGGCATCCCACACTGCCGCTCCTTTCCGGACCGTTCCCGAGTACACCCGCAGGTAGGTGAGCCTGCCGGTGGCGGTCGCGGCGACCTTGAACACCAGCGCGGCGAATGGCGCCGCCGGGTCGGCGGGCCGTTCCTGCACCACGCCGTCCTGAGTGCCGCGCACCGGCGGCACATCCAGCGGCGAGGGCAGGTAGGCCACGACGGCGTCCAGCAGCAGCTCGATCCCGCGGTTGCGGTAGGCCGAGCCGCACAGCACCACGAGGCCGTCGCCGCTGCGGGTGAGGTCGCGAAGCGCGCAGGACAGCGTCTGCGCGGACACGGTCCCGTGCGCGCAGAACTCCTCCAGCGCCGCCGGATGCAGCTCGGCAACCGCCTCCTCCAGCAGCCGGCGGCGTCGGCGTGCCTCGTCCATCAGCACGTCCGGCACCGGGCCTTCGTCGGCCGTTTCGCGCCCGTCAGCCCAGACCACCGCCCGTAGGCGCAGTAGGTCAATGACGCCGGTGAATCCGTCCTCCCGCCCGATGGGCAGTTGCACCACAAGCGGCGCCGGGTGCAGTCGCCGCCGGATCGAGTCGACAGCCGCATCGAGTTCCGCGCCTGCCCGGTCCAGCTTGTTGACGAACGCGATCCGCGGCACTCCGTGCCGGTCGGCCTGCCGCCACACCGTTTCGCTTTGCGGCTCGACGCCCGCCACGGCGTCGAACACCGCGATTGCGCCGTCGAGGACCCGCAGCGAGCGTTCAACCTCGTCAGCGAAGTCGACATGCCCTGGCGTGTCGATGAGGTTGAGCCGGTGGCCGTCCCAGTCGCAGCTCACGGCTGCGGCAAAGATGGTGATCCCGCGGTCGCGCTCCTGAGAGTCGAAGTCGGTGACGGTCGTGCCGTCATGGACTTCGCCGCGCTTGTAGGTGATGCCGGTGACATACAAAATCCGTTCGGTGATGGTGGTCTTGCCGGCGTCCACATGGGCGAGGATGCCCAGGTTGCGGACGGCGCTCAGGGGGCTGGCGAAAACAAGGTGCGGGTCAGTACGCACGGGACAGGACCTTTCGAAGTGATCAGGACCAGGACGGCGCGATTCCCGCGGCGAACCGACTTCCGATGACCGCATGGAAACCCGGCACGCCTGTCAGGCGGGCCGGCGGCGGGCACGGCTCAGAGACTCGTCACGAGATCCGGCGTCGGCCGCGCAGCCGGCGCCGGGCAACCGGAGACACCAGAATCACCTCATACCGCGACTGGGGGACGGCGACCACGGTGCGATGACGCACGGTCGGCTCCCCTCGTCGTCGTGGCGCGCTGCGACGAACGGCAGCGCAAGACTAGTTAAGAGGCTAGTGAAACCGCCCCTTCAACGAAACCGGTTGTCTCGCTGCCCACCCTGTCGGCCAGTCGCTCTCCGTCATCAATTGTGTGGAGATGCTCCGGTCTGTCGTCGGCTTCTATATAGTGCGAACGTGGTTAGTTCCGTGCCGGAACAGGGAGCGCCGGTTACTGGGACGGGGCGTGCTGGATGGACTCGTGTACTGATAGCGGCCGCCGTTCCCGCTGCCCTATGCATCGCGCTATGGCTTTTCGTTTCCTACGGCACGCAATCGCATCTGTTCGATTCCGTGGGTAACCGACTGGGCTGCTCGAACGGAAAAATGGGATGCATGGGATTGGCAGTCATCGGGGTGCCGGTGCTCGCGGTCGGGATAGTGCTGGTGGTCGGACCACTGCTCCGCTTGGCCGGGGTGCGGCCCGCGTGGCCCATCGTCCTCGTAGGGCCGCTGATTGCGCTGATCATCGGTCATATGTATCAGCGATATTTCCTGAACGGAGCACCTCTCACGTTGCTGGCCGCGAGCCTTGGCGTGGCGGGCTCCTACGCTGCCGCAGCGTTCCTGGCAATGTCTGGCGGGCACCGTTTCCTGCGGATCGGCCTTGCCATCGCCATCTTCGCGCTGCTGCCTTTGTCGCTCCTGTGACCCATTCCCGTGCGCGCTGCGTCTTAGGCGCGTCGGTGGGTTACCTGACACTGCAAGATTGACGATCTACTTGAACGCGCAACCGCTGGCGTTATATGCGGAACCGCACCCGACAGGGCCAGCGACCAATCCCGCACATAGTCGGCGTTATACGTGCCACATCCAGCAATGAGGCCATATCGTGGTCTTCGACCTTAGTCAGGGTCGGCGCTCGGATCAGAAGTCGAGCAGGTCTGCCGGGTCGAATGAGACTGTAAACGGCTTGTCCGCGTGGATCACGACCTCAAGCCGGGCGCCCTGCATGACAGTCGGGGCGGCAGTGTAGATTCCGTCGGCCAGCGTCAGGACCTGGACCGAAAGCTGGGGTGTGTGCTCGACGATCCAGTATTGCGGAATGCCGAGCCTGGCGTATTCGCCGACCTTGCGCAGCCGGTCGGTGCGCTCAATTATTCGGGCAAGGGTCCGCAGCGCCCAGTTATGCCGTGAGCTTGCCGCCACTTCTATCAGCCACCCGTCCTCAAGTTCGAGCCCCTTGCCGTCCTCGGGCAGTTCATGAAGGTCGAGGACTGTGTAAGGCCCGAATTGAGTGCCATGCGGGGATGTCCGTGCTCGCCTGGCCTTACCTCCAGCGGTTCGCAGTATGCACTCGATCCTATCGCGCGCCTCAAGTGGCATCACTAGCGGCCATGCACAGCCAAGAACACGGCGACCGTGCTGGGACTCCCTACCCTGGCCACGTTGCCTGCGCCAGCACGGGGGCGTGAACCGCCGCTATGCGATACTGCGGCACCGTCGAGACTCCTCACTCGACCGTACGCAGGGCAAGCGATATGTCCGCACCTCCCGGCATGGGCGGCTTTCTGTCGGCGAGGGCGTGGAAAGTCCTGCGGTCTTGTGTCCGGTAGGAGTTGCTATCCGTAACTGCCTCAAGATGGCTATGGGTGTTCAGTCGAACCCTTTAAGTAATCATCGCGTTGATGACCTGTAACGGAATGGAAACGGCGGCCAACCGCCTGCACGGACCCCGCGTCCCATATCCGTGACCAGTGATTACTCCCAGTAGCAACCTGGCTCACTGTGTACAAACCGGGCCATCGCAGGGGCTAGCTGCGATGGCCCGGGAAACGGACCGCACCTGGTTGGAGATGCAGTCGTATGGACACTATAGGGCGATCTATCACGCCTGCTGACGGACAGCCTGATTATGGGGCCATTCCTCAGCACGGATCTGATCCCTCAGCTACGCCCGATGGATCGGCTTCCTCACTAGACGCCGACGGCACGCAAGATATGGCGGGGGAGAACCCGTCGACTGGAATACCTGATGCCGTCTCGCTTTCCTCAACCATGAAAGGACACGGCCATGTATCACAGACTTCCGATCGGAGCGGTGGCGGCGGGCGGGGGCATCGTGGCATCCGGCGGTATCCCCACCGGGATGGAGATCGGAGTCGCGTTTTTGGTCTCCAGCGTGCTGCTCGCGGGCGTCACGGTTATCCGGCACATCAGAAACTCTCGGAGGCGCTAGCTCGCGATGCCGGATATTTGGTTGCCGCGACTGCGGTGGTCACCGCCGGGCTGCGGATGTGGCACGGGGAGACGATGGAGTTCCTGCCGGTGTGGGCGGCGTGCTTGTGCGCGGCGTGCCTGTGCCTGCTGGCTGCGGTCCGGCCACGCACCTTCACGTCCCGGCCACTTGCGCGCGGCCGGGTTTTGGCTGTCGTCCCTGCCTACAACGAGGGTGAGCAGGCGCTGCACGCGTGTGTGCGCAGCTTGCTGGCATCGGAAGTTCCGGTCGATCAGATCATCGTCGTGGACGACGGGGAGCGCGGTGCCGCCCCGGCCCGTCGAGGATCCGCGTGTCACCTGGATACGGCAGGAAAACCAGGGCAAGCGCGGCGCCCAGGCCACGGCGCTGCGCTCGGCCGGTGCCGGGGCGTTCGATTTCATCCTGACCGTCGATAGTGACTCGGAGATCCGTCCCGACGCCCTCGGGCATCTGCTACGCGCGATGAGCGATGAGCGCATCCAGGCGGCGACCGGCTGGATATACGTACGCAACTGGAATTCAAACTGGGTTACGCGGGGCGCGGATATGGACATCGGCACCGCGTGCGTATCGTGCCGTGCCTCACGCTCAGTTGTGGGCGCACTGGAAACGACATCTGGGGCGCTCGCGCTTTACCGCGCGGCGATCTTCTACGATCACTTGGACGAGTACACCGCCAGCGCCGGCGTCAACTGCGGCGACGACCGGTGGATGAATCTGCGTGCTCTACGACGCGGGCAGACCGTCGGAGTCAACGAGGCGATCGTCGAGACCGATATGCCCACTAGCCTGCGCGTCACGTTCAAGCAACGCCGCCGCTGGGGGCAGAGCTGGTGGCAAGCCCTGCCGTACGCCTACCGATACCTGAAACTCGTGCAGCTGCTGTGGACGACGTTCGAGCTGGCTTACGTCTCTACCTTCCCCGCCGTGACCGCGTATCTCGCGTACGCGCTGCTCACCGGAAAACAGCGCTTTGGCCTCACCTGGGCCGCGGGGTTCGCGGTGACTTATCTTCTGGTCG
>JBEKHI010000225.1:0-24242 GCA_050012355.1 Streptosporangiaceae bacterium | reverse complement strand
GAACTGGCCGCCGAAGCCCACGAGGGCCCGGCCAAGGGATCACGCTTGTTCCGTGAGGCGGTCGGTGAGGTGACTTCGGGGATATGGTCGAGTCCCGAGGCGGACCTCATGAAGCTCATCCGCCAGTCGGGAATAGAGGAACCGGTCTATAACCCGATGCTTTACGCGGCCGATGGCACCTTCCTCGGCTGCCCCGACGCGTGGTGGTCACGCGCGGGCGTCGCCGCCGAGGTCGATTCGCGGCAGTATCACCTAGAGGCATCGGACCAAGAGAAGACCTCGAAAAAGCACAACAAGATGACTGCCGCCGGGATCAACGTCCTGCACTGGCAGCCCAGGACCATCCGGACTGAGCCGCGCACGGTCATCTCGGACCTAAAGGACGCTCTCCGGGTGGGCGTGAGCCGCCCCAAGCTCCCCATCCGCACCGTACGTACCACGGCATCTGCCGCCTGATGGCCGCCGATGCTGGGCGGTGCGGCGTTGCCCAGGAAAGAGGCTGGGCAACGTCGCACCGCCCAGAAGCCGGTGCGCTCTTAGCGGTGCGGGCTAGCGGAGGAGGTCGCGGACTAGGGTGGCTGTTTCCGAGGGGGTTTTGCCTACTCGGACGCCGGCCTTTTCTAGGGCTTCCTTCTTGGCCTGGGCGGTACCGGAGGAGCCGGAGATGATGGCGCCCGCGTGACCCATGGTCTTGCCCTCGGGGGCGGTGAAGCCCGCGACGTAACCGACGACCGGCTTGGTCACGTTCTTATCGATGAACGCGGCGGCCCGCTCTTCGGCGTCGCCGCCGATCTCACCGATCATCACGATCGCCTCGGTCTCCGGGTCGTCCTGGAACGCGGCGAGAGCGTCGATGTGCGTGGTGCCGATGATCGGGTCACCGCCGATGCCGACCGCGGTGGAGAAGCCGATGTCCCGCAGCTCGTACATCATCTGGTAGGTCAGCGTGCCGGACTTCGACACCAGCCCGATCTTGCCCTCGGTGGTGATGTCGGCGGGGATGATGCCCGCGTTCGACTTGCCAGGGGACGCGATGCCGGGGCAGTTCGGGCCGACGATGCGGGTCACGTTGCCGTTCTGGACCGCGTACGACCAGAAGTCGGCCGTGTCGTGTACCGGGATGCCCTCGGTGATCACGATGCACAGCGGGATCCGCGCGTCGATCGCCTCGATGACGGCGGCCTTCGTGCCAGCCGCCGGAACGAAGACGACCGAGACGTCCGCGCCGGTCTGCGCCATCGTGTCAGCCACGGTGCCGAAGACGGGAACGTCGACGCCGTTCAGCTCGATGGTCTGCCCGGCCTTCTTCGGGTTGGTCCCGCCCACCACGGTCGCGCCGGCGGCGAGCATCCGGGCCCCGTGCTTGCGGCCCTCGGAGCCGGTGATCCCCTGGACCATGATCCGGCTGTCGCGGTTGAGGAAGATAGCCACCGTTATGCTCCCTTCACGGCCAGCTCGGCCGCCCGGCGCGCAGCGCCGTCCATCGTGTCGACCTGCTCAACACCGGGGAGCGCCGCCTCGGTGAGGATGCGGCGGCCCTCGATTGCGTTGTTACCGTCCAGCCGCACCACGATCGGGCGGCTCACCGGCTCGCCCCGACTGGCCAGCAGTTCAAAGGCCGAGACGATTCCGTTGGCCACCGCGTCGCAGGCGGTGATGCCACCGAAGACGTTGACGAACACCGACTTGACGCTCGGGTCCGATAGCACGACGTCCAGGCCGTTGGCCATGACCTCCGCGGAGGCGCCGCCGCCGATGTCGAGGAAGTTGGCCGGCTTCTTGCCGCCGAACGCCTCGCCCGCGTAGGCCACCACGTCCAGGGTGGACATGACCAGGCCCGCGCCGTTGCCGATGATGCCGACCTCACCGTCAAGCTTGACGTAGTTGAGGTGCATCTCCTTGGCCTTGGTCTCCAGCGGGTCGGAGGAGGCCAGGTCGGCGAACTTCTCGTGGTCCTGCCGGAAGGCAGCGTTGTCGTCGAGGGTGACCTTGCCGTCGAGCGCCAGCACCTGGCCGTCCGGGGTGAGCACCATCGGGTTCACCTCGGCGAGGGTCGCGTCCTCGTCGTCGAACATGGCCCACAGCCGCTCCGCGAGGACGGCGGCCTGCTCGGCAGCGGCGTCCGGGATGCGTCCGGCCTCGATGATCTCCAGCGCCTTGGCGTGGTCCACGCCGACCAGCGGGTCGATCGGGATGCGCGCGATCGCGTCCGGGTTGGTGTGCGCGACCTCCTCGATCTCCACGCCGCCCTCGACCGAGCAGATGGAGATGAAGGTGCGGTTGGCCCGGTCCAGCAGGAAGCTCAGGTAATACTCCTGCGCGATATCGCTAGCCTCGGCGATGAGGACCCTGTGGACCGTGTGGCCCTTGATGTCCATGCCGAGGATCTTGCTGGCCTTGTCATAGGCGTCGTCGGCGTCATCCGCCAGCTTGACACCGCCAGCCTTACCACGGCCGCCGACCTTCACCTGGGCCTTGACCACTACCTGCGGGTGGCCCTGGTTCGCGAATTCGGTGGCAATCGCCTTGGCCTCGTCGGCCGTACTGGCGACTTTATCCTTAGGCACCGGAACGCCGTATTCGGCGAACAGTTCCTTAGCCTGATACTCAAACAGGTCCACTGGGGGTCCGTTCTCGCTACTCGCCGTTGCTTGCGGTTAGCAGCCTAGCCGGGCCGGGGCCTTCATGTCGGCTCGGGGCGGGCAGCGAAGGTGTGAAGTCACTCTCAACGGCAGTTGCGCCAACCTTAAGAATTTGGCATCTCACACGGATTCAGCGGGTTCGCGGCCTAGGTTGGCCTTAACCCACTCGACGATCTCGGAGGTGGGAGCGCCGGGGGTAAAGATCCTCGCGACGCCCATCTCCATGAGCTTGGCGATGTCGTCAGCCGGGATGATTCCACCGCCGAATACCACGATGTCCTCCGCGTGCTGCTCCTTGAGCAACTCAAGAACCTTGGAGAACTGGGTCATGTGCGCGCCGGACAAGATGGACAGTCCGATCGCGTCGGCGTCCTCCTGAATGGCGGCCGAGACCACCTGCTCAGGAGTCTGGTGCAGGCCGGTATAGATCACCTCTATGCCGCCGTCCCGCAACGCCCGGGCGACGACCTTGGCACCACGGTCGTGCCCGTCGAGTCCCGCCTTCGCAACTACGACGCGGATCATGTTCCCACCCTAACCCGGCCGGACCATGCCCGCGGGCATCGGCCGGGTTAGTAGACACACGGGATGCCGTACGGCGCGTTGTCGGATACCGAGACGGTGCCGCCCGAGGCTCCGTTGTCAGCCGCGGAGTTACTGGAAGCGGAGTTACTGGAACTCGAAGCGCTGGCGGAAGTCGAAGGGCTGGCGGAGCTGGAACCGGTCAGTGAACTGAAGCTCGGCAGCGTAGCGCTGGTGCCGAGGATGACCTCGACGTAGCCCGCGGTCACCGAGCCGCCGGCCTGCGCGGTCACGTCGAATACCCCGGCGATCTTGGCCGCGTTGGCCTGGGCCGCCGCTCCGGAACCGTAGAGCACCTCGGTGCTGGACTGGGTGGCCAGGTCGCCGACCTCGCCCTGGCTGAAGCCCGCGTTGACCAGCCCGGACTCGACCTCGCTGGCCAGGCCCGCGGTGTAGCCGGCGTTGTAGACGTCCACCACCGTGTCCGACAGCGGGTAGCTCACCGACGTCGACGACGCGCTCGGAGCGGGCTTCGCGCTGCTGGTGGTGGGTGACGGCGCGGACGAGGCAACCGGCGGGGTGAACGCGGACTTGACCTCGGCCTGGATCGCCGGGATGTCGATCTCGTTGGCATCCTGGCCGTCGATGGTCTCGTATCCCTCGATGGGCAGCGTCTCGAAGGTCAGGTTATTGCCGCTGAGCGCCTTCATCTCGCTCGCGAAGTCGAGGATGTTCCAGCCAGAGTCGGTGATCACGTAGCTGCTGGCCGACTGCAGCAAGCTGGTGAGCTGGTCGAGACTGTCCAGGATCCCCTGATGCTTGAGCTTCCAGATCACGTAGTCGATGACCGCCTGCTGCCGGTGGGTACGATCTAGGTCACCATTCGGCAGATTGTCCCGCTCCCGGACAAAGGCCAGCGCCATCGCGGCCGACAGATGCTGATAACCCGCGTGCGTCACGTGGAAGCCAGAGTTTGCGTCGTCCAGGTTCTCTCCGCCGTTCCACGACTTCAGGCAGACCTCGATACCGCCGAATGCCTTGGCCAGCTCATAGAAACCCTCCAGGTTCACCTCGGCGAAGTGATCGACCTGCTGCCCGGTCACCGACTCGACCGTGTCGATCTCAGCCTGCTGGCCGGCCTGGTTGGCCTCGCTGTAGCGCTGCTGCTTGCTCATGCTGGAGTTGACCGTCGTGCCCAGGCTCTGCGCGTAGGCGAGCCCGTAGGCCTGGTCGATCTTGCCCTCGGTCTGCCCGTCGTAGGTACTGGGAAAGGTAACCCAGTCATCGCGCGGGATGGAGAAGCCGACCGCCTTCGTCCCGCCGGCGAAGATGTGGATCAGGATCAGCGTGTTCGCGTCCTGACCGCCGACACCATCCTGAACGCCTTCGACGCTCCCGGCGTGCATCGCCGCGAGGAGGTCGGCCGGGAGGATGTTGCCCTCGTAGTCAGTCCTGCTCTCCAGGCCCATCAGCAGAATGTTCATCGCGCCGACCGATGGCGAGTCGCCGATCGCGACCCCGTGGCCGATATCGTCCACCGCGTTCACCGTGGACCGGGCGTAATTGCTGACCACCAGAACCGATGCCGCCGCGATACAGGCCACCCCGTATCCGGCCTTCACCAGCACAGCACGGAAGATCATCGCTCGAGTACTTTCGGCACCTTGTCCCCTCTAAGGCGATTTGCCCCTATCTTGCCGAAGGCTACCCGCAACCAGGGCATTCACTCCTGCCCGAGCCGGATTCAGAGCAATTCCCAAGAGAGCCTTAGTACTCATTGCGATCAGCTGAATTCAGTTAGTACACACAAGGAATGCCATAGGGAGAGTTGGCAGCGACCGAGACGGTTCCGCCGGAGGCGCCGTTGCTGTCGCCGGAACCGGAAGAGGATGAAGAGCTGCTGCTCGACGAGGAGCTAGCGCCGCCCAGTGAACTGAAGCTCGGCAACGTCGCGGACGTGCCCAGTACGACCTCCACATAGCCGGAAGCCACCGACGAGCTGGCCTGCGCGGTTACCCCGAACACCGACGCGATCTTGGCCGCGTTGGCCGCCGCTGCCGCCCCGGAGCCGTACAGCACCTGGGTCTCGCTCTGGGTGGCCGAGGCGTCGGCGACCTCGCCCTCCTTGAAGCCCGCGTTCACCAGCCCGGACTCCACCTCGCTGGCCAGGCCCGCGGTCTCCCCGGCGTTGTACACGTCCACCACCGTGTCCGACAGCGGGTAGCTCACCGACGTCGACTTCTTCGCCGGGGTCTTGCTGGTACTAGGGGAAGACGCGACCGGCGGGGTGAACGCGGACTTGACCTCGGCCTGGATCGCCGGGACGTCGATCGTGTTGTCGTCCTCGCCGTCGATGGTCGCGTACCCGGTGATGGGCAGCGTCTCGAAGGTCAGGTTCGGCCCGCTGAGCGCCTTCATCTCGCTGGCGAAGTCGAGGATGTTCCAGCCGGAGTCGGTGATCACGTAGCTGCTGGCCGACTGCAGCAAGCTCGTGAGCTGGCTGAGACTGTCCAGGATGCCCTGATGCTTGAGCTGGTAGATCACGTAGTCGATGACCGCCTGCTGCCGGTGAGTACGATCTAGGTCACCATTCGGCAGATTGTCCCGCTCCCGGACAAAGGCCAAGGCCATCGCGGCCGACAGATGCTGATAACCCGCGTGCGCCACGTCAAAGCCGGAGTTGGCGTCCTGCAGGTTCTCTCCGCCGTTCCACGACTTCAGGCAGACCTCAATACCGCCGAATGCCTTGGCCAGCTCATAGAAGCCCTCCAGGTTAATCTCGGCGAAGTGATCGACGTGCTGGCCGGTCACCGACTCGACCGTGTCAATCGTGGCTTCCTGCCCAGCCTGATTGGCCTCGAGATACCGCTGGGTACTGCTCATACTGGAGTTGGCGGTCGAACTCAGGCTCTGCGCCCACGCGAGCCCGTAAGCCTGGTCGATCTTGCCCGAGCTCTGGCCGTCATAGGCCTGCGGGTAGGTCACGTAGTCGTCGCGCGGGATAGAGAAGCCAACGGCCTTCGTCCCGCCGGCGAAGATGTGGATCAGGATCAGCGTATTCGTATCCTGACCGCCGACACCATCCTCCACGCCCTCCACGCTCCCGGCGTGCATCGCGGCCAGCAGGTCCGCGGGCAGGATGTTCCCCTCGTAGTCCGTCCTGCTCTCCAGGCCCATCAGCAGAATGTTCATCGCGCCGACGGAAGGTGAGTTGCTGATCGTCACCCCGTGGGCGAGATTGTCCACCTCACCGATCGTGGAGCGAGCGTAGTTACTGATCACCAGGGTTGACGCCGCCGCGATACAGGCAACGCCATAGCCAGCTTTGAACAGGACACTACGAAGGATCATTACTCGACCGCTTTCGGCATCTTGTCGGTCAGAGAGGGATTTGCCTCACGACCTCGAAGGCTACCTGGGGGTTTCCGCCTCCCCCTGGCAGCTGAGCGGATTCAGGGCAACTCGAAAGGTAGTCGTCATAAACGATGGGGCGGTCAGTACACACACGGAATCCCGTAGCTGGCATTGTCCGGCACGGTGACCGGGCCTCCGGAACCGCCGTTGCCGGACGTAACCGGACTGGAGCTAGGACTGGGCTCAGGCGTGGCAACGGACGCCGAGGGGCTGGCGCTAGCCGCCGGCTGAGCGGACGGGTAGAACGTCTGCTGCACGACCTCCTGGATCGCGGCCGGGTCGATGATGTTGACATCCTGGCCATCGATCCGGCCCGCGGTGGTGACGACCGGGAGGGTGCGGAAGGTCAGGTTCTTCCCGGTAAGCGTCCGCATCTGGCTGGCGAAGTCGATCAGCTGCCAGCCGGCGTCGGTGATCACGTACTTCTTCGCCACGTTGAGCAGGACGTTCAGCTGACCGAAACTCGAGAGAATCCCCTCGTTCCTTAGCCGCCAGATCACGTAGTCGATGACCGCCTGCTGCCGGTGAGTACGGTCCAGGTCACCATTGGGCAGATTGTCGCGCTCCCGGACGAACGCCAGGGCCTGGTCCGCCCACAGGTGGTGGTAGCCAGGCGACGACAGCCGGAACCCGGAGTTGGCGTCGTGCAGGTTCTGGCCGCCGTTCCAGGATTTGACACACACCCAGATGCCGCCGAATGCCTTGGCCAGCTCGTAAAACCCCGCCAGGTTCACCTCGGCGAAGTGATCGACCTGGACGCCGGTGAGCGCCTCCACGGTTTGGATCGTGGCGCTCTGGCCGGCCTCGTTCGCCAGGAAGTAGCGCTGAGTATGGCTCAGGCTGGAGCTGACAGTCGAGTTCAGGCTCTGCGCGTAGGCGAGCCCGTAGGCCTGATCGATCTTGCCGGCCGACTGGCCGTCATACGCCTGCGGGAACGTGACCCAGTCATCACGCGGGATCGAGAAGCCGACGGCGCTCGTCCCGTTGGCGAAGATGTGGATCAGGATCAAGGTGTTCGTCGCCTGGCCGCCGACGCCGCCCGCTACTCCCTGGACGCTCCCGGCGTGCATCGCGGCCAGCAGGTCCGCGGGCAGGATGTTGCCCTCGTAGTCGGTACGGCTCTCCAGGCCCATGAGCAGGATGTTCTGCGCGCCGATCGAGGGACCGCTGGCGATGGCGTTCGAGCTGCCGATGCTCTGTATCTTGTCCACGGTGCCGCGCAAATAGCTGCTCGCCAGCAGCAGCAGAGCCGCCACGACGCAGACCACGCCGTAGCCCGCCCTGCGCAGCAGTTGCCAGCCGGTCATACCCCCGAGCCCCCCGGTACAGCCTTTCCACCAAGGGGCCGGGCAAAACTACAGCTTCTCTAGCGGCGCGTAGCGCAAAACCAGGTGCTTGACGCCGTAGTCTCCGCCGAAATCGATCTTGGCCTCGGCGTCGTCCCCGTGCCCGTCGGCCGACAGCACCGAGCCCAGACCGAACTTCTGGTGGTTCACCATGTCGCCGGCCCGCAGCGCCGGCACCGGCCGGTTGCCCGGCGACCGGGTTCCTGACCGCTGCCCGAGCCGCTCGGACGCCGGGGCGGAGGAAACGGTGACAGCGGAGGCGCCGTAGCTCGCGGCGGCGGCGTCGCGGCGCCATTCGATGAGCTCGGCCGGGATCTCGGACAGGAACCGGGACGGGGTGTGGAACGAGGGCCGTCCCCACCACATCCGCGACACCGCCCGGGTCAGGTAGAGCCGCTGCTCGGCCCGGGTGATCCCCACATAGGCGAGCCGCCGCTCCTCCTCAAGCTCCTTATTATTAGTGAGCGACCGCTGATGCGGGAAGACCTCTTCCTCCATCCCGGTCAGGAACACGACCGGGAACTCAAGCCCCTTGGCGGTGTGCAGCGTCATCAGCGTGACCTGCCCGCCGTGGTCAGCACCCTCGGGGATCTCGTCGGCGTCGGCGACCAGCGACACCCGCTCGAGGAAGCCCTCCAGCGAACTCTCATCCACGGAATTGTCGTACTCACGGGCCACCGAGACGAGTTCCTGGAGGTTCTCCACCCGGGTCGCGTCCTGCAGATCCTTGGACGCCTCGAGCGCCAGGGCGTATCCGGTGCGGTCGATCACCGCTTCGACCAGTTCGGAGACTAGCCCGCCGGAGACGGCCTGGTCGCGAAGCTCATCGATCATGTCGTTGAACGCCACCACCGACGAGACCGCCCGCGGCGCCAGCCCCGGCACGTCCCGGGGCGCCCGCAGCGCCTCGCCGAAGGTTGTCTTCTCCCTGGCCGCGTAACCCGCGATGTAGTCCTCGGCCCGGTCGCCGATCCCCCGCTTGGGCACGTTCAGTATCCGGCGCAGCGAGACCTCGTCCTTGGGGTTGGCGATCAGCCGCAGGTAGGCCAGCAGGTCGCGCACTTCGCGCCGCTCGTAGAACCGGACGCCGCCGACCACCCGGTAGGGCAGCCCGGCCCGGATGAAGATTTCCTCGAAGACACGGGACTGCGCGTTCGTCCGGTAGAAGACCGCCACCTGCCCGGGGGTGGCCTCGCCGGAGTCGGTCAGCCGGTCCACTTCCTCGGCCACGAACGCCGCCTCGTCGTGCTCGTTGTCGGCCACGTACCCCACCAGAGGCGGACCGGCACCCGCGTCGGACCAGAGGTTCTTCGGCTTGCGGCCGGAGTTGCGCGCTACCACCGCGTTGGCCGCGGCGAGGATGTTCTGCGTGGAGCGGTAGTTCTGTTCGAGCAGGATGACCGTGGCCTGCGGGTAGTCCTCCTCGAACTCGGTGATGTTCCTGATCGTCGCGCCGCGGAACGCGTAGATGGACTGGTCCGCGTCACCCACGACGCAGAGTTCGGAGGGCGGTACTGACTCTGAGTCCGCCGTTTTGGAAGAAAAAAGAACAGAACCGCCCGATACCAGCTCGCGGATGAGGGCGTACTGTGCGTGGTTGGTGTCTTGGTACTCATCCACCATCACGTGGCGGAAGCGACGGCGGTACGCCTCCGCGACCTGGGGAAACGCCTGGAACAGGTTCACGGTGACCATGATCAGGTCGTCGAAGTCCATCGCCCCGGCGGCGACCAGCCGCCGCTGGTACTCCGAGTAAGCCTCGGCCAGCACGTAGTCACGGGCCCCCTCGGCCCGCTGCGCGAAGGTCTCGTAGTCAATCAGCTCGTTCTTCAGGTTGGAGACCTGGGCGGCGAGCTGCTTGGGCGGGAACTGCTTGGCGTCGATGTCCAGCTCGCGGACCACCAGTGCCATCAGCCGCTGCGCGTCGGCCTGGTCGTAGATGGAGAAGCCCGACGGGTAGCCGAACCTGGTGACCTCCCGGCGCAGGATCCGCACACAGGCGGAGTGAAATGTCATCACCCACATCGCGCGGGCGGCCGGCCCCACCAGCTCCGCTACCCGGGCGGACATCTCGCCCGCCGCCTTGTTGGTGAACGTGATCGCGAGGATCTCCGACGGCGAGACGTCCCGCTCGGCGAGCAGATACGCGATCCGGTGGGTGAGGACCCGGGTCTTGCCCGAGCCCGCACCAGCCACGATGAGCAGCGGGCCGCCCTCGTGAATCACGGCGGCGCGCTGCTGCGGATTGAGGCCATCAAGGAGAGTCACGCTGTCTAGCGTAGAGCCTGCTACTGACATTTCCGGGCGGGCCGGAGCGGGCCGCCCCGGTTGCCCCTAATGACCCATTAGTGGACCTGGATCGCACCGCATAGGAAACAGAATGTGACCAGGGGCAACGCGTCCGCATTTATCCACATAAGGAGGTCAACCTGGTTGTTTCCGCGCTAGGCTGTGGCTTCGATCTATTAGACGACGCATGCTGCCCGGTCCCGTAGCTTGCATTTTCACGCCCAAAGCCCGCTGGGGGGTCATATGGGGTCGCGTGGACGATCCACCATCCGGCTGAGCATCTATGCGATGGTCGCGATTCCGCTCATCACGATGCTCGGCCTCTTCGGTGTCGTCACATACAAGACCGTCAACAACGCCGTCAACCTGGACCGCGCGCCAACGCTGATCAGGGTGACGTCGGAGCCGCTGGCGACCTTCGTTATCGGCTTGCAGTTCGAGCGGCGCGCCGCCATGGTGTACCTCTCGGCGCCGACGAGCGCGAACCTGACCGTGTACAAGACGGCGGTCGCGGCCGATCAGGCCGCGGTGCCCGGCCTCGTCGCGAAGATGGACTCCTCCGCGCTCTCTCACGCCGCTGGATGCCCTACAGGGATACAGCCTGGTCATCACCGAGGAGCCCACGGTCTTCTTCGCCGAGTCTGACAGCCTCACCGACGCCTCCGCCGCGGAGCAGTCTCTCGGGCTGATCGGATCCGTCGAGGCCCATGAGAACCTCGAGCAAGAGGACGCGGTGCTGGCCGGGGCGCTGGCCGCCAAGACGCTGACTGTTCAGGACCGCGCGGCCTTCGACGAGATCGCGGCCGAGCGGCAGGCCAACATGCTCGACACCCAAACGATCTTCAACACCTCAAGTCTGGCCGCGTTCAACGCGGGGGTGGACAAGTACGCTTCCACCGCCTTGCAGAACGACCTCACCCAGGTGGAGGGCGCCATCATCGGCGGCGCCACCCTCAAGCAACTCCCCATCACCAGCGCCGAGTGGCAGCAGCTCACGCAGGCGCTTGAGACCGGGTACTTCGTCGGCGGGGAGGACGCGGCCGCCGCGCAGCTGACGGCCGACAGCGGGATCAGCGCTCGCGCCTGGGACGAGGTGGTGTACACCAGCATCGCCGGTGGCGTCGGGCTGATCCTGACGGTGATCGTCACGATCCTGGTCGGCCGCTCGATCATCCGCCGCCTGGGACGGCTACGTGGCAGCGCCCTGGCCCTGGCGAACGAGCAGTTGCCGTCGGTCGTCACCCGGCTGCGCCGCGGCGAACCGGTCGACGTCGGTGCCGAGGCCCCAGCGCTCACCATGGGCGCCGACGAGATCGGCCAGGTCGGGCAGGCCTTCGACACGGTCCGGCAGACCGCTATCCGGGCCGCCATCGAGGAGTCGCGGCTGCGGCAGGGAATCAGCGACGTGTTCCGCAACCTGGCACGACGTAACCAGTCCCTGCTGCACCGCCAGCTCACGGTGCTGGACGCGATGGAGCGACGCGCCACCGATCCGGAGGCGCTGGACGACCTGTTCCGCCTCGACCACCTGACCACCCGCATGCGCCGTCACGCCGAGGGCCTGATCATTCTGTCCGGCGCGCCACCCGGCCGGTCCTGGTCCTCGCCGGTCAAGATGATCGACGTCATGCGCGGCGCGGCGGCCGAGGTGGAGGACTACGCCCGGGTCAACGTCGCCACCCAGACGAAGGCGGCGCTGTCCGGCGCTGCCGTCACCGACCTGATCCACCTGCTGGCCGAGCTGATCGAGAACGCGACCACGCTGTCCCCGCCGTACACGACGGTGCGGGTATCCGGTGAGGTCGTGCCGCATGGTTTCGCGATCGAGATCGAGGACCGCGGCCTCGGGATGTCCCCGCCGCGGCTCGCCGAGCTGAACGAGCGGCTATCCAACACGCCGGAGTTCAACCCGTCCAACACCGAGCAGCTCGGTCTGTTCGTGGTCAGCCAGCTAGCTCACCGGCACGGTGTGCACGTGATTCTGCGGCCGTCACCGTACGGCGGGACAACGGCGATCGTGCTGGTCCCGCAGAACCTGGTCGTGGCCGAGGAGGCCATCACGGCCGGGCCTGGGCAGTTCGCTCCGGGCGCGCCCGGGCAGTGGGGTCCCGGACCGATGCCGTGGGGTCCCGGGCAGGTGCCCGGTGCTCCGATGCCGGGTATTCCGGTGGGCGCCGGTGCTGGGCCGAACGGCTTCGTTCCCAATGGCGCGGTGCCGAACGGTGCCGTACCGAACGGCTCGGTGCCCAATGGCGCCTTGCCGAACGGCGGCGTCCCGAACGGCGGCGTCCCGAACGGCGGCGTGCCGAACGGCTCGGCCAGGAACGGCTTTCCACCGTACGCGCCGACAAACGGCCAGCCGCCGTTCCCCGGAGCGCCGTTCGGTAACCCCCCTAACCGCCAGGTTCCGTCCTTTAGCCCGCAAAACGGCGGTGCCCAGTCCCCCACGCCGCTGGCACCCTCCGACGAGCCGAACGCCGCGTCGGACAACTCCTACGGCCCCGGAATCCGGATCTCCGGCGCCGTGCGCCGGCTGCCGAGCAGCGGAACGGGCCAGCCACACGCTCCCGGCGCGGGAAAGATCGTGCCGGGAATGACCGAGCCGCCGGTGAAGGACTTCAACGCGTTCGCACCGGTCGGCAACGACGACAAGGCCAATGGCGGCGGCGCTGCCAACGGTTCCGGTGACGGTCCGGCCGCGACGAACGGTGGCGGCGGCGCTACGAAATCGTTGCGCACCGGCCCAGCGGAGCTGCCGCCGGGGCCGTCCACTATCCAGACGGCTGGTGGCGACGAACTGCCGCGCCGCGTGCGCCAGGCCAGCATCGCGCCCCAGCTCCGCAAGGACAACGCGCCGGGTGGCGCACAATCGGCTCAAGCCAGCCCTGCACCGGCTCCGGAACCATCGCCGATGTCGCTGACAGAGATCCGGACCACAATGTCGGCCATGCAACGCGGCTGGCAGCAGGCCCGGGCGGAAGCGGCGCAGCAGAACGACGGGGAACCCCAGGAAGGTCAGGAATCTTAATGGAGGCATACCGCCAAGAGGCCTACCGGCCGCAGCCATTCCACTCGGGACCCATGCAGAGCGCCGGCCCTATGCAAGGCGGCCCGTTCCAAGGTGGCCCCTACCAAGGCGGCGGTCAGCTGCCGGGTGGTCAGCTGCCTGGTGGTGGTCAGCTGCCTGGCGGTCAGATGCCCGGCGCTGGCCAGGGCCCGGGTGGTGTTGGCCCTGCGAGCGGGCTGGACTGGCTGCTCGATGACCTCGTGAACCGGGTAGCGCACATTCAGAAGGCCGTGATCCTCTCACAGGACGGAATCGCGCTTGGTGCCTCGCGGGGGCTGGCACAAGCGGACGCCGACCATCTCGCGGCGCTCGCGGCTGGATTCCAGTCGCTGGCGCGCGGCGCCAGCGGCCACTTCGGCGGCGGTTCGGTCCGCCAGACGATCATCGAGATGGACGCGGGTTTCCTGTTCGTCACCGCCGCCGGACACGGTACTTGCATGGCCGTCCTCACTGAAGCGGGCGCGGACGTAGGGCTCGTCGCGTACGAGATGGCGGTCCTCGTGCAACGCACCAGCGAGCACTTGCAGACGGGCCTGCGGGGGGTTCCCGCGGGGACCTTGGATACGTGACGGGATAGGTAACCTCTGGCGATGCCATCCAACGAAGACCGGTGGCTCGACGCCGACGCAGGCCCCGTCGTCCGGCCCTATGCTCTGACCCGGGGCCGGACGAGACATGGCGGCGAGGCATTCGACTTGGTGGCCACGGTCACCGCGACCTCCGCGCCGGTCACGGATCCGGAGACGCTCGCACCCGAGCACGTGAGCGTGCTATATCTCACGCGTTTCCCCACCACCGTGGTGGACATCGCGTCCGACGTGGACCTGCCGCTCGGCGTGGTCCGCATTCTCCTCGCGGACTTGCGTGAACTCGGTTTGGTCGCGATCCGCCAACCCGCCCCGACGAAGGCGCAACGGGTTGACAAGAACACTCTCAGGGAGGTCCTCAATGGCCTACGGGGCCTCTGAAGGTTTCGGCGTTCCGGTTCGCGGCCATCGCGCCATCAAGATCCTGCTCGCCGGGGGCTTCGGCGTTGGCAAGACAACGCTCGTCGGCGCGGTCAGCGAGATTAAGCCGCTGCGCACGGAAGAGCCGCTCACGCAGTCCAGCGTGAAAGTGGACAACACGGTCGGAGTCGAGCGCAAGACCACGACGACCGTCGCGATGGACTTCGGCCGGATCAGCCTGCGGGCCGACCTGGTGCTGTACCTGTTCGGCACACCGGGCCAGGAGCGGTTCTGGTTCATGTGGGACGAGCTGGCAATCGGTGCGCTGGGCGCCGTTGTGCTGGCGGACACCCGGCGGCTGGCGGACTGCTTCCCGGCGGTGGACTACTTCGAGCGCCGCGACATCCCGTTCATCATCGGGCTGAACTGCTTCGACGGAGCGAAGCGCTACGACCCGCAGGACGTTCGGAACGCGCTCGACCTGGACAAGGACATCCCGATCGTGATCTGCGACGCCCGGTCACGTGAATCGGCGAAGCAGGTGCTGATCGCCCTGGTCGAGTACGTCCTGACGATGGCCGACGAGCCCGTCGCGAGGTTATCCCCGTCGCGGCCGCTATCAGCGCGCTATCGATGTCCCATCGAGCGGGCTATAGCGCCAGCGATGGGACATCCATGGGGTGGGTGCGGCGGGCTTTTAAGCTCTTCAGCACGGCCCAGACGGCCTTGCCGTTGCCCTCCATGGGTGACCAACCCCACACGTGCGAGAGCGCGCCCACGATCTGCAGGCCGCGGCCGGACTCGCCGGTCCAGTCGGACTGCCGTGGCTGCGGTGCCTCGTTGCTCGGGTCAACGACCGCCATCATGATCTCGTGCTGCCGGCGGAGCATGCAGAGCCGCAGCACGTTCTCGCCGCGTCCTGTGCGGGCGGCCGTACGGGACGGAGCGGTGCTTAGCCCGTGCCGTACCGCGTTGACCACCAGCTCGCCGATGATCATCTCCGCGTCGTCCGACAGGTCGGAGAATCCCCAGCAAGTGAGCATCTCCCTGACAAACTGCCTGGCACTGCGGATATCCTCCGGCTGAGGAGATAGCGACCTGCTGGTGACAGCCGGCGTCTCCCACCAAGCCGAGGGGACAGGGAAAACCTTGGGCGTATTGGCATGCTCAACTGGAAGCCGGATGACCTCGAAGTCGTCATCGTCTCCGGCCTCGTAAGCGAGCCCTAGCTGAGCCAACGCAACCGCTTTCTGCCTAGTCGCGGACCCGGGGCGGTTGCCTCGGGAAGCCTTGCCTGTCGCAGTATGTGGCTTGTGCCCTATAGGTATCGTGCCTGATATATTGTGCAAATGCAAGACCGGATGCACGTTCATCTGATCTTGACGCAGGGTTCTCGGCTGGCACGTTCACCCCGTAGTTGTCTGTATGTAACGGTGCGTGAACAAATCTGGCGCCGTTTCCGTTTTAGCTCACATGGAAGCGCACTACGGGAGGCACGATGACTAAGGCCTACAACGGCATGCCCGCCGGTGAGCTGGGCGAACTAGCGTGGCGCAAGAGCCAGTACAGCAATCCCAACGGCGAATGCGTGGAGCTGGCGACCCTCCACAACGGGGAGATCGCCATGCGGAACTCACGCTTCCCGGAGGGCCCGGCACTCATCTACACGCCAGCTGAGATCGCGGCGTTCGTGGCAGGCGCCAAAGACGGCGAGTTTGATCACTTGCTCAACTAAACGCGCTGAAACCTCAACTCTGCGCTCAGCAGAGATTGAATTGTCATATACCACACTTTCGCAACCCCACCTTCCTGTGGGAGACTGGTCCGCATCCCACGTCAGTCAGGGTCACGCGTATTGCGAGGAGTGGCAATGCTGTCTTCGGAAGAGTCCCTCTGGGAGGTCCCCGGCGCCTCGTTCGGCGGCCGGTCACCAGGGCCTACCGTGCAGAGGCTCGTGCTCGGCGGCCAACTCCGCCGCATGCGCGAAGACCGAGGCGTCACCCTTGAGCAGGCAGCGGACGTCATCCGCGGCTCGCACTCCAAGCTCAGCCGGATGGAACATGGCCGGGTTGGTTTCAAGGAGCGCGATGTCGCTGACTTGCTCACCTTCTACGGCATGGGTGACGGCGAACAGCGCGCGGCGCTGCTGAGCCTCGCGCGGGAGTCAGCGACGCCTGGCTGGTGGCACGACTACGCGGACATCCTCCCGAACTGGGTTGAGCCCTACGTAGGCCTTGAGGCCGCCGCGTCGGTCATCCGTACCTATCAGGTGCAGTCCGTCCCCGGCCTGCTGCAGACCGAAGGCTACGCTCGCGCGCTGATCAAGGTCGGCAACGCCGCGAGCGATGAAGAGGTCGTCCGGCGCAGCGAGCTGCGTATCGGCCGCCAGGATGTGCTCAACAAGGAGCTGGCGCCCCGCTTCTGGACGGTGATCGACGAGGCGGCGCTACGTCGTCCGGTCGGCGGCAGCGATGTTATGCGGGAGCAGATCCGGCACCTCATCGACATGTGTGACCATCCGGCGGTGACCCTTCAGGTTCTCCCGTTCCGCATCGGAGCACATTCCGCCATGGGCGGCCCGTTCACGATCCTGCGGTTCGCCGAGCCTGACCTGCAGGACGTCGTTTACCTGGAGCAGCTCACCAGCGCCATCTACCTGGAGAAGGCGGCCGAGGTGGACAGCTACATGGAACTCATGGAGCAGCTCTGTCTTCAAGCGGCGCCGACTGAGGGCACCCAGAAGGTGCTCGCGGAGATTCTCGCCGACCTGTAGCCAAGCACCGATCCTGGTTGGTGCTGCACTAACCAGGCTCTTTGCTGGTCAATGCCGCACCAACCAGGATCGATTGCGCCTAGGCGGGCTTGTTGCCGTCGCCCGTGTCCGAGTCCGTCTCCGGGGCGGGGACCGTCAGCGACGTCGCGCGGGTGAGCGTCTCGCGCCGGAAGAACGCGGGTCCCCGCTGCCAGCAGTAGATCCCGAATAGCAGGCCCGCCACCGCGGATCCGGCCGCGATCACGAAGGCCCCGCCGATCTGCCACCTCAGGCCGGGTACGGTCCACATGGTGTAGCTGTTCTCGCTGGCCACGTCGTAGTCGGCCCACACCGCCCACCCGCCGCAGAAGTACATCATCAGGCCGCCGGTGAGTGGCAGTATCCCCCGCATCCACAGGTTGCGCGCGGATGATGTCAGCGTCCGCCGGTAGTACCACACGCAGGCGAAGGCCGTGAGCCCGTAGTAGAAGGCGATGTACAGCCCGATCGCGGTCACCGCGTCCGCGATCACGAGACCATGGGACAGGTAGTTGAACGGGATGTACAGCACGATCGAGACCGCCACCATCATGAACGTGGAGACCGTCGGCGTGAGGTACTTCGGGTGCACCTTCGCGAACGACTTGGGCAGCGCCTTCCAGGCCGCCATCGACAGCGTGGTCCGCGCGGTCGGCAGGATCGTCGTCTGCGTCGAGGCGGCCGCCGAGCTGAGCACCATCAGCACCAGCAGCTTCGACAGCACCGACCCGATCCCGCTGGTGCCGAACACTGATCCCCCCAGCACCGACAGCACGTCGCCTGAGTCGGCGATGTTTCCCAGCCCGATCCCCTTGCCGCCGACACCGGCGAACGACTGGGCCGCGAAGATCACGACCACGTAGGTGACTAGCAGGATGAACGTCGAGATGACCGCCGCCCTACCCGGCGTCCTGCTCTTGTCCTTGGTCTCCTCGTTGACCGATACCGCAGTGTCCCAGCCCCAGTAGATGAACAGCATCAGGATGAGCCCGGAGATGAACGACGAGAAGCTGGACACCTTGAACGGGTTCAGCCAGGACAGCGACGGAGTGACCGACAGCGCCGGATGGTGACCGGTGCCGACCCGGACCAGCGCGACGACCGACAGCAGGAGCAGCATCACCACTTCGATGCTGAGCAGCACCTGCTGCATTCGCGCCGAGATCTCGATGCCCCGGTAGCAGATGTAGCCCATCAGGATCATCCAGACGATCCCGCCGAGCAGGACCAGGCCGCCCGTCGGGTTGCTCGCGATCCCGTGCGCTCCGATGAACGAGAAAAAGTATTCCGAGGCGATCTGCGCCAGGCTGGACATGCACAGGATGTCGGCGGCGACGATCGCCCAGCCGCCGGCCCATCCCAGGCGAGGACCGAATGCCCGGGAAGCCCAGGTAAACGTCGTCCCGCAGTCGGGGTCCGCCTTGTTGATCTCGTTGTAGCCGATCGAGGTCAGCAGAATCGGGACGAACGCGAGCACCGCGACGATCGGCGACTGCAACCCGACGGCCAGCACGATGAAGCCCAGCGTCGCCGCGAGGCTATACGCCGGCGCGGTTGACGCCACCCCCATGACGATCGTGGAGACCAGTCCGAGAGCCCCGGACTTCAAACCTTTGTCGATCTGCTGCTCGGCCAGACCGAGCCCTGGATCTTGAGTCGTGGCCATGCGCAAATCCCCTCCTGGAACGGCATGTTTCCCACGGTTTTAGCACATTATTCGTAATAAAGATAGGTATTCAGTGGTTTCCAGCGTGTTACACATTCAATTCCGTAGGTGGAACAACTCATCACCATATGTAACGACGCTTCCCAGCCGCCGCACGATACCGGCAACAACCGCAACGCCCTGCTCAACGACCCCGACGGCAACCTGGTCGAGATCGTCTCCAAGCGATAAGAGTGCCCGTGCCGCCGGCAGCACGCGTACCGCCGGCACGGGAACCGGCACCCGCGATCAGGCTCCGTACTTGAGGATTACGCCTTCGCTGATGGTGCCCGAATCGTAAATGGCTTAACTGAGTTACCGGTGGCCAACAGATCGACACCCGCTCTCAGCTCCCTCACAGAATCCAAAACTCTAGATCCTTGCGCATCCGGAGCATTGGGGTCAAACCAACAACAGGTGAACTTGCAGCCGCGCACGTCAGGCCAGTTCACCGTCTCATCGTTCACACAGCGTTTTCTCAATCCTCTGGAAGCGGACTCCTAGCGTTTCTTGTGAGTGATCACAGCCCACGTCAAGCTTGGGGCCAATGTCAGCGTTACCCGCTCCCGCCGGGAGGGGGCAGGTGAGACAGCCGACAGTGACGCAAGGGACAAGAGGGGAATGCGCAAGCTAACCAAGATCCTGACGGGCGTGGCCACCGTGGCCGCCGCCCTCGCCCTGGCAGTACCAGCGGCGAACGCCGACCCGATCAACGGCAAGAGTCAGCCGGTAGTACCGACTTACTACGACATCGTGGGCGTGGGATCCAACACGACCCAGTACGTCGTCGACCAGATCGCGTTCAACTACGACGCGTCGGGCGACCACAGCACGACCCACCCGTACATCTACAGCTGGGACGCGACCAACCCGTACACCGGCGCCACCGGCGACACGATCGCGACCAAGGCCGACTGCAACACCAAGGCGCTTGAGATCGCCCGGCCTAACGGCTCTGGTGCGGGCCTCACCGCCCTGGACGATAACACCAAGAACTCCAAGGGCTATTACTGCGTCGACTATGCCCGCTCCTCCAGCGGCCGCTCCTCGACCTCGCCCAAGTTCGGCCCTGGCGGCGTGGTCTACGTGCCCTTCGCCAAGGACGCGGTGACCTGGGCGACCGACAAGACCACGAACGCGCCCGCGAGCCTGACCCTCACCCAGCTGTACGACATCTACACCTGCAAGGTCACCAACTGGGACAAGCTGGGTGGCAAGAACGCCGAGATCCAGCCGTATCTGCCGCCGACTAGCTCGGGGACTCGCTCCTTCTTCCTGAAGGAGATCGGTGTCACCAGCGTAAGCACCGGCTGTGTCCCGGCCAGCCACCAGACCGTTGAGGAGAACGAGGGGATCAACTCGGTCTTCAAGAACAACCCGAACATCCTCGTTCCCTACTCAATCGGCAGTTGGCTGTCGCAGGAGTACCGCTCCGCCGCGATTGGCAAGAACCCGACGAGCGGGCAGAACAAGTTCGGCCACGACGAGAACGGCTACCTGTACCTGAACGATGTCAACGGCACCGCTCCGTACGTCAATGCGGGCACTGCGAAGTCGCCGGACTACGTCATCAACTCCAGCTTCTCCAAGTCCGGTACGACGTATCCGCTGATCCGCGTCCTGTACAACATCGTTCGCTACTACGGCACCTCAGCGAACTACTACATGGCACCGCGCGAGGAGGAGTTCTTCGCACCGAAGGGCTACCTGTGCAGTACGGCGGCCCAGACGCAAATCAAGAACTACGGCTTCCTGGTCGACGCCCTCTGCGGCCACGGGGACTAAGCGCTAGCAGTCCCACGACAGCCCCCCGCCCGACGGCGGGGGGCTGCCAGCGTCCCTGAAAGGAGCGGGGGGAGAACTTCATGTCCGCCGTCACCGAGGACATCCCTCGGGTAATTGTCGCGCCACCGACCGTGGGCGACCGGATATTCCGCGGAGTACTGCGCGCCGCCGGACTATCCGTCTTCGTCATTACCGGGCTGATCCTGACGTTCCTGGTCATCCGCTCGCTAAAAGCGCTGCGCATCACCGGATGGTCGTTCCTTACCACCCAGAGCTGGATCACCACCGGTGTCACCCACTTCGGCATCGCCGCCATCCTGCCGATGGGCGTGCTGATCGCGATCATCGCCATGCTGATCGCGGTGCCGATGTCGTTGGCGATAGCGCTCTTCATCTCCGAGTACGCGCCACCCGCCCTCAAGCGGACGCTGATCGGGCTGATCGACCTGATGGCGGCGATCCCGTCCATCATCTACGGGCTATGGGGCCTGCTGTTCCTGATGCCACGCATCCTGGGATTCGACGCCTGGCTTGCTAGGCACCTGTCGTTCATCCCGGTCCTCAGCGTCTCCGACTCGCTGAGCATCTCCGCCAACCTGGCAGGCTCCACCTTCATCTGCGGCGTCGTGGTCTCGCTGATGGTGATCCCGATCATCACCTCGCTGTCCAGGCAGGTGTTTTCCCAAGCACCCCAAGGCGAGCGGGAGGGCGCCTACGCGCTGGGAGCCACGAGGTGGGGGATGATCCGCACCGTCGTTATGCCATTTGGAAAAGGCGGCGTGATCGGGGCGACCATGCTCGGGCTCGGACGCGCGCTGGGTGAGACCATCGCCGTCTCCCTCATCGCGAGCAACACGGACGTCTTCAGCTACCACATACTTGACCACGGCGCGACGTCGATCTCGGCGACCATCGCGCTGGACTTCGGGTCGTTCGCCGACCCGCAGTCGGTCGGATTGTCGGCGCTGATGGCGGCGGGCCTGGTCCTGTTCGCCATGACGCTGATCGTCAACACCATCGGCGCGATCGTGATCGGCCGGTCCCGCTCCGGCCTGGCGAGCGACGCGTTATGGCCGCGACCACCGAAGCTCCGCCGCAAGCCGCGGAGAAGATCGTCCGGCTCGACCGGGTACCCCCGGAGAGCGCCTACACGGTCGTCGGCGCCGCGGCCTCCGCGCTTGGCCTGGACTGGGTGCTGTACGAGCGGGTGCTTCCGTTCACCGGCGCACAGGGTTTCTGGCTGTGCTGGTACGTGCTGTTCCTCGGCTTGTACACCTGGATGGCCGCACTGCAGTGGGACGGGCTAGCAGTCCGCGACCAGGTGATGCGGGTCGCGCTCACCACCAGCGGCGTCCTCGCCACCGCGATCGTCCTCGACCAGGTCGGCTACGTGCTGGTCCGCGGCTTCACCGCGGTGCGGCACCTGCAGTTCATCACCCACGACATGTCGCGGGCCGGGCCGCTCAGCCCGATCACCAGCGGCGGCGTACTGCACGCGCTGGTCGGCACCCTTGAGCAGATCAGCATCGCCACGGTCATCTCCGTGCCGCTCGGCATCGCGGCGGCGCTGTTCCTCGCCGAGATCGGCGGCAGGCTGGCCCGGCCGGTGCGTACCATCGTCGACGCGATGACGGCGCTGCCCGACATCCTGGCCGGCCTTTTCATCCTGGCGTTCGTCATCCTCACCCTGGGCATCCAGAAGTCCGGGTCGATGGCGGCGCTCGCACTGGCCGTCACCATGCTGCCGATCGTGTGCCGCGCGTCCGAAGCCGTGCTCCGCCTGGTGCCGAACACGCTGCGCGAAGCCGCCTACGCGCTCGGCGCGAGCCAATGGCGCACGGTGCTGATGGTGGTAGTGCCGACCGCCCGGTCCGGTCTGGCCACCGCGGTGGTGCTCGCGATGGCACGCGGCATCGGCGAGACCGCGCCGGTACTGCTCACCGCTGGCTACAGCAAGGTGCTCAACACGACACCGTTCCACAACTGGCAGACCAGCCTCCCGCTGTTCATCTACAACGAGGTGCAACTGCCCGACATGACGGACAAGATCCGCGCGTTCGGCGCCGGGTTCGTGCTGATCGTTCTCGTGCTGATCCTGTTCACCGTCGCACGGCGCCTCGGTGGCGGCGCGCCCGGCGAACTGTCCAGGCGGCAGCGCCGCCGCATCGCCAAGGAGGCGAACCGCCCGTGAGAAAACTGCTGGCCGCGGGCCTGGCGACGGGCATCACGCTGCTCGTCGCGCTGCCGGGCGCGGCAATCGCGAGCGTGTCACCGGCCGCGGCGCACTCGAGGACGTTCTCCGGGCCGCATATGTACGACCCGGCTACGGGCGGCACCTACGCGACGGCAGCCACCGTTACGGTGACCCAGGACACCGATCTGGCCAATCAGATGATCGAGGTGTCGTGGACCGGCTTTACACCGTCGGACACCGTGATCTACAGCGCGTCGGACACCGACTATCCGGTGATGGTCGCCGAATGCGACACGGCGGATCCGACAAATCCCGACCAGTGCTACGACGCGACGAACGCGGGCTCGACCGAGACCGAGGGCCAGTACGGGCCGAGCAACACCGCCTACGCGATCACCGAGAGCAACGGCACCGGCTCGGCCGACATCGAGCTTTACACCGGCACCCAGAACCAGTTCCTCGGCTGCGGCAGCAGGCACAAGTGCTCGCTGGTGGTCATGCCCGCGCAGGGCGGCAACAGCCTCGATACGCCGCCGGACTGCAGCGACCATAGCCAGGACAACCAGGCACTCGACACCGGTCAGTACGAGTTCATCCCGCTCAGCGGCAGCCCGAACAGCTACTGCTCCTGGATCAAGCGGATCGTCATCCCGCTGAGCTTCGCGCCATCCGCCGCGGACTGCCCGCTGCGTACGGGGGACTTCACCGCCGGCGGCTCGCCGATGCTCGCCGACGCGATGGAGCAGTGGGAAGCGGGGTTGTGCCAGGGTTCAAGCCCCCTGACGGTGCAGTACAACGCCTCCAACAACGAATACGAGGCTCGCCAGGACTTCGCCGACGGCCTCGATGACGTGGCGTTCACTACGCAGCCGATCGCCTCGGGAACGACGACCAAGCACCCGTACACCTATGCGCCGGTCGCCGTCTCCGCCGCGTCGGTCGCCTACTGGCTGGACAACACCCAGACCGGGCAGCCGTACACGAACCTGAAGCTCGACGCCCGGCTGCTGGCCAAGCTACTGACCACCTCCTATGCCTACACCGACGATGGCTGCCCGTCGGCTCAGAGCGGTTCCACCTGTGACAACGCCGTCGACGGCAATCCGTCCAGCCTGTTCAGCGATCCGGAGTTCGAGGAACTCAATCCCGCCATCAAATACCCGGCCGACCCGGACGGCTTCCAGGTACCGACGGTGGAGTCCGGTCAGAGCGACATGACATGGACGGTGACCTCTTGGATCGCGGCCGACAAGGAGGCGGCGGGCTTTCTGTCCGGCACGTTCGACCAGTGGGGCATGCACGTCAACACCAGCTATCTGGGCCTGTCATATCCCACTGACCAGTTCACCACTCAGGATCCTTTCCTCGCGGTCTCGATGCGGTACAGCCCGGTGTACCCGCTGGCCAAGGTCGCCTGGTACCAGGCGCTGAACTGGGAGCCTGGCACCGAGGACACGATCGACCCGGCGAGCAACAACTACGACTCGCTACCGGAACTGGCGGTGGGTCAGCGCGACCTGTTCGCGGTACTCGACGAGGC
>JBEKHI010000224.1:0-13555 GCA_050012355.1 Streptosporangiaceae bacterium | reverse complement strand
GTCCGCCTGCGCCAGCAGCGCGCGGGCGTCGTCCGACACGCCCGACTCGACGGCAAGCTGGTTCACCGACCCGGTCAGCACGTAGGCGGCCCCAAGCGCGAATGCGCCGGCCACCGCCTGCGGGCTGCCGAGGCCGCCGGCCGCGCCGACCCTGATCCGACGCTGGTATCGGTGCCGGGCGGCGACCGCGTCGCGTAGCGCCAGGATCGCGGGCAGCATCGCGCCGAGGGGCTGGTTGTCGGTATGGCCACCGCTGTCCGCCTCGACCGTCACGTCCTCGGCGATGGGCACCTGCGCGGCCAGCCGGGCCTCGTCCTGGGTCAGCTGGCCGCGGGCAACCAGCGCCGCGAGCAGGTCAGCCGGAGCAGGCGACATGAACTTCTCGGCAACCTCGGGCCTGGACACCTTCGCGAAGATCCGCACCGGCCGCACGATCCGGCCTGCCGGGTCGGCCCGCAGCCCGGCCACCGCGCACCTAGCCAGCGGCGGCGTGATGTCCATGTACGCCGATGCCGAGATGATCGGGACATCGCTACGCAGCAGCAGATCGGCCGTCCGCTCCTCCAGCGCCGGCTCGGCCGGCGAATGTATCAGGTTGACGCCCCATGGGCGGTTGCCGCCAAGCGCCCCGCTGAGCTCGTGAACCGCGCGTTCGATGGTCCCGACGTCAAGCCCGGCCGCGCCGAAGATGGCCAGCATCTCGGCGCGGGCCATGGCGATCACCATCCGCGTGGTGGCGATGCCCCGCGCCATCTCACCAGCCACGTACGGGAAGCGAACCCCGTGCACCTCACCGAAGTCGCGATCGCCGAGCCATTCCGGGTACAGCGGCGGCAGCGTGCCCAGCTGGGAGCAGCCCGCAGCACCCTGGCTCCCAAGCGCCAAGCCGCGCGGGCCGCCATCGGGCGCGCCGACGATGTGCACCGGCTCGCGCACCTGTCGCAGGCACCCAGCGATCCGGTCGGCCTCGAACGCGGCGCCCGTCAAGGGTCCGCCGTCCAGCAGATTCAAAGATGGCATACCAGCCCGCTACTTTCCCGATGCCACAGGAGAGCCAGAACCTACCTCGCCCCGATACAAATCTTTCTTCGCCGATTATTACCCTCCTGGCAGGCACAGGCAATTGACCGGTTTCGTTCCCCAAGGGCGGCACGGCCCGGCCGAGGCGAGGAATTATTAGGGAACCGGTTTGCCCATTGCGGGCAATGACGGGTGTCACAGCCAACATCCGGAGGGCCGCGCATGACACAACCAAGCCGGGACCAGGCTGAGGCCGGCACGGACGCGGACGACGCGGCCGTTATTCAGCTCTCCCGGCAGGAACCCGAGCACTTCAACGTACTGTTCCGAAGACACGCACCGTACATTCAGCGCTACGTGGTGCGTCGTATCGGCCAGGACGCGGCCGATGACATCGTGGCCGAGACGTTCCTGCTCGCCTTCCGCCAGCGGGACTCCTACGACCAGACCCGCGCGAACGCGCGACCCTGGCTGTACGGCATCGCTACCAACCTCATCGGCCATCACCGCCGCGCTGAGATCAGGCTGTATCGCGCACTGGCCCGGACAGGGGCCGACCCGGTCACAGAGTCCTTCACCGACCGGATCGACGACCAGGTCAGCGCGAGCACGGCCAGCCGACGGCTCACCGCCGCCCTAGCACGGCTGTCGAAAGACCGTCCTGACGGCCAAGCTGCTGGCCGATCGCGCATCCGCCGCGGCCCTCACTCAGCCGACGGTGAGCCCGGGCCAGTGGGTGTACCGGGTGGTCGAGTGGCACTCGCCGTTTCGGTTCAAGGGTCTACGGGATACGAGCACTGAGGCTGGCTGGGAAACGGCAGACGGCCTGGTGACCTACGGTGACACCTCTTCCGAGGGCATCGCTGGCGGCGACAACATACCAAGCTACTCCGAGCTCGGATCGCTGCCTCGCGACCCGGCGGCGCTAGACGCATACCTCGTGCGCCTCGTCTACCCCAACTCAAATGCGAAGCCGTTTCAGAAGGACCTGGCGGCGTTCTCCGTGATCGACGACATGCTCCAAAACTACGTGCTGCCGCCGACGCTGCAAGCGGAGGTGTACCAGGCGCTGGCCATCATCCCCATCGTCACAGCAGACAGCCACGTCACCGCCATCGACGGCCAGGCCGGCGTCGCGTTCGTGCTACCGGCCACCCCGCAGAGCGAGAAGCAGGAGATCATCCTCAACGCGTCCAACTACAGCTTCCTGGCCCGCGCTTCATGGGGCAGCGATTCGTCGTTGTTCGAGACCGCGGTGGTGCGGATGGTAATCGTCCGCGCTCCCGGCAGCACCCAGCCGAGCCTCACTCCGCCCACGGCGGTCGAAATGCTGGCCGAGCAGGCGGACAGGGCAGTCACCTGGGTCAGCGGACCGCAGCAGCTCGCCCTCGCCCGGTCCGGCACGTGGATACTACGGAAACTGGCCACCTCGTCCGGCGACACGACCGTCTGGGCCACCTCCGACGACTCGGAGCAGGCCAGCTACGTCAACGGCAAACTCCAGGTCTGTTCGCGCTCGGCGGCGTGCGCCAAGTCAACCCAGTGGCTCATGCCCGCCGGTCCGAGCTATGCGCTGGTCAATCCCTCGTTCTCGATCGGCCAGTCATCATTCTCGCCCAGCCTGCCCGATACGCTCCCGCAACTGCTCGCGGCGCTTAACACCTACCGGACAGGATGCGCTGACGTGGCAGGCGACTGCAACGCCGTCAACGCGATGACCAACATGATCTTCGGCTACGTCAACCAGGGTGGAACGGACGGCGACTGGTTCCTGATGCTGGCCGACATACCCGGGGTCATCGTCCAGCGGATCACCGACGTGACTGGTCAGGCCGATATCGCGTTCCGTTTCCCGTTCACCGACGGCATCACGGAGATCCTCCTTAACGCCAGCACCTATCAGGTCACGGGTTACGTGCGCAACGGCGTCGAGACGATCATCACGCAGGAAGTGGCCGTCTCCGGGGCGGGCAGCGTCACGCCGCTGATATACCATCCGCGGCCAAGTCGCAAATTTTAATGGTTCCCGATGCACGAGTCCGAGCCGGAGACGCCCGCAGCGCTTCCAGCGGGCAGCATCAACTATGAGCGGCTGTACGCCTACCGGTTCCGCGACATCGACCAGGCTGGCAGGCAGGCGGTCTGGCAGGAGATCGCTTCCTTCCCCGGCCCGCGGCGTGCACTGCTGATGGTCGTGGTGCGAACGGTTCAGGTGCTGCTGGCGTGATCTCCTGACTGGTGCCCCGTTGCTGGTGAATGCTGCGCTACCCAGGCTCTGAGCCGAAAAATGGGCCCTAGCTGGGCGCGCGGCAGCAGACCGTTCCTGGGCGGTGCGACGCTGACCAGCAAAGAGCCTGAGCAGAGCCGCACCGCCCAGGAACGGCACACCCGGGCCGACGGCTTGACCGCATTCATGAGCACCACCAGTACCAGCAGCAGCACCCGACCTGAGGCCACCGGACGCGGTAGCCAGCCCCAGCCGCCCACGCGCCGGCAGCCACCCGACTTTCACGCCACCGCGACCGCCCCCGGGACGAACCAGGCTTTGCTGGTTAGTGCAGCACCCACCAGGAACGCTCCGCTGCCGCGCACCGGCTGGGGGAGGGACTTTCCGGTCGGCGCCGCTACAGCGCGGAACGGCGCAGCCGTTCGCCATACCGGCCTTCCAGCACCAGGTTGCGCTCGTGGCCGCCGGGCACGTTCGCGGAAACGTACACGGGCGGATCGATCCCGTCCTCGGCCAGCAGGCCGATCGCCTCGGCCACCGTCATCTGAATCAGCATGCTGGATGTCAGGGTGGACACTCCACACACCCGGATCCCGCCGCCGCCATCAATCAGCGCGTCACCTAGTGGCGCCCCATTGTCCATAACGACGGTTGCCAAATCCAGCAGCCGCTTGCCGCTCTCGTGGAGGGCAGGGACCGCCATCGAGTGCTCCCGCGAGGTAATCGCGATCAGCTGGTGCCCGCGATCACGGACAAGCAGCGCTAGGTCGACGACCGAGTTGTTCACGCCGGAATTGGAGATGATCACGAACAGGTCCTCGGGATGCGGAGCGGCCAGGTCGTAGATCGTGGCAGCGGTGCCGGGGGCGCGTTCCAGCAGCGGGTCGGACAGCAGGCTAAGGTCGGCGCCGCCGTAGAGCACCGGGTCGGCCAGCGACAGCCGGTTCGTCGGGATCAGCCCGCCGGCGCGCCCGGCGATCTCGGCGGCCAGTACCTGGGAATGACCGGTGCCGAACGCCTGGATTACTCCGCCGGCCGCCACGCAGTCCGCGACCAGCCGCGCCGCGTCCGCGACCTCGGCGCGGTTGAGCTCGATGACCCGCTGCAGCGTCCGCAGCGCCTCCGGTGCGTAGCGGTCCGCTGACACGGAATCCCCCTGTTGTCATCATGGTTGGATTCATCACCTTATCGCGGTAAAGGTGAAACGATCAACCACGCGCCAGCGCGATCGCGCCGGCCACCCCGTCCTCGACCGGGAGTGGTGTCAGCCCGAGCGCTGCCACCGCCTCGGTGAGCCGCTTCAGCAGCGGACCACCCGGAGCGAGCAGGCCGCCGGTGGTCACCAGGGGCTCGCCAGGCTCGGGCCGCAGCGCGCGCAGCGTGGTGATGAGCTCCTCCACCGCTTCGTCCAGTATCCGGCTCGCGACCGCGTCGCCTTCGGCGGCGGCCTCGGTGACCAGCGGGCATAGCGTCGACAGGTAGAACTCGCCCCGGCTGGTGACCTCGCGGATCAGCGCCCGGCGCAGCGCGACGGCCTCCAGCCCGCCCCGCCCCCTCAACGCCTCAACGGACACGCCTAGCCGTTCGGCGATCGCGGCGACCAGGGAGGTCCAGGGGGCGCGGCCATCTAGGGCGCGCAGGGCCGCGCGCATCGCGCCGCGGCCGATCCAGAAACCGCTGCCCGCGTCATCGATCAGCCGGCCATTCCCGTCGGCCGTCCACGCCAGCCGGCCGGCCGCGATCCGGCCGGCGACCGCGCCGCTGCCGGACACCAGCACCAGCCCGTCTCCCGCCGAACCGGCACCCGAGGCGAACGCCACCTCCACGTCGCTGCGCACCTCGATGGTCACGTCCGGCGCGATCCCCGCCTCGGCACAAGCCGCCGCCAGCGCCGCCCGCGCCCGTTCCCGTCCGACATCCGCCGGGTCGACCATGAGCGGCGCCGCGCCGGCGAATCCGGCGACCACCGAGCGGACCCGCTTCGCGACGTCCTCCCCGTGCACGGCGCGGGCGATCGCCTCGTGCAGGTGGCTCGCCAGCTCGGGGACCGGGACCGACAAGGCGTTCCCGGCGCCCCCGGCGCCCCGGCCGAGCACCGGGCCTTCCAGCCCCGCGACCGCCACCCGGATCCGGGTGCCACCAGCGTCGACGCCCATGACGAGCGGCTCAGAATCATAAGGATGGTATTCAGTCATCGCGTAACATGATGGTTCGATTATTCATGTGACACAAGGGGTCATCCCGTGGACGACAATCTAGCCACCGGGAGCGATGTCACCGCGCTGATCCGCACCGAACTGCCGAAGCTCTCCGAGTCACTGGCCAAGGTCGGGCGGTTCGTGCTCTCCGACCCGCGTGCCATCGCGCACTGCTCCGCGGCCGAGCTCGCCCGGCGGGCCGGCACGTCACAGGCGACGGTTACCAGGTTCTGTCACGCGGTCGGGCTCGAGTCCTACCAGGAATTGCTGCTCATGCTGGCGCGAGAACAGGGCCGCACCGGCGCCTCACCATGGGGCAACGCGCAGATCGGGCCGGACATCGGACCGGACGACAGCCTGAAACACGTCGTCGCGGTCGTCGGCAACGCGGACTTGCAAGCGGTGCAGCACACGCTGGACCGGATCGACCTCGACGCGATCGAACGCGCCGCGCAGGCGCTCGCGCACGCCCGGCGGATCGACGTCTACGGCGTCGGCGGCAGCGGTTCCCTCGCCAGGGAAACCGAGATGCACCTGTACCGCATCGGCTGCGACGTGCGGAGCTGGACCGAGGTCCACGGCGCCGCCACCTCGGCCGCGCTGCTCACCCCGGCCGACGTGGCGATCGCGATCTCGCACTCCGGCAACACCCGGGAGACCGCGGAACCGCTCGAACTCGCACGGGACCGCGGCGCTACCACGGTGGCGCTCACCAACGACCCCCGGTCGCCGGTCGCCCGCGGCGCGGACATCCGGCTGATCACCTCGTCGATGGAGACCAGCTTCCGGCCCGGCTCGATGGGGGCGCGGCATTCGGCGATGGTGCTCATCGACGTCCTGTACATCCGGGTAGCACAGCTCACGTACTCACGGGCCAGCGCTTCGCTCCGGCTGACGAGCCACATCGCCGATGAGCACGCGGTGCGCCGCGGCCGCGCGTTACCCGGCGTCCTCGACGACCTGTTCCACGACGACCTCGATGATCCTGTCCCGCTGCGCGGCCGGAACCTGATCGGTCACCGGCAGTTCGAGCCGCACTCGCTGCTCGATTGTTTTCTTGGCGGGCTTGGGTATCTTGTCGCGCAGGTCCCGGTATATGGTCCAGGCCAGCGAGGCGGCGCTGATAACCAGCGAGCCGAGCGCGACCGGATCGACACCGTATCGCTCGTCGGTGGCGGGGTCACGCAAGGCAGTCTCGACCGCCGTTTTGATATCTGGGTCGATATCGGCGGCCAGCCGTCGCGCCGCGGCACGTGCGGTACGGCGAACGGCGATGTCCGGGTTGTTCACCCGTCCTCCTGTTCCAGGGACTCGCGTACGGCCTCCGGCAGGGGTTCGCCGGTGACCTGCTTCCAGCGCTGCTCCAGCCCGCGGATCCCGAGCGGCCGGGTCAGCCGGGCCAGCAGCGCGGCATTCTCCCGTCCCTGAACGTGCGGAAACCGCTGGGACATGGCCTTGCACTTGATAGCCCGCTCCAGTGCCTCGTCGACGTGCCCGCGGCCTTCGGACACCAGGGCGAGCTGGGACCAGGCCATCGAGGCACCGGCCTGATCGTCCATGTCCTCCTCGATGGCGAGGGCCTTCCGCAGCCATTCTTCGGACTCGTCCCACCGCTGGTTTTGGTAGGCCAGCCCGCCCAGCAGATGGTACGCCTGGCTCGCGGCATTCCGGTCCTCGGTCTCCTCCGCGAGCGCAAGGGACTGCCGGAGCAGCCGCTCGGCTTCGGCTGCCTGCTTGCGGGCGATGGCTATGATGCCAAGCGTCTTGTAGTTCGCGGCCATCCCGGAGCGGTTGCCCAGTTCCTGGTTGATGGCGAGGGCGCGGCGGAACCAGTCCTCGGACTCGTCTTGTCCGCGCTGCAGCGCGACTACGCCGAGATTCCCATAGCAGGCGGCCATCCCGGGCCGGTCATGGGCCTTCTCCGCCAGGGTGAGGGCCTCGCGGTACCACCGCTCGGCATCGTCCAGGCGCCCGCGTTTGCGCGTCACCATGGCGAGGCCGTGGACCGAACGGGCCAGGCCGTCCCAGTCGCCGCGTTCCTCCGCGATGGAGCGGGCCTCGTCGTACCACCGCTCCGCCTCATCGAGGCGGCCGCGGTCGTCGGCCAGCCCGGCGAGCCTGTCATAGAGCAGCGCGGTGCTCTCCAGCTCGCCGAGTTCTCGCCGCAGCGCGAGGGCCCGGTGATAGTGCTCCTCGGCCTCGTCCCACCGCCCGCGCGCATGGGCGACGTCACCCAGGTGGCGGATCATCTGCGCGATGCCGTGCCGGTCACCGCGCTCTTCGTATATGCCCTGAGCCTGCCGGTACCACCGCTCGGCCTCGTCAAGCTGACGGCGCTCCCCCGCCACAAAGCCGAGCTTGCTGTAAAGGATGGCCAGGATCGGGCGCAGCTCCGGGATCTGGGCAGCGTTCCGCGCCACGTTCAGCATCTCGGTGTAGGTTGCTTCCGCAGCATCGAGGTCCCCGGCCCTGGTCAGCCGGTTTCCCTCAGCGAGCATGGCCACCGCCCACAGCGAGCCTTCCGGCCGCTCCACGGCGGGCGGGGTGCCGCCGGGACCCTCGGCGGCCAGCCGGGCACGGACGGCCCAGCTTTCGGCCTCCCGGTTGAGTCCGCGGCGCTTCAGGTACTCAACGAGCGGGATGAACACGAGCTGCGCCTGGGGCCACAGGTGGTGCTCGATCGCGTAGTCCAGGAGGTAACCGAACACCCGGCGGTTCTGATCGGTGAACTGGAGGGCCAGCGCGGTATTTTCTTCGCTGCCGAGTTCTTGTGCGATCCCGCCGTAAGCGGTGAGCAGCGATCGGGTGCCGGCGTCGCGCTGGGCCTGATAGTCGCTGGTTTCCTCGGCCCGCCACTGAGCGGCGAGGTAGGCCGGAAGCGCGGGGTAGATGCCGTAGCCTCCCTCGGGGCGCCTGCGTAGCAGCCCCAGCCGGACCGCACGGTCCAGCAAGGCGGTCCACTCATCGCCGCTGACGTCCCGGAACCGCTCGGGGGTCTCTTCCAGCGCGGAAAACACGCCCAGCACCGCCGGGTCGGTGACGCCGTGGAACAGGCTGAGCGCGACCAGCCGCCGCTGGTCGGCGGGGTCGAGGTGGACGATGGAGTACGCGACGCTCGCCGCCAGCGACGTGGTGCGTCCCTCGCCTTCGGCCGCGGGCAAAGCAGGATCGGCCCCGCGGAGCTGGGCCAGCAGGACGGCCGGCTCGGTGTCCTGGAGGTGCGGGAGCGTGAGCCGCATGCTCAGCGGGTGCCCGTCGAGCCACTCCAGCAGCTCAGCGAACGCGCGATCGGTCCGCCGGGCCTGAGCCGCGGGGAAGGGGGCTAGGAGCCGGTCGGCGTATTCGGCCGACTCGGGCGGGCGCAGCCCGCCGACGGCGACGCGGCGCACGTCACCCAGCCATTCCTCCGGGGTGCGGCTGGTCACCAGGACAGTGCTCCGCCCGGTCGCCGACAGCTCGCGCAGGAAGTCCCGCAGATCGCCACGCGCGGTCTCGTCAAGCGGCGGCGCGGCCGGATCGGGCATCGAGGCGACCGATTCGAAGTTGTCCCAGATCATCAGCACCCGGTGCTGGCGCAGCAGGTCCATGACGCGGGTCCGGCGCGCGGCCGGATCGTGCCGCGCGAAGTCCGGGCCGTCCAGTCGCATGCCCGCTTCCAGCAGCACGCCGTCCAGGCCAAACGACGCGATCCCGGGCTCGAAGGAATGCCAGAGGACGTGGTCCGCGCCGCCGGTGTCACGCCACCAGCGGCCGAACGCCTTGGCAACTTCGGTCTTCCCGGTTCCGGCTGGTCCGTGCAGGACCACCACCCGATCGGTGCGGGTCAGCTCCTCCAGGGTGAAGAACACGTCGTCGCGCCCGACGAAATCTCCCTCTGGCGCGAGCGGCTCCTCGGGCGCGTCCTCGACGCGCGGCCGAGGCGCGGTGCGCAACTGGGGGAAACGAACCTCGCCGCGGCGGTAGTGCACCGGAATGACCCAGTCATCGAGCGGCAGGTCGCCCTTCGGACTGGGCCGGCGCGGGTTGCGGGCCATGCGGGATCGCCCGGCGCGCACGGCCTCGCCGACCGTGTCACCGGCGAACAGCCGCTCGTAGAACGCCGTCATGAACTCGGCCGCGGCGGCCGCGTACACGCGGTAGGCCATGGCCACGACGGCCGGTACCCCGCCGGACAGCAGGCCGGTGGCCATCGCGGCTTCTAGGTCCTTGCCGACCGCGCCCGACTGGCAGGCGTTGAGCACCACGACCGGCACCGCTTCCCCGGTCAGCACCGTCGCGATCCGGTCGGCCGTCACGTGGTCGGTGCCGCCGCCTGGCCGCTCGAACGCCAGCGTCGCCTTGTCGCCGGCCAGCGATCCGTGGCCGTCGAAATGCACGATCTGGAACGGCGATCCGGCCGCCTTCGCCGCCCGCAGCTGTTCTTCCAGTGCAGCGAGCGTGGCCGGGCGCAGCACCGTGAGATCGGCGTTTTGCATGGACTCCAGGAGCGGACGCGCGATCATCCGGTATCCCACGTCCCTGGTCCCGGCGGGCCGGGAAATCACCATGAGCACCCGGAGCCGTTCCGCGGCGACCCGCACGTCGCGGGATCCTCCGTCGCCGGGCAGTTCCCGGCTCAGCTTTACCCCGTCGAGGACCAGCGGTGCCGACCCGCGGGGATCGCGCATCAGCTCCCACGGCAGCCCCAGCCACGCCGGAGTGGCCGACCGGACCACGATCTCGTCTGGCCCGGCCTCGCCGGATCCGAACAGCGAGCCGTACATGCGCTGGCCCCACGCCGCGATAAGCCCGGCGATCCGGGAACCACGGTCCTCGTACACGCCGTACGGCACCTGGAGATAATCCTCCAGGTACCAGCGCAGCTCCTCCAGTTCCTCCGCGCCGAGCGGCTGGGCCAGATCGACCGCCGCACCCGTTGAGAGCAGGGCATGACCGGTCGCCGCGATATCGACCAGTATCTGGTTGCCCGCCAAGCCGCACCCGCCCTCGTCGTCACGCCCCCGTCACGATAAGCCTAGGCAGGTCCGCACTCCGGCGCACCGGGTGTTTTCCAGGCGTTACGCTCGCGGCTCGTCCGGGTGCCTGACCCGTGGCCCGCAGTGTCGGCTCCCCCATGGATGTCCCATCGCTAGCCGTATGGCACCAGCGATGGGACATCCATGGGGCCGCTGGCCGAGGCACCAGTCGGCGTAACGCGCCGCCGAAGCGCTCGGTCTTGATCCGCTCCATCGGGTATTTCAGCGGCAGCAGCAGTTCCCGGGCAGCGGTCTCCACGAACATGGTCGGCCCGCAGACGTACGCGATCGGGTTCCGGTCGGCCGGCCAGGCCACCTCGGACAGCATCTCCGGGGTTACCCGGCCGGTATGCCCGGTCCACCCGGGCGGGGGCTGCCGGGTGAAGGTGTAAGTCACACCGTCGTAGGAGTCCAGCTCGTCGCGGTAGATGATGTCCGCTGGCGTCCGCACTGAGTACAGCAGCCGCGCGGGGACCTCGCTGCCGGTCCTGGCCCGGTGCCGCAGCATCGAACGGAGCGGCACGATCCCAGAGCCGCCCGCGACCAGCATGAGCGGGTCGCTGCCCGACGACCAGACGAAGTACCCGCCGACCGGGCCGCGTATCTCCAGCTGATCGCCGACCCGCAGCTCTTCGGTGAGAAACGACGACACCTCGCCGTCGTCGAGCCGCTGCACGGTGATCTCCAGCGGCTCACCGGGCACCGAGGCGATTGAGTACTCCCGGGATGCCTGGTACCCGTCTTCCGCGGTCAGCCGGACGTCGATGTGCTGACCGGGCAGGTGCCCCGGCCACTCCGGCGCGTCGAACCGGATAGTGCGGACGGTGGGGGTCTCCACGATGACCGTGGTAACCGTTACCACCTGCCACGCTAGTCGCCCGTGTACCGCTGTTCCCGCCACGGATCTCCGTACATGTTGTAGCCGTTTACTTCCCAGAAGCCCGGCTCATCGGTATCCATCAGCTCAAGGCTGCGCACCCATTTGGCGCTCTTCCAGAAGTACAGGTGCGGGATGAGCAGCCGGGCCGGGCCACCGTGTTCCGCGGGCAACGGGCCGCCATCGTAGGCGTACGCGACCCACGCCTTCCCGTTGATCAGTTCCTTGACCGGAATGTTCGTCGTGTATCCACCGTCGCTGTGCGCCATCACGTACCCGGTATCGGTGTCGCCGAGCAGAGCCTGCACCGGCACGCCGCGCCAGCGGGTGTCCAGCTTCGACCACCGTGTCACGCAGTGGATGTCGACCGTTACGTCCTCGGCCGGGAGCTTGGTGAACTCTGCCCAGGTCCAGGAAGCCACCGTCGTTTTGCCGCGGGTTATGGCGAACGACCACTTTTCCAGCCGCGTGTGCGGCGTCGGCCCCGTCGCCAGCACCGGGAAATCACGAGTGAGGTACTGGCCGGGAGGTATCCGGGCACCCGGCTCGGGGTTACGCCTGCCACGAAAGCCACGTGTCACTGGACTCATGTCCGCTATTGTCCCCCACCCTCTCCCATGCGACACGCTTCCGGCACCCCAGCGATGGGCCACCGATGGCGCTATGACCCCAGCGATGGGCCATCGCTGGCCTGGGGGGCAGGCTGCGGGACGGGCGGCCGCGGGCGGGCTAGGGGCGGGAGTCCCGTCCGAGGAACATCAGCAGGTCAGCTACTAGGTCTTGGGGATCGGCGCGGCCCTTGCCGTTCCGGGCGAGATGACCAGAGACCGCTAGGTCGGCCGCGCCCTGGACTACGGACCGGAGCAGGGCCGCCAGCCGTTCCGGGTCGGCGTCCCGCGGCAGCGCTCCGGTCCGCTGTGCCTCGGCAACTAGGCTGGTCAGCGCCACATACGCCTCGTTTGCGGCCTCGGTGAGCTCGGACGACGCGTCCGGGGACCATCGGCCGTAGATCAGCCGGAATCGGTTGGGGTGAGCAACTGCCTGGGTGATCCAGCGCAGCAAGATGTGCCGCAGCCGCTCTCCCGCGGGGCTATCCCGATCACGGCCGATCGCCTCGGCGCGGTGGTGCAACTCCCTGGCGGCGACCGCGGCCAGCAACGCTTCCTTGCTCGCGAAATGCTTGTACGGCGCGTTATGCGACACGCCCGTCCGGCGGCCGACCTCGCGCAGTGTCACGGCGTCGACGCCACCGGAGTCGAGCAGCTCTTCCGCCGCGTCGATCAGCAGCTCACGGGTCGGTTTGGGCACTTAGCCAGCCTGCTCAGCTACGGCTACCACGGGACGACACCGTTCTCGTCCTGGAAGGTCCCAGTGGGACCATCAGCATCCAGCGTGGCCAGCCAGACGACTACCCCTGCCGCCTGCTCCACGGTCCGGTGACCTCGGTGGTTGTTCAGGTCGGTGGCCGTGAAGCCGGGATCGGCGGCGTTGACCTTGATCCCGGTGCCGCGCAGTTCCTTGGCGTAGCCGACGGTCACGGCGTTGAGCGCGGTCTTGGACGACTGGTAGACGACGACGTTATAGTCCCCGAACTCCGAGCCGGGATCGCTGGACAGGGTGAGCGACCCTAGCCCGCTGGACATGTTCACGACCCGGCCGGCCTCCGACCGGCGCAGCAGCGGCAACATCGCGTTGGTCACCGTCACGACACCGAAGACATTCGTGTCGTACACCTCTCGCAACTGATCGGCGGTCACCTCGCTGGGGGAATCTCGATAGCCGCCGGTGATCCCGGCGTTGTTGACCAGGATGTCGAGCCGGCCGTAGCGCTCCCCGATCTCCCGGGCCGCCGCGTCGACGGACGCGCCGTCGGTCACGTCGATCCGCAGCGGCACGACGGGCAACCCACGAGCCGTAAGCGCCCCGGCCGCCTCCTTACCGCGCGCTTGGTCTCGCGAGCCGAGTAGCACGCGGACTCCCCGCACGGCCAGCTGCCTGGCCGATTCAAGGCCGATGCCCTTGTTTGCCCCGGTAATGAGGGCGATCTTCTCGTCCGACATGGGACCCTCCATCGGTTGACAACGTCAACCTAACGCACCAGGTTGACGCCGTCAACCAAGCCGCGGACAGGTCACGCCCCTGGTTGGTGCCGCATTCTTAGCCGAAAAATGGACCTCAGCTAAGTGCCCGGCAGCGGCCCGTTTCTGGTCGGTGTGAC
>JBEKHI010000223.1:0-13598 GCA_050012355.1 Streptosporangiaceae bacterium | reverse complement strand
GTCCGCCGCGCTCGGTGACCCCCTTTAGGGCCAGGCACAGATCGTCGTGCGCCTCGAGTATGTCCGCCGCGGTCGCTTCGGGGAACGCCAGCATCTCGACGATGTCCCCGGCGAGTACGACGGTGACCGGACCGGGCTGCGCGTTCAGCCGCCGTGAGAGCAGCTCGCAGCACCGCGCGGACACGGTGGTGCGTTCCGGCGGCAGGTGGAGGTCGCTGACGACGACGACGTGACCGTCGTCGGGAACGACCACGTCCAGCAGTTCGGGGACGTCAGGTCGAGGCAGGGCCATGACGGTTGCAATCCTTCCCAGGCATCAGCACATGATGCCATCTCCGTAGACGTACTTGCCGCCTCGGCGATTCAGGGTAAATCCAGGACGTATCACACTCGTCGTTATGAAGGAAAAAAGAAGTGAACTGTTGACAACAGACAGCTACTGTCGGCTGGGTGCGGCCAGCAGCGCGCGAAAGCGGTGGTCAGTGGGCATGTTAGGGTCCGACCCGTGGAGCAGCTGAGGCTATCGTCGGCCAGGGGCCGCTGGGTGCTGCTCGCCACGGTGCTCGGCTCCGGCGTGGCGATGCTGGACGGCACGGTGGTGAACGTGGCGCTGCCGTCGATCGGCCGGACGTTCGGCGCCTCGCTCGCGGAATTGCAGTGGACGGTCAACGCCTACACGTTGACGCTCGCCGGGATGATCCTGCTCGGCGGCGCGCTGGGGGACAGGTACGGCCGGCGGCGGATCTTCATCATCGGTCTCGTGTGGTTCGCGCTCGCATCGGTGCTGTGCGGCGTGGCCGTCAACGCCCAGATGCTGATCGCGTCCCGGGCCGTCGAGGGCGTCGGGGGAGCGCTCCTCACCCCCGGCTCACTGGCCATCATCCAGGCTTCGTTCAGCAGCGACGACCGGTCCAGCGCGGTGGGGGCGTGGTCCGGACTCGGCGGCGTGGCCGGCGCGGCCGGGCCGTTCCTCGGCGGCTGGCTGGTGGGCGGCCCCGGGTGGCGCTGGGTGTTCCTGGTCAACGTGCCGCTGGTCGCCGTCACGGTCGTCGTCACGCTACGGCACGTGCCGGAATCGGTCGGCGAGAAGGCGCCCGGCCGGTTCGACGTGCTGGGAGCGGTCCTGGGCATGCTCGGCCTCGCCGGGATCACCTACGCGCTGACCTCGGCCACCTCCGGCCCCGGCTGGCAGGCGGGCGTCGCCGGGGCGGTCGGGATCGGCAGCGCCGTCAGCTTCGTGCTGCGCGAGTGGCGGGCTGGCGATAACGCGATGCTGCCGTTTGAGCTATTCGCCTCCCGCCAGTTCACCGTGATCAACGTGATCACCTTCGTGGTGTACGGCGGGCTGGGCGTGGTGCTCTTCCTGTTCGTCCAGACACTGCAGGTGGTCGCGGGGTTCTCGCCGCTGGCGGCGGGCATCTCGCTGCTGCCGTTCACGGTCTTGATGCTGCTGCTGTCCTCCCGCGCGGGCTGGCTGGCCCGCCGGATCGGACCGCGGCTGCCGCTGACCGTCGGCCTGACCGTGACGGCCTGCGGGCTGCTGCTGATGACCAGGATCGGGCTCGGTGCCTCCTACGTCGCCGACGTGCTGCCCGCGGTGCTGGTATTCGGGCTCGGCATGACCGCGGTGGTCGCCCCGCTCACCTCCAGCGTGCTCGCCGCCGCGGACGTGGGGCACGCCGGGATCGCCAGCGGGGTGAACAACGCGGTCGCCCGGGCGGCGTCGCTGTTGATGGTCGCGGCGATCCCGCCGCTAACCGGGCTCACCGGTGACGTCGAGTCGCACCCGGACCGGTTCGCCCGCGGGTTTCACGAAGCCGTTGTGATCAGTGCCGTGATGCTCGCGGCGGGCGCTGTGTTGTCATTTCTTACCGTGCGGAACGACGTGTTCGCCGCCCCGAACGCCCCGCGCCCGGAGTGCGATGTCAACTGCGCGATCACGGCTCCGCCACTTGAACCGGGACCCGCTGCTCAGCAAACCGCGCGGACAACATAACCTTAATTGAGGAATAGGAAGTTCGCCGCGAGCATGGCATGATAGAAGGACAATGAGCAAATCATCCCCGCAGTTTCCGGTGACTGTGACGCAGTTGCCGGTTACACGCTGCCAGGTCTGTCAGCAGACCCTTGCCTACCGGCCAGGACAGGCCAGCACCGTCCTGACTGATCATTACCGCCGTAAGCACCCTGACCAGCTCGGTCTTTCTGGATCATCAGAGGAATAATTCGAGCGGGTCTGGATAGGCCTTCTCCGCTTGATCGGCGAGCCTGCTGAATTGCCGCCGGAGCAGCAACAACACAGCTACGACGGCCACCACCGCGACGCCACCGATGATCCAGTCGATGGTGTGCGACAGCCGCTGGAACGTATTCCCGAGTAGGTACGCGGCGAAGGTGTAGGTAGCGGCCCAGGTGATGCCGCCGAAGGCATTAGCCGGAAGAAAACGCCGCCAGTGCATTTTGCTCGTACCGGCAAGGAACGCCGCATAGGCGCGCAAGATCGATACCCATCGGCCGAAGAACACGACTTTTCCGCCATACCGGTCGAAGAGGTACCGTGCGGTCTTCAATTTCCGTTCATCTAGCCCGATTTTGGGTCCGTACCGGCGGGCGAGCGGATAGCCGCCCTTGTCGCCAACCCAGAAGCCGATGTTGTCCCCGATGATGGCCGCCGCCGACGCGACGGCCCACAGCGCCCAGGGATTCAGCTTGTGCGACTGGCCCGCGTACGTCCCGGCCAGAATCAGCGCGGTCTCGCCCGGCAACGGGATCCCGATGCTCTCGGCGCCCACGATAAGAAAGACCGCGGCGTACCCGTACGTACTGATAAGGCTGTTAATGCTCAAGCGTCGCCCCCCGACTTACTCGAGGGACACGACCTTACTTGACGGACTTGATCCGGTAGACCATGAGTACCCCGAAAAAGGTGAACATCCCCGCGAAGCCGAAGAGCTCCCGGTAGCCGCCAAGCTGGTCGATCACCAGGGCCGCGGCCACCGGTGCCAGGGCCTGCGGCACGTTGGTGCCGATGTTCATGATGCCGAGGTCCTTGGACCGGGACCCGGCGTCCGGCAGGACCTGGGTCACCAGCGCCTGGTCCACCGACAAGAACGCGCCGTACCCCGCGCCGAGAAACGCCGCCGCAACCTCGGTTGTCCGGAAGCTCGGCGCCACGACAAGGACCAGCGCGGCCACGCCCTGCAGCACCGAGGCGACCGCGACGAACACCCGGCGGCGCCCGGTCCGGTCCGAGATCACCCCGCCGCTGTAAGCGGCCAGCAAGGTGAACACCAGATAGATCGCGGTGGCTATGAGGAGCGCGCCCTCTGGGTCCTTCAGCCGCAGGTAATCGCGGAAGAAGTACAGCAGGTAGGTGGTTCCGAGCGCGTTCCCGATGTTGACCATCACCCGGCCGCCGAAGGCCCAGGCGAAATCCGGGTACTGCCGCGGCGACACCCACATGGCCTGGCGCAGGTTGAGCGGGGTCGCCGTGGCGGCGCTCAGGGTCTCCCGGTATTGCAGCACGAACGGCACCGACAAGGCGACGACGAAGACGGCCAGGGTGACGAAACCGCCCGTGGTCGAGGTGATCACGGTCGTGAGCAGGACCAGGCCGACAAGCAGGCCAAGCGCCTGCGGGCCGAAGATGGCGCTCGAGATAATCCCGCGCTGGGTCACCGGCACCTGGTCGGCGACCGCCGCGAACAGGCCAGCCGAGGCCATGGAGAAGCCCACCGACGCGAGAACCCAGGCCAGCAGGATCGTAACGACGTGCGTTTGCATCCCGGTCAGGATGAGCGCGACGGTGAACACCGCGATCCCGGCGGCCATCCAGGTCCGGCGCCGGCCGAACCGGGTTCTCGTCCGGTCACACAGCGCCCCCGCCAGCGGCAGCACGATCAGCGCCGCGACCCCCGCCGCCCCGTTGATCAGCCCGAAGTCCCGCACCTTGTGCGCGTTATCGACCACGCCGAGCTGGTTGGGCAGCAGCAACTGCACCGGTACCAGCCACGCCATCCAGAACCCGAGCCACAGCAGCGTGAACCGGGTGGTCCAGCCCCGCGAAACGCGAGCGGTCGGCTCGGCGGCGTCGGCGGTGACAAGCAGGTCAGCGTCCGCGGCCGCCGGGTCGGTAGTGCCCACCAGCGCCTCCCTCTGGCTTCGGGTACGCAGATGTTACTTGTCAGTCAAGGTAGGTGGGAAGAGGTGAAAGGCATTTCTTGGGTCTCGATCAGGGGCGATGTCCGACTTGGCCGCGGACGGGTTAACCGCAGGGGAGTGCGGGTAGTCTGCGGTTACTGTGCGTGTTCACTTGGGGGTTGAATGTCACGGCGTAACGTGACGTTGCATGACGTCGCCCGTGAAGCGGGGGTCCACCCCGCGACGGCGTCACGCGCGCTCAACCCCGACAAGCAGCCGCTTGTCAACGCGGATACCGTCGCCCGGGTCCGCGCGGCGGCCGACAAGCTCGGGTACGTGGCCGACCCCATCGCCCAGGCGCTCCGTGGCGGAGCGTCACGCGGGGTCGGGGTGCTGGTCCGCACGCTGCGGCACCCGTGGGTCGGGGAGTTCCTGCGCGGCGCCAACAACCAGCTGGACTCGGCAGGTTACGTCCCGTGGATCACCTACACCGGTGACGACCCGCAACGGGTGAGGGCGCTGGTCAACGGCATGGCCGCGTGGCGCAGCGAGGGCCTGATCATCGCCACCGCCCGGGTGCAGGACGACGTGATCATCGAGGCCGCCGGGACCGGACTGCCGGTGGTCGTGGTCGCTCGCGACGCGCCTGATCAGGTCTGCTCGGCGGTCGACGCCGATAACGAGGGCGGGGCGCGCGCCGCGGTCGGCCACCTGACGAGGCTGGGGCATACCCGGATCGGGTGCGTCGCCGGGCCGCTGGATGTCCCGGTGCTGCACGCGCGGCTGCGCGGTTTCAAGGAGGCGATCGAGAACAGCGGGCTCCGGCCCGATTCCCGGTTGATCAGGATCGCGGACGCATACTCGGTCCCGGCCGGCGCGGCGGCCTGCCAGGAGCTACTGGTCGGCGGACGCCGGGTGACGGCGATCGTCGCCGCCAACGACTGGCTCGCGGTCGGCTGTTACATCGCGCTCGAGAAGGCCGGGCTGCGCTGCCCGGAGGACGTGTCGGTCATCGGCTTCGACGACGTGCCGCTCAGCGAGCAGCTACATCCATCGCTGTCCACCATGCACTTCCCCGGCTACGAGCTGGGCGTCGAGGCGGCGAACCTGATCCTGGCGCAGCTGCGCGACAAGACGGTGACCCCGCGCAAGCTCCTGCTCGGAACCCAGCTGATCGCCCGGCAGTCCACGGCCGCCGCCCCAGAGGTGACCGAGCCAACCTGAACTCACCCTCCTAGGGTGGCTGCATCAGTACCTATAAATCCGGACAAAAATCTCTTTTTTCCAGCTAGAAGGCATAGCTGACGCAGAGGCTGGGTACGCTGAGCGATCCGGAAATTACTCGAGGGGACCCCGGGGGTGGATATGCCCAGAGCGCTTATCGGGGCGGGTGAGTCGATCGTCGACCCGCGGCAGATTCGCGAGGACAAATTCCGCGTGCCGCGGCTGCGGGAGGAGATCCTCATCCGGAGCCGGGTCCGCGATCTCATCTCCGATTCCGTTCGTAAGCGGGTGACGGTCATCACCGGCCCGGCTGGCGCGGGCAAGACCATCGCCTGCGCCTCCTGGGCGGCACAAGCGGGCTCCCGCCGGATCGTCTGGCTCTCGCTCGATGAGGGTGACCGGGATCAGGAGAGGTTCTGGGCGCACTTGGGCATCGCGGCGCGGGCGGGGCGGGATCCCGCCCCGCTGAGTCCGCTGAGTCCGCTGATCCCGCGCAGCCGCTCAGGCGCCGACCGGCCCGCGGCCGCGATGGAGGACATCCTGCGCGCGTTTGGCGGTCCCGCCGTGCTGATTCTCGACGACGTACACGAACTAGCGGGCAGTGCGGCGCTGCACGACCTGAATTTCCTGCTCGGGCACGCGCCGGACCCGGTGCGGATCATCCTCAGCGGGCGATGGCTGGCCGGCTCGCACGTGGCCAGGCTGCGGCTGTCCGGCGACCTAGCCGAGATCGGCGGCGCCGACCTCGCGTGCACTCCCGGTGAAGCCGCGCAGTACCTGGCCAGGATCGGCGTGCCCGGGACCGAGGCGGACCAGGCGGGGCTGCTGGCCTACACCCGAGGCTGGATGGGCGGCCTGAAGCTCGTCGCGCTCGGTGGCCCGGGCGATCCCGCGGTGGCCGATTACCTGCGGGACGAGGTGCTGGACGGGCTGTCGCCGCAGGACAGGCTGATCCTGCTGCGGACGAGCGTGGCCGGCGAGGTTACCGAGGACCTAGCCGAAGCGCTGTGCGATGAGCCCGGGGCGGGCGCGTCCCTCGGCAGGCTCAGCGGGCTCACTGGGCTCGCGGAACCAGGCGAGAACGGGCGCTACCGCTTGTCCCCGCTGCTGCGTGACACGCTGCTGGCGGAGCTGCGGCGGGAACGCCCTCGTGAGGTACCGGGACTGTTCGGCCGGGCGGCCCGCTGGTACGCCGCCCACGGCGACGCGGTGGACTCGGTGCGCTGCGCGGTCGAGGCCGGCGACTGGGAGTTCGCGTCCCGGCTGCTCGCCGAGGGCGGGTTCTTCGCCGAACTCCCTGGACGCGCGGCCGAGCTGGAACGACTGCTCGGCGAGTTCCCCGCCGCCCGGCGGACCGCGGACCCGGCGGTCGCGGGCGCCTTCGCGGCCGCGCGGTTGTGCGCCGACGACCCGGAGACCGCCGCGGTCTGGCTGACCTGCGCCGCGCAGCGGCCGCCGGACGCCAGGCTCGCCCCGATAGCCTGGCTGACCGCGTTGCGGGTGATGCTGACCGGCGCCGACGCTGAGAGCAAGCTGATCGCCGAGTCGTCACCGGACGGTGGCCCGCCGGCCCAGCAGGCCGCGATCGGCCTGCTGTGGTTCGCCCTCGGCACCGCGGCCTTGCGTGACGGCAATCTCCGCGAGGCCAGGGACGCGTTCAGCCACGCCGAGCATCGGTTCCACGTCGGCCTGCCGGAGCTGGTCGGCCGGGTCCGCGGCTGGCAGGCACTGGCGCAGGCGCGCCGCGGCGACCTCACCGCCGCCGACCGGCTGATCGGTGAACTACGCGGCGGCGGTACGGACCCGGCTGTCGCGTGCCTGACCGCGCTCGCGACGGCGCACGTCGCGATGGAACGTGACGACGCGATGGCAGCGGCCGCCGCGGTCGGCCAGGCCGACCCGGCCGCGGCCGCCTGGCTGCCGGGGGAGCCTGACGCCGCCGCCATTCACGACTGGCTGCGAGTGCGGCTACGCCACCCGGCCACGCACATGGCGCCCGACCCGGCCCATCCCCTCACCCGCGCTCGCGCCCTGCTCGGCGGGGCTGACGCGGACGGCGCGCTCGCGCTGGCCAGGGAGTTCCTCGGCGACGACGCGCAGGCGTCCGGCCCGCGTGAGCTGATCACGGCCCGGCTCGTCGCCGCCGTCGCGAGCCGCGCCCGCGGTGACAGCGTGATGGCCTCGCGGTTGCTAGAGCAGGCGCTGGCGGCGGCCGCACCACACGGCGCGTACCTGCCGTTCCTCGAGGGAGGCACGGCGCTACGCACCGCCATCTCGCTGCTCATCCCCCCGACCAGCGATGTCGCGTCGTTCGCCGCGCGGGTGCTGGCGCGGTTCCAGGCGCAGCTGTCCGACGCGGAGTCCGCGACGGACGGCCCCGCGCCAACGCTCACCGACAGCGAGCTGGCCGTGCTCCGGCTGCTGCCCGCCTACCTGACCAATCAGGAGATCGCCGAGGCGCTGTTCCTGTCGGTCAACACGGTGAAGACCCACCTGCGGATCGCGTACCGGAAGCTTGGAGTCACCTCGCGCCGGGCCGCCATCGCGCAGGGCCGTCGTCTAGGAGTGCTCTAGGAGCTACCCGCGCTCGTGCCGCGGGCTCATGATTGCCCAGATCACGAACACGTCGAGGGCGATCACGACAATCGACCAGACCGGTGTGAACGGCAGGTAGATAAAGTTCCACACCGCGCTGAAACTGGCGAGCACCACGGCGGCGACGCGGGCCCACAGCTGGTTGGTGAACAGCCCGAGTCCGGCCGCGAACACGACGATCCCCAGGATCAGGTGCGACCAGCCCCACCCGCTGACCGACATGTTGAAGGCGTAGTTCGGAATGACGACGAAGAACGCGCCCCTGATGATCGCGGCGAGCCCGGCGAGGAACGTCCAGAGCCCGGACAGCATCAGCATTACCCCGGCCAGGGCGGTGAGCCCCATCGCCAGGCGGCGCCGGGCCGGCGGTGTCTGGTCGTGGTAACCAGGGGCCGGCCGGGGAACGTACTGCTGACCCCGGGCCCCGCCGGCGGTACTCGCGCTCGCGCCGGTGTCTTGTGCACTGCTCATGAGATGCATCCCCCTCTTGCTTTTGTGCATCGCGGCGATGAATTCCGCGAACAAGGGGGACCGTATCCCGTTGACCTGCCGCTCAATTCATCCGTGACGGGTGATTAGCAGCGGCTAGCGACCCGACCGATGGCCCATTGATGGCGAAATGGTCCCAGTAGTGGGTCATCGACAGCCTTGCCGAGCGCCTCCAGCCCGGTGATGAGCCCGCCGAAAGGGAGGCACCCGCCTGCGGCGGGGTCGCAAACCGGGTATTCAGGTCATCTCGCCTTGCTGTCGCGCCCGGCGTTCCTGGTTGGTGCTGCATTAACCACACTCTTTGCTGGTGGGTGCAGCACCAACCAGAATCACTCGAACTCATGGGCGGTGCTCATGTCCAGGTGTCACGCATCGCGTTGTCCCTCCCCGTAATAACAGTTTGCATGCATCCATAATCACTGCGTGACGACAGCGGGACCATGCGGGCTACCCGGCGGACTACCCGGCGGACTAGCCGGCAGGGTCAGCTCAGGTCGTCCAGCTTGGCGCGGACCCCGCGGGCGGCAGGCTGGTGGTGCATGTCTTCCAGGATGGCCAGCGCCTCTGCCCAGACGTTCCTGGCTGCACGGGTATTGCTCATGACGCGGTATGTATCGCCCAGGTGAGAGAGCGTCATCGCGAGCTGGTACCGGTTGCCGGTCTCGCGGTTCAGGTTCGCGGCGCGCGAGAAGCATTTCGTCGCCTCGGCGTGTTCACCGAGATGCTGGGACACGCAGCCGAGGGTGTCCCAGGTGCCCGCCTCGCCGGGGGAATAGTCGATCTCGTGGCATAGCCGCAGGGCCTGCTGGCAGCGGGTTCGAGCCTGCGGGTACTCGCCGAGGCGGACGTGGATCTCCGCGGCGGAGTTCAGCGCGCTGGCGAGCATCAGGCGCATGTTCTCGTCGTCGGGTTTGGCTTCCGACAATCGCACCGCCTCGAGAGTCATGGTCAGGGCGTCCTGAAATCGTGCCTCGTTAGTGAAGAGCAGTCCGATGTTGATATCGGCACGCACTAGGCCCACATCGTCCCCGAGCTGGCGGAACAAATCCCGGGCTTGGGAAAGGCAGGAGTGTGCCGGTTCGTTTTTCCCGGCCCAGATGTATATGGTGCCGAGCCCGCACAAGGCACGTGCTTGCCCGTCTTGGGCGCCGAGCCTTCTGGCGGCATCCGCCGCGATCCGTTGTGTCGCCTCGCAATCATGCCAATGCCCGCATACGTAGTAAAACGTCCACAGCACTACGGGCAGTCGCCAGGCGTGATGATCGAACCCCTCACGCACCGCCAGGTCGATGAGTTTCAGGTTGACTTGGTACTCCGATTGGAGCCACGCCAGGGCGTCGCCCTTACTGGGGAAGTCTTCCGGGGACACCCGCGCCCGCGGCTGGGGAAGAACGATCACGTCCCGCCCCGGGTACATGACACGATGCGCGGCGCGGGCGGTGTGCAGGTAGTGGTCGAGCAACCGGTGCAGCGCCGTACGCAGGTCGTCGTCGCTCTCCCGCAGTTGAGCCTGCTCGACCGCGTAAGCGCGCAACAGGTCATGGAAGGCGAACCTGCCGGCGACGCCTTCGGTGATCAGGCTGGCCCGGACCAGGTCCCGCAGTTCCGTTCGCGCCTGCCTGGCCGGAACGCCTGCCAGGCTCGCGGCGGCCGCGGCGGTGATATCCGGGCCCGGGTGCAGCCCGAGGAGCCGGAACATCCGCGCCGCCGTGGCTGAGAGATGCTTGTAGGACAACGAGAACACGGAGCGCACATTCGCCGTCTGGTCGCCCGCATCGAGGGCATCCAGACGGCCCTGAGTGTCGCTGAGTTCATCGGCGAGTGCCCGCAGCGGAAGGTTCGGCTGGGCCGCCGCCCGAGCGACCGTGACCGACAGCGCGAGGGGAAGCCGGGCGCACAGGCGTGCGAGATCCTTCAGCGCCGCGGGCTCCGCCGCGGCGCGATGCATCCCGAGGCGGACCGTCAGCAGTTCGGTGGACTCCGCCTCCGTCAGCACATCCAGGCTGAACAGCCGGGCGTCCTCGTGCGCGGCCAGGGCCGACAGCTCCCGGCGGCTCGTCACGATGACCACGCAGCCAGGGGACGCGGGCAGCAGTGGCCGTACCTGTGCCGCGTCACTCGCGTCATCGAGGAAGACGAGCATCTTCCGGCCCGAGAGCACCCCTCGGTAGCGCGCCGCCAGCGCCTCGACGTCACCGGGAATCCGCTCCGGATGTACCTGCAGCGCGTCGAGGAAGCCGCGGAGCACGTCGGCGGGATCCGCTGGCCGAACGGCGATATCGAAGCCTCGCAGCTTCGCGTAGAGCTGCCCGTCCGGGAATCTGCTGGCCACCCGGTGTGCCCAGTGCAACGCGAGCGTCGTCTTGCCGACTCCGGCCATACCGCTGATAACCGCGGTGGTGACCCCGCTGGCCGTGCCGTTATCGAGCAGTGAGTCCAGCAGCTCGAGTTCTCTGCTCCGGCCCGCGAAATACGACACAGCGGCAGTCAGCTGGCGCGGCACGAGTCTCTCCCCGTCGTCACGCTGCTCGCTGGTTCGTGAGGCGCGGTACCGGGAAATCAGCTCCGCACCAACAGCCTCCGGAATGCCGAGGGCGTCCGTCAGCGCCCGGACGGAGCTTGGATACGGCTTGCGGGTCCTGCCCCGCTCAAGGTCGGCGATCGCGCGGACGCTAACACCGGACCGCTCCGCCAGATCCTCCTGGGTGAGCCCGGCCGCGATCCGCTGCTCGCGCAGCCAAACACCCGGCGGCACGGTGACCTCTGCCGCGCTCATGCTCACCCCGCCAGCTCGTGACTACCGACCCGCGGCAACGCGACACCTCGGAGGCATCAGTGTACGTCTGTCTGCGTCGCCGAGCTAGTACCGAGTGTTACGGGAGCGACCCGAACCGGCTAGCCGTAGCTGTCCGCCCTTGGCGGCCCATCATCACAAGTATCTCATCAATACCGGGCGGATTATGTCCAGTATTCGCCCTAGCTTGTGGTGCAGGACGTTTCCGCTGAAAGGAGATCACCATGGATTTCGTCTCGATCCGCATCATCACCGACGACGTCGGCCGCCTGGCCGAGTTCTACGAGCGTGCCACCGGCGTCCAGGCGAGCTGGCCGAACGAGAACTTCGCTGAGCTTGCTACCGCCTCCGCCGCCCTCGCGATCGCAAGCACCCGCACGGTCCCGCTGTTCGCGCCTGGCGCCGCCCGGCCGGCCGCCAACCGCACCGTCATCATCGAGTTCCTTGTCGACAACGTGGACGCCGTATACGAGAAACTGACCGGTTTCGTCGAGGACTTCGTCAACGAGCCCACCACGATGCCCTGGGGCAACCGGTCGCTGCTGCTGCGCGATCCCGACGGCAACCTCGTCAACTTCTTCACGCCCGTCACCCAGGCCGCCATCGACAAGTTCGCCCGCTGACGAGGGACGTCCCGTGTCGAGCGCTCGCGCCAGGTTCACGCAGAGCAGCCATAGCGTTTCCCGAGCGCCCGCATCGCCTCAAGGAGCTGGCCTTGCCCGGGCGGTGGTGCGGCGGGTGACCGTGCTGGGGCGCGTAGCCCGTCGAGGACGTATCCGAGATGCCGGCCGGGTGCGTCCGGTGCGGGGGCTGTGCGCTCGATGAGGCCGGCGTTGGCCATGAGAATGAGCACCACGTCTTCGTGCCGGAACTCGGCGCGAAGGTCTCCACTGGCCTTCGCCCGGTCGATCAGCATGGCCAGGCTGTCGAGGGCAAGCCCGCGCAGCCCTTCTAGCTCGGGTGAGCCGGGAACCGCAGATGTCAGCAGGTCGGCGATGCCCCGGTTGGCGGCCTGAGTCTCGCACAGGAACATCAGGTGCCCCGCGAACGCGTCCCACGCGTTCTCCTGCTCGGCCAGTGCCCGCTCCGCGGCGCTGACGATCTCTCTGAGTGCGTCGGTGAACACGGCGGCGATCAGGTGGCACCGGGTCGGGAACCGCCGGTAGAGAGTGGCGTTGCCCACCCCGGCGCGGCGCGCGATCTCGTCCAGCGGCACGTCGAGACCGCGTTCGGCGAACAGCGCGCGGGCTACTTCAAGCAGCTGACTCCGGTTGCGTGCGGCATCCGCGCGCAGGATCTCTCCCGGCATGTCCCTCCGATACAAAGTGGGGACAAGTCCCCGGATCACGATAGTCTTGGCGAAACGCTCCAACAGGGAGGGATGCACGTGACGAAGACGAGCGACATCGCGCTGCTGGCCGGCCTTTCTATTCGCAAAACGAGCATTATGCCGACTATCGCCATCGTGGGTGCGGGTCTGGGTCTCGGTCTGTCGATGTGATCACCCATGGAACTCGGCATTCTCTCGCTCGGAGACCTGCAGCGTGACCTGGCCACCGGGCGGCTGCACCGTCCGGTCGACCGGACGGCGGCGATCCTCGGTTACGCCGCGCTCGCCGACCAGCTTGGCCTGGATATCTTCGCGGTTGGCGAGCATCACAGCGCTGACTTCTTCACCTCTTCGCCGGCCGTAGTGCTGGCCGCCGTCGCTGCGAAGACCACGGCCATCAGGCTCGCCAGCGCGACTACGCTGCTCGGCGTCCACGATCCGGTCCGGGTGTATGAGGACTTCGCCACCGTGGACGTGATCAGTCGAGGCCGGGCCGAGATCATCGCCGGGCGCAGCGCGTTCGTCGAGCCGTTCCAGCTGTTCGGCTACGACACGGCCGACTATGACGCGTTGTTCGCCGAGAAACTCGGCCTGCTGCTGCGGATCCGCTCCAGCGCGGAGGTGACCTGGCAAGGCCGCTTCCGGCCGGCGCTCGACGCCGCGTTCGTCGCGCCGCGCGCGGTTCAGTCGCCGTTGCCGGTGTGGGTGGGGGTCGGCGGCTCGCCGGAGAGCGTCAAGCGAGCGGGGCGGCTCGGGCTGCCGATGATCCTCGGCTATATCGGGGGCACGCTCGCGCACCTCCGGCAACTGGTGGACATCTACCGGGCGGCGGGGGAACACGCTGGGCACGCGGAAGCGCTCAAGGTCGCGGTCTCCACCCACTTCCACGCGGGCGCCGACCCGGTCGCCGCCCGCGCGGTGTACCCGTACTATCACGAGTACCTGCGGCCCAAGACCCCCGGCGGCCGGGGGTTCGAGGTCAGCCGTGCCGCCTTCGACGCCAGTACCGGCCCGGACGGAGCGATC
>JBEKHI010000222.1:0-13598 GCA_050012355.1 Streptosporangiaceae bacterium | reverse complement strand
GGCGCCGCGACCGGTCAACCCCAACTACCTGACAGTCTCCGACGACCTGCAAGTGCTGTTGTCGCAGGTCTACGCGAGCCCGAGCTCCAGCGCCGCGTCGGCGGCGCTCGTGGCAGGGGCGAGTTCGGTCAAGCAAGCCGCCTCGGCGACGCCGGGGACCTGATGGCGAGTCAGACAGTGCGGCGGCGGCCCGTGGCAGCGGGCCGCCGCCCGGTCCCGGTCGGCCATGCGCGGGAACGCTCCGACCGACGGCTGGGATACGCGCTGGTCGCGCCGGTGCTGGTGCTGCTGGTCGCCATCACCGGGTACCCGCTGATCTACAACCTCTGGAACTCGTTCCACTTCGTCAACCTGTCGTACGGCTCGTTGCCGCACTCCTGGGTCGGCACCAAGAACTACTCGGACATGTTCAACTCCACGGTGTGGGTGGGTGCCTTCGAGCGGACCATCGTGTTCACGGCGGTGACGATCGTGTTCGACGTGGTGGTGGGGCTGGGGCTCGCGCTGATGCTGCACCGCCGGTTCCGCGGCCGGGGGCTGCTCCGGGCCGCGGTGCTGGTCCCGTGGGCGGTCCCGACGGTGGTGTCGGCGATGCTCTGGAAGACGATGTTCGACCCGCGGGCCGGGTTCGTCGATTACTTCCTGTCCACCTTCCACCCGGCGTGGTCCTCGTTGACCTGGCTGAACGCGTCGGTGCTGCGATCCTGGGTCGCCATCTTCGTCGCGGACTCCTGGAAGAACGTGCCCTTCGTCGCCCTCATCCTGCTGGCTGGCCTGCAGGTGATTCCGTCAGAGGTCTACGAGGCGGCCAGGATCGACGGCGCCTCGTGGTGGCAGTCGTTCCGGCGGGTGACGTTGCCGATGCTTCGCCCGGCGCTATCGGTCGCGCTGATCTTCCGGACGCTGCAGGCGCTACTGGTCTTCGACGTCATTTACATCATGACCGGCGGCGGGCCCGGCAATTCGACCGAGACCCTGTCCTTCCTCAATTACCAGACGTTCATCGTCAACACCGACTTCGGTCTGGGCGGCGCCATGTCGCTGATGCTCGTGGTGCTGGCGCTGGTGGTGTCGTTCGGCTATGTGCGATTGCTGAGGCCGGCCACATGAAGATCGCCCGCGAAACCCTGTTTTACATCGTGGTCGCGATCGTGGTGCTGATCGCGCTGTTCCCCTTCTACTGGATCCTGCGGACCTCGCTGGAGTCCAACTCGCAGATCGCGGCCGGGGTCGGCGGTTCCAACGGAGTGGTGCCGTCGCAACTGTCGTTCAGCGCGTACGTCAACGTATTCCGCCAGCAGCAGTTCCTCACTCCCCTGCTGAACAGCGTGATCGTGGCGCTGTGCACCACGGCCGTGACGATCGTGGTGGCGACCATGGCCGGGTACGCGCTCGCCCGGCTGCGGCTGCGCGGTACCGGGGCGATCCTCGCGTTCATCCTGCTGGCCGGGTTCTTCCCGGTGCTGGCGATGATCGGCCCGCTCTTCCTGCTGCTGCGCTACCTGAACGCGCTGAACAACATCTATCCGCTGATCATCGTGTACCTGGTCTACACGCTGCCGATCTCCACCTGGCTGCTGCGGAACTTCTTTCAGCAGATCCCGGTGGAACTGGAGGACGCCGCCCTGGTGGACGGCGCCACCCGGCTGCAAACCCTGTGGAGGGTGGTGATCCCGGTCGCGGTGCCCGGCGTGTTCACGGCAGCGATCCTGTCGTTCATCCTGGCCTGGAACGACTTCGCGTTCGCGGTCTCTTTCCTGTCCTCGACCAATCGCTTCACCGCGCCGCTGGCGATCGTGACGTTCGGCCAGAGCGGGTTCCAGACCTTCTACAACCTGATCGACGCGGCCGTGGTGATCATCTCCATCCCGATCGCGCTGCTGGTGCTATTCGCCCAGCGCCGCATCGTGGCCGGCCTGACGGCGGGGTCGTTCCGGTAACGGGCATTCGCTTCTACGGCCCCCATGGATGTCCCACCGCTGGGGCTATGACGCCAGCGGTGGGCCATCCATGGGGCGCCCGCTCCCTAGTCGCGGGTGTGCGATGGGTGCCGGCCGGGCATAATGCCGAGAAGAACGGGGACTAGGGGGATAAATGCCATGAGCGGTAAATTCGTGCTCGAAAAGGGTTCCAGCGGTAAATACCACTTCAATCTGCTCGCCGGTAACGGCCAGGTGATCGCGACCAGCCAGCATTACGAGAGCAAAGAGGCCGCGGAGAACGGGATCCAGTCGGTGCGGACCAACGCCTCGACGGCCACAACCGTGGACGAGACCGAGAAGACCGCGAAGAAGTAAATCACGGGTGCATCTTCGCGCCCTTGAAGACCTTGTCGACCGCGTTGCGCGGGCCGTAGACCGCGATGCTCACGTAACGCGCGTCGGCGGCCGGGACCACCCGGACAGCGGCGCGGTTATCGTCGTCGTTCCCGGTAGCGAACATCTCCTCGGTGTAAATGGCCACCGGCAGGTCGCGGCTCCGGGCCCGGTCACACGCCGCGGATAGCGTCTGCGCGTCCGCCGCCAGCACCACCACCGGCTGACGGAACATTGCCAGGTACTGGTTGCCGTCGCCGTCCTCGTACGGCTTGCCCAGGAGACCGTCGACGCCGCCGACGATCCCGCTGGCCAGGAAGGCGGTGACGTTGAGTTTCTGCCATACCGCCAGGTCCTCACGTACCGCGACGGCGATCTTCGTGTCGAATCGCATACGGTGAGGTCTACCGGGGCGGGCACGCGATGGTCTTGAACGGAGGTGCGGTGACATCGGAATGGATTCAGTACCGGCGAGTTGAGGACGTTCCGGCCGAGGCGATGCGGGCCCGTTTCACCTCGCACGTGTACCACCGGCATAGCCACGAGACGTACTCGATCGGTGTCACCGAGACCGGCGCGCAGGCCTTCAAATGCCGGCATGGCACGCATGTGAGCGCTGCCGGTCAGGTCATGGCGTTCAACCCGGACGACCCGCACGACGGGCAGGCGGGGAGCCGCGACGGGTTCGTCTACCGGATGGTGCATATCCAGCCCGAGTACTTCACGGAACTGCTGCCCGAACCTACGACGGGGTGGCCGCTCTTCCGGTCGCCGGTCATCGACGACCCGGCGCTAGCGGGCGCGGTCACCCGCCTGCACACGGTGCTGGCGGAGCCCGCCACATCGCTGGCGCGCTACGAAGCGCTCGCGACGACGGCGCGTCTGTTGCTACGGGATCACCCCGGCCGCATACCAGTCCGCCGGCGCAGGTCGGCCCGCTGGGGTGGCAGCGTGCCGCCCTCGGTTATCTCGTCCAGTCGTCTCGCTAGCTCTCCCAGGGTGCTTCGGACAATGAGGATCACTACCGTGCCCGACTCATACACCGCCTCGTACTGTTCGCAGCACTTACCAATGCAGGACGCGTTATGGATCACCCACCCGGGATAAGCGCCCCACACCTCCGGGAGCGTCAGCATCGCGTTCGTTGCTGGCCCTTCCACAGCAGAGCCTCCCTGTTAACGCGTGCTATCGGGCGTACAGGGACGACGTTACGATGCCCGGACATACCTGACCGGTACGGGCGAGAAGGTACTGAATCCGCACGTTGATACCGGCCGGAAACCCGCACTTTCGTGTGGGTCAGATGACTCCCGCGCGCCGCGCCAGCGGTAGCAGTTCCGGCGTCGACGGGCGGTGCTCGCGCCGCAACAGGACGGCCAGGACCTCGCGGGTTCTAGTGTCATAACGAACGAGCTGCGGACTGAGTTTCTCGGCTGCCAGCAGCAGGTTCACCGAGGCGGCGTCCTGCCGCCGCATCGCGTAGGCGCGGGCCAGGTCGAGATGGAGCTGCGTACGACGCCCGGTGCAGCCGGCTGGGAGCGCCGACAGGTCGAGGGCCTCACCGGTCTCGGCCGCCAGCCGGGCGTCACCGAACTGGAGCGCCGCGGCGATCGAATGAATGGCGACGTTCGCCTGTCCGAACGCGGTTCCCAGGTAGTTGGCGTCCCCTGTTTCCGCGGCGACGCCGCGGGCCTTGGCCAGCAACGCGGCCGTCGTCGCGCGGTCGAACGCGGCCGCTGCCGCCGTCGCCGCGGCGAGGTGCAGCGCGCCGTAGACGCTGAGCTGCTCCGGTGAAGACGACCGCGTCGAGTGCTCAAGCGACGCGATCGCGGTCATCGCGAGTTCGAGCGCTTCCGCCGGGTGCTTGCGCCCGGTGATCACGTACGACATGCGCCAGGCGCTCACGGCGATCATGATCGGGTCGCCGGACTGGGTGGCGGCCGACATGGCACGGTCGGCCGCCATCCACGCGAGTACCGGCTCGCCAACCCTGTTCAGCAACGCGGCGGCCGCGTCGTAGACGATGGCGCGCACCCGGCACGCTTCCGGGTCGCAGTTCCCGGCGGCCTCCGCGTCATGAATCAGCCGTGGCAGCACCCGGCCGACCGCGTCGTACCTGGTCGCCTGGTAATCGCGGTAAGCGGCGTGCGCCATCTCCCGCAGGTGCGTCAGCGTGGCGGGAGCCTGGGCCTCGTGATAGGCACCTGGGCGCATCATGGCCTGCTCGATAAGCGGCGCGGCCTCGTACACAGGGCCGTCCGCGCCGCTGGCCCCGGTGAGTTCCTCCACATCGACCCGCAGCACGTCCGCGAGCCGGGTGAGGACCGCGTGGCTGTCGGCGCGGCGCTTGCCTCGTTCAACCTGGGAGAGCCAGGACTCCGATCTTCCGATCAGTCCAGCGAGTACGGCCTGGGACAGGCCACGGCGTCTCCTTGCCCGCGCGATCCGCTGTCCGGCCGTCTCGGGGTCCATAAAATTAACCCTCGGCAGGCCGGGACGGGAAGCGCGGCGACGACCTCGCTCCATGACGGGAGCCTTCGGTCGCTGGGGGCGGCTGGGTCAAAAACCAGCCGCACGCCCATCTGGCGCAGCGTGGCCAGACTCGCCACGAACGCGGGGTGGCTGGCGAGTTCCGCCTTGCAGTGCGGCACGACGGTCACCGGAACCCCGTATCCGATCATCTCGCAGAGCAACCCGATCGCGAAGTTGTCGGCCTGCCCGTGGGCGAGCTTGTTGACGCTGTTGAACGTCAGCGGGCAGGCGAGCACCGCGTCGGCCGGCGGAACCGGTGAGCCTGTTCCCGGCATCCGGAACTCAGAACGAACGGGTGCGCCGGTCAGCCGGGTCAGCTCATCCGGGTCGGTGAACCGCAGGCCGGTCGGGGTCGAGAAGATCATCACGCGCCAGCCCGCCGATTGGCAGGCGACAACCAGAGATGGCAGGCCTTCCGGCGCCATGGCACCGCTGACCACTAGGTACAGCGTCCCTCGTGGCGCGGGTTGCGTCCCAGAGTCATGCATAGGTCCAGCACCTTCCTGGATGTCGCGCAGTTCCAGGATAGGGGGAAGATCACGGTTTTCTGCGCCATAAATGCGACTTGTTACGTGCAAGTAAGGGATGTGGCACGTGTCACACGCGCCCTAGCGGCGGGAATGGCGCGCCGTCGGCAGCGGGTTGGACATATCGGCGGCAGGGGACCCCCGCCCGGAGGCCGCCTTTCCGTCTATCACGTGACGTAAGGATTGCATTAGTGACTACTCCTGCACAGGTACGCCCCCGGCGCCGCCGCAAGCCGCCGCGCCCGGTCGAGGTCGTCTCGGTCGGCAAGATCAATCCCCGCCTGATCTCCGTCGAACTCGGCGGCGAGGCGCTGAGCGGCTTCCAGCTCGAGGCACCCACGCAGCACATCAAGGTGTTCCTGCCCGTCGAGGGCCAGGACGCTCCCACCATCCCGGTCGCCACCGAGGACGGGCTCGCGTATCCCGATGACGCCCCGCGCCCGATCGTGCGCACCTACACTCCGCGCCGGTTCAACGCGGAGACCGGAACCCTTGAGGTCCAGTTCGTGCTGCACGGCGACGGCCCGGCGTCGGACTGGGCGCAGAAGGCCAAGGCCGGCGACAAGATCGCGGTCGGCGGGCCTGGCGGCCGGTTCCAGCTGAACCTGGACGCGCACCGCTGGTGGATCGCTGGCGACGAGAGCGCGATCCCGGCGATCGCGACGCTGCTCGAGGCGCTCCCGCCGACGGCCATCGCCGACGTGCACCTGGAGATCGGCGAGGCGACCGACCAGCTTGACTTGAAGACCCCGGCGAAGGCGACGATCACCTGGCACCGCCGCAGCGAGCCGGAGGCCTGGGGTGAGGTGCTTCTCGAGGCAGCCGAACACGCCTCCATCGGCAAGCAGACCCAGGTCTGGGCCGCGTGCGAGGCCTCAGCGGTCCGCCGGATCCGCAGGCACTTCCTCACCGAACGCGGACTGGAGCCGAGCTCGGTGACGACCCGCGGCTACTGGCGGCTCGGCTCGGCCAACCACCCGGACCACGACTACGGCGACGGCGACCCCGGCTCGGTCTAGCTCTGATAACGCGCAGCAGCGCTCGCCTCCGCGAAAGTGCGGCGACGGGCGCTGTTTTCGTACTCCGGCCTTTGCGAGGAAGGTCACAGCCGTCCGGTATGTGAGCTGTCGTTAGCTTAAGCAATCATTGAGCTAATTATGAGTGTCTCCGATGGGCTGCTCTTGGTCGCGGCGGGCTTCGGGGCCGGCATCTTGTCCACGGTCGCCAGCATCGCGTCCGTGCTGTCCTATCCGGTGCTGCTGGCGCTCGGGCTCCCGCCGCTGACGGCCAACGTGACCAACACGATGTCCCTGGTGCTGACCGGCGCCGGGTCGGTGCTCGGCTCTCGCCTGGAACTGGCGGGTCAGCGCGCCCGCGTGCTGCGGCTAGGGCTGTTCACCGCGCTCGGCGGCGCGGCGGGCGCGGCGGCACTGCTGCTCGCGCCTGCCAGCGCCTTCGCGGCGGTGGTACCAGTCCTGGTCGGCGGGTCCGCCGTGATACTGCTGATCCAGCCCTGGATCAAGAGCCTGAACGCCCAGCCAGGCGCCGAGCGCAGCCCGGTGCGGCGGGCCGGCCTGTTCTGCGTAGCCGGCTACGTCGGGTATTTCGGCGCGGCGGGCGGAATCTTGCTACTGGCAACGCTTGGTTCAATGATCGACGACACACTGGTGCGGCTGAATGCGCTGAAGAACGTGCTGTCCGGATTCGCGAACGCGGTCGCGGCGATAGCGTTCGCGATCTGGGCGCCGGTGCACTGGGCCTACGTCCCGCCATTGGCGGCCGGTTTCCTGATCGGCGGATTCATCGGGCCCCGCATCATCCGCAGGGTGCCGACGGACGCCTTCCGCGTGGTCATCGCGCTATGCGGACTGGCGCTCGCGGCGAAGCTGGGCCTGTCGGCTTACCGGTGACCGGTCGGATCCGGACGAATCATGAAAATTGGTCCAGAAATCTGGCGTCATACCCGCTGGCTTGGCTAAATTGCTCGCATCTCAAATTAGATCGGCTTATCCTTGGGCTCTAGGGTCATTAGCGACCCTACCGGGGTGGCCCGGCGGTGGCCGGCCTGCACGAAGTTCGGCAGCCTCGACCCGGCTCAGCGGCACGCGATCCCCAGTAACGTGCGCGTTCTTCATGGTAGAGGCGCCTTTCGTTGCAGCCAAACGGAGGGTGCAAAATGGGTGTTATCGTCATTATTGGGATGATCGCAGTGGGCTACCTGGTGTCCCTGAAGATCCATCCCCTGACCAAGTGCCGGATCTGCAACGCGACCGGACGCCACTTCGGGGGCATGTACGGCTACGCGCACCGGCGCTGCCGCAAGTGCGGTGGCACCGGACGCAAGGACCGGCTCGGAGCGAAACTCTTCTTCGGCGGGACCGGCGGCACGGGACTCTACACGAAGAAGTGAGCCATCTCCGCACGCCACCGCCTGCCCAGCAGCACCGAGCGGGCAGTGAGCCAGATGCCGAGTGCCGCCCACACCCCTGGTAGCCCCAGCCAGTGGTAGCGCAGCACCAGCGCCCCAGCCGGGGCGAAGGCCACCGCGGCGACAATCATGGCCCGGCGCATGGCCACGTAGTCCGAGAGCCCGAGTATCAGCCCGTCGAGCACGAACGCCAGCGCGGCCAGTGGCTGAGTCAGCGCCGACACCGCGAGCGCCACGGTGGCCGCGTGCGCCACCCCGCCGTCGTGGGTAAACCAGCCAGGCGCCGCGAACGCCAGCCCGAGCGTGATCATGCCAAGCGCCGTACCAGCGATTAGACCAAAACGAAGAGTCCGCTGCCCCACGTAACGCGCCTCGTCTCGCTGGCCCGCGCCCAGGCTGGAACTCACGAGCACCTGGCCAGGCACGGCGAGCGAGTCGAGCAGCAGCGACAGCAAGTACCAGATCCGCATCGCGATCTGCTGCCCGGCGAGGTCGACCGGGCCGAGCCTGGCCGCGATCGCGGTCACCGCCATCGGCACCACCCCGAGCGCGATCGTCCGCACCGACAGCCGGTGCCCATCACGGAGCAGGCCGGTGATCTCGGTCCGGCCTGGCCGCCGGGGCGGCACGCGGACGTCGCGAGACGCCGACCCGCCGCGCAGCCGCGCGCCGTACAGCGCGGCCGCCGCGTAGAGCATGGCCGAGGCGGCCTGTGCCAGCACCGTCCCCCACGCCGAGCCATCGAGCCCCCAGCCCGCGCCGAACACCAGGCCGATCTCAAGCGCGACGTTCGCCACGTTCGCCGACACGGCGATCCACAACGGCGTCCTGGTGTCCGCGAGCCCGGTCAGATGCCCGTTGCCCGCGTACGAGAAATAGAGGAAGGGCAGCCCGGCGGCCGAGATGCGCAGATAGCTGGTGGCGTCCGCGAGTACGACGCCGCGGGCCCCCAGCAGCCAGCCAATCAGCGGGGCGGCGGCCACCAGCAGCACCGCGACGGCCGCTCCCCCGGCCGCGCCCGCCAGGTACGCGGCCCCCGCCACCCGGCCCGCCCCGGCGGTGTCCCCGCGGACCACCAGCCGTGCGACGGCCGAGGTGGTCGCCGTGGTCAGGAACACGGCCAGCCACGCCGCCATCGACAGCGCGGTCGCCGCGATCGCCAACGCGTCAAGCGGGACCCGGCCGAGATGTCCCACGATGGCGGTGTCGGCCAGGTTGTAGAGCGGCTCGGCGGCGATGGCACCCATCGCAGGCACGGCCAGCGCCACGATGCGACGGTCTAGGTGATCAAGCTTGGTCACCCGCGCTGTATCTCGCCGGCCAACCGGCCCCGACCGACCTCCCGTGTCCGCCACGCATCCAGTATCTCGGTAGATTTAAGCCATGGAACAGCGAGTTCTCGGACGTACCGGACGCCGGGCATCGGTCGTCGGGCTTGGCACCTGGCAGCTCGGCGCCGACTGGGGCAACGTGACAGAGCGCGAAGCGCTAGACGTGCTACGGGCATCCGTCGAGTCCGGCGTGACCTTCTTCGACACCGCCGATGTGTACGGGGACGGCCGTAGTGAGCGAATCATCGGCCGCTTTCTAGGCGACAACGCCGGGCAGAATGTGATGGTCGCCACAAAGATGGGCCGCCGGGTCGACCAGGTACCGGAGAACTACACGCTGGAGAACTTCCGCGCGTGGACCGACCGGTCTCGGGTCAATCTCGGCGTCGACCAGCTCGATCTCGTGCAACTGCATTGCCCGCCCACGCCGGTTTATGACTCGGATCAGGTGTTCGACGCTCTCGACACGCTGGTTGACGAGGACCGGATCGCCGCTTACGGAGTGAGCGTGGAGACCTCCGAGCAGGCGCTGAAGGCGATCGCGCGGCCGCGCGTGGCCTCCGTCCAGATCATCCTGAACGCTTTCCGCCGCAAGCCGCTGGACGAGGTGCTGCCCGCCGCGCAGCGGGCCGGCGTCGCGATCATCGCCCGGGTACCGCTCGCCTCGGGGCTGCTGTCCGGCCGCTACACGCTAGACACGACGTTCCCCCCCAACGACCACCGCAACTACAACTCCCGCGGCGAGGCCTTCGACGTCGGCGAGACGTTCTCCGGCGTCGACTACGCGGCCGGGGTCGGTGCCGCGGCCGAGTTCGCGTCGGTCGTCTCCGGCGAGCCGGGAACGACCGCCGAGAAGGCGCTGCGCTGGGTGATTCAGCAGCCGGGCGTGACCACGGTGATCCCGGGCGCGCGCAACGTCACCCAGGCCCGGCAGAACGCGGCCGCGGCGGACCTCCCCGCGTTTACCGCCTCCGAACTGGACAAGATCGAGGCCATATACGACGCGCACTTCCGCGCCGCTATCCATGACCGCTGGTGACTGGGCCACGGTGGCGGACCTCGCCACCGCGCTCGGGACGCTCGTGCTGGCCTTCGCCACGTTCGCCGCTATCAGGTCTTCGAACGCGTCCGCCCGCATAGCGGAACGGTCGCTGCTCATCGGCCTGCGTCCGGTGCTCTCCATTACGCGGCGCGACGACCCCATGCAGAAGGTCAACTTCGGCGACCGGAAGTGGGTGCGCATACCGCCGGCGAGCGCGGCGGCCGATATCGGCGGTGGCGACGGCTCCATGGGGCAGACGGACAACGCGGTGTACCTGGCGCTGGGGCTGCGCAACGTGGGCAGCGGGATGGCGGTACTGCACGGCTGGCGTTTCTACCCCGAGTGGTACCGCTCACGGGACCACGCGTCACTCGAGGAGTTCCGGCCGCAGACCCGGGATCTGTATGTGGCGCCGTCGGACATCGGGTTCTGGCAGGCAGCGTTCCGCGACCCGGCTGATCCGCAATACGACGCGGCCCGGAAAGCGATCGCGGACAACCAGCCGTGGACGGTGGAACTGCTATACGGGGACACCGAGGGCGGCCAGCGCACGATCACCCGGTTCCAGGCCTTTCCCCGCGAGTCCGCCGAAGGTGACCCGGACTCGCGGACGACCTGGCTCTGCTCAATGAGCAGGTACTGGAACATCGATCACCCTGACCCCGCCTGAACGCGGCGTAACTCACAGGAAGTTCCCAGGCTCGTCTATGGAAAGTTCCCGTTTTGTCCATCACAATTGAGCATCAATGGGCCTGACGGGAGGTATCCCTTGCTGCGGTGGATCACCGAGCGCGGAAGTGTCTTCGCACTCTCTGGTTTGCTCGCCATGACAGCAGCAGTGGCCCCAGCGACCGGCGCCGCCACCGGGATCTACACCAAGGTCAAACACGCCGTCAGTCGGCTCACCACTAGCGCCGATACCAGCCGGTCCTTCTCCGGCACCGCGGCCGTCGGCACGCTGTTCACGATGAGCGACGGCAAGCTCGGCAATCACTTCTGCACCGCTAGCGTTGTCAACTCCGCGGCCGGCGACCTCGTCTTGACCGCCGCGCACTGTGTGACCGAGGTCTCCGGAACGGTCGTGTTCATCCCCTCGTACCACGACGGCAAGTCGCCCTACGGGGTTTGGAAGGTCACGCACACCTACACGGACTCGGCCTGGCAGTCCTCGCAGGACCCCGACGATGACTTCGCCTTCCTCACCGTGTCCGACCCCAACGAGGGCGTTCCCATCGAGGACATCACCGGGGCCGAGGAACTCGTGACCGGCGGGATCACCCGCGCCTACGTCCAGGTCATCGGCTATCCCGACGGAGCCGCGGAGCCCGTGGAATGCTCGAACTGGACCAAGATCTTCAGCCCGACGCAGCTTGAGTTCGACTGCGGCGGCTACCTCGACGGGACCAGCGGCGGGCCGTTCCTCGCCAACGTGAGCTCGGCCACCGGCCAGGGCGTGGTCATCGGCGTCATCGGCGGCTACGAGCAGGGTGGCCTGACACCCTCGGTCTCCTACGCGGCCATGCTCAGCTCGAACGCCAGCGCCGAGTCCCTCTACAAGACCGCCACCGCCGGCTAACCCACCACCGCCGGTGCGCGGCAGCGGACCGATTCTGGGCGGTGCGACGCTGACCAGCAAAGAGTACGGGCAGTGCCACACCGACCAGCAACGGCACACCCCTCCCCGACCCAGGCCGCCCACCGGCAGCGGGGGTTAGGAGCCTGGGGGCGGGACGATCTTGTTGATTTCCTCTAGTTCGGAGGCGGTTGGCTCCCAGTCGGCGGCGGCTACGTTCGCGCGGACCTGCTCGGGCTTGGTGGCGCCGGCGATCACCGACGAGCAGCCGGGCAGGGCGGCTAGCGCGCCGATCGCGATCTGGAGCAGGCTGACGCCGTGGTCCTCGCCCCAGGCGATTAGCGATTCGACCTTGTCCAGCTTGGCGTCGGTGATGTATCCCTCGCGGGTCTCCAGCCGGGTACCAGACGGAACCGGCTCGCCGCGGCGGACCTTACCGGTGAGCAGGCCGTTGGCCAGCGGGAAGTATGGCAGCAGGCCGAGCCCGAAATGCTCCGCGGCGGGGACGACCTCGGCCTCGGCGGCACGCTCGAGCAGCGACCAGTGGTTCTGCGCGGAGATGAACGGCGTCCGTCCCGACGCGGCGGCCAGGTGCGCGGCGTCCGCGATCTGCCAGCCGGAGAAGTTGGAGTGCCCGATGTAGCGGACCTTGCCCTCGGTCACCAGCTCGTCGAGCGCCGCGAGCGTCTCCTCGATCGGCGTGACCGGATCCGGGGTGTGCAGCTGGTACAGGTCGATGTGATCCGTCTGGAGCCGGCGCAGCGATTCGGTGACCGCGCGGCGGATGTAGCCGCGGCCGCCCTTGGCGCCTACCGCCGGGCCGTAGCCCATGTCGGCTCGCTGGTGCCCGAACTTGGTAGCCAGTACCACCTTGTCCCGGCGCCCTTGGAGCACCTCGCCGAGAATCTTCTCCGAGCCGCCGGTCCCGCCATAAGTGTCGGACGTATCGAAGAGGGTGACGCCCTCGTCGATGGCGGCGTCCACGACCGCGCGGGTAGCGGCGGTATCCAGTCGTCCGCCGAAGTTGTTGCAGCCCAGTCCTACGACTGAGACCACGAGTCCAGAGTCACCAAGTGGCCGATAGCGCATGTCCAGCATCATACGACTTAGCCATGCCGCGCCCGACGAGCGGGCGACACCCGAAGAGATACTGGCACGAAACCCCCCATGCGCTACGATGACTAGTACACAGTGGACCAGCGCCCACGTAATGCACTGACTGATGCACAATTGCGTAGCGCAATTTTCCTCGACTGAGGGGGTCGGTTGCCGTGGCGAATAGCTCGGAGGGACCTACCGTCCTGCGTATCCTGCTGGGTACGCAGCTCCGTCGACTACGCGATGAAAGCGGCATCAGCGCCAAGGACGCGGCCAAGGCCATCCGTGCGTCGGAATCGAAGATCAGCAGGATCGAACTCGGGCGTAATGCCATCAGGGAAATCGACGTCCTCGATCTGCTGACGCTATACGGCGTCGAACCGGCCGAACGCGAGCAGTTGCTGACCCTGGCCGAGCAGTCCAGTCACCCAGGCTGGTGGCACCGGTACTCCGACATCCTCCCCGACTGGTTCCAGTCCTACATCGGCATGGAGGACGGGGCGCACCAGATCCGGGTCTACGAGCCCCAGCTCGTACCTGGATTGCTGCAGACCGAGGAGTACGCCTCCGCCGTCATCTCACTCTGCGACTACCCGCTCGGCGAGGGCGAGCGGCACGTGCTGGTCCGTAAGGAACGGCAGCGGCGGTTCCGCGAGGGCAAGCTACGGCTCTGGGTGATTGTCGACGAGACCGCGTTGCGGCGGCCGGTGGGCGGCTACGCGGCCCAGATCAGGCAGCTGCGCCATTTGCAG
>JBEKHI010000221.1:0-13651 GCA_050012355.1 Streptosporangiaceae bacterium | reverse complement strand
CGGCGCATCATCGCCGCTAAGGCTGATGTCCGGGACGCGGGACGGCTGAAGGAAGTCGTCGACGAGGGGGTCGAGCAGCTCGGCAAGCTGGACATCGCGGTCGCCAATGCCGGCATCTGCACGGTGCAGGGCTGGGATGAGGTGACCCCCGAGGTCTGGCGGGACACGCTCGACACCAACTTGACCGGCGTCTGGAACACGATCGTCGCGGCGGCACCGCACCTGATCGCCAACGGCGGCGGGTCGATCATCTGCACGAGTTCCACCGCGGGGATCAAGGGACTGCCGTTTCTCGCCCCCTACGTGGCGGCCAAGCACGGCGTGGTCGGCATCGCGCGGACGATGGCGAACGAACTCGCCTCGCACAGTATCCGGGTCAACACCGTGCACCCGACCGGGGTGGAGACGCCGATGCTCGCCGGGCTCGGCGGGCTCGACCCGCTGCTCAACAAGGACCAGAACCTCGGCCCGATCTTCATGAACACGCTGCCAGTGGAGGTCGTCGATCCGCGGGACATCAGCAACGCGGTGCTGTTCCTCGCCTCTGATGAGGCGCGGTACGTCACCGGGCTTGAGTTCACCGTCGACGCGGGGAACACGATCCGATGAGCGACAGCCGCGGCGACCGCATCCGCGCTCGGGTGGTCGGCCGGGAGCGGGAGCTTGACCTGCTGCTCGCGGCCGTCGCGGCTGGTCGAGACGTCATCCTGGAGGGGCCGCCGGGCACCAGCAAGTCGACGTTGCTGCGGGCGATCACCGCCGAGTGGGGCATCCCGCTGGTGTTCGTCGAGGGCAACGCCGACCTGACCCCGGCCAAGCTGGTCGGCCACCACAATCCGGCGCGCGTCCTGCGGGAGGACTACAGCGCATCGAATTTTATCGATGGTCCGTTGCTGGCGGCCATGCGCGGCGGCGGTTTCCTGTACATCGAGGAGTTCAACCGCGCGCCGGAGGACACGCTCAACACGCTGCTGACCGCGATGGCCGAACGCAGCGTCACCGTCCCCCGGGTCGGCACGGTCGATGCGCAACCGACGTTCCGGGTGATCGCCTCGATGAACCCTTACGACAACATCGGTACCACCCGGCTGTCCACGTCCGTGCATGACCGGCTGTGCCGGCTCGCGATCACCTATCAGGACGAGGAGGCCGAGCGGGGCATCGTCTCTTTGCGGGCCCCGCTGCCCGATCTCAAGCCCGCGCGCTACGAGCGGCTGGTCGCGGACGCGGTGGCCGTCACCCGCGCGACCAGGACGCACGAGGACATCAGGCAGGGCAGCAGCGTGCGCGGCGCGATCGACCTGACGCTGATCGCCGGGCAGTTGCTCTCTCCTGACGATTCCCGGTATCGCGAGGTGGTGTACGACGCGATGGTGGTCGCGTTGTCCGGGCGGATCTTCCTCGACGAGACCGTCGAGGCGTTGCCCGAGCAAGTGCTGCGCCAGATCTGGGAGGATCACTTCTTCCTGCAGCCGGCCGCGGCGCAGCCTGGTTGAAGAGCAGTGGAGGCGGACTCGTTTCCGTCTCGGCGTCATGCGCTACAACCGCTGCGGCGGCGCCCCAAGCAGCTGACCGAGGATCCTGTTCTGCTTGACGTCTCGTCCAGCGGGGGAGCTGGGCTGGTGCTGTCGCCTGGTCGTTCCGCTCGTGCTGCTCGGGGCGGCAGCGGGGGCCCGGCGGTCACCGATGAGCAGGGGACCCTGGCCTCGGCGACCGACGATGCGGTCACGCCCGACCCCGAGACGTTGCGCCGGGCGCGGGAAATCGCTGGCCGGCTCGCGATAAGGCGACCGCGGCGGGACCTGACCGCGCGGCGCGGTATCGGGGAGATCGCCAGCGTGCCTTACCGGGGCGGCTCTGACGACATCGACCTCGACGGGACGCTTGCGCGTCTCGTTGAGCACCCGGTGCCCGAGGATGAGGACATCATCGTGCGCGAGCGGGTGCGGACCAGGCGCAGCGTCGTTCTGCTGGTCGACGTGTCCGGCTCGATGCGCGGCGAACGAGTGCGAACGGCCGCCGCGACCGTGGGAGCCCTGGCGGGTGAGCTGGCCCGCGACGACCTGGCCGTGGTCGCGTTCTGGTCGGACGCCGCCGTGCTCGCCCACCTCGGGCAGCAAGTACCAGCACGCACCCTCGTCGAGGCGATGCTCCGGATACCCGCCCGCGGGCTGACCAACCTCGCCTTTCCCCTGCAGGTGGCGCTCCGCGAGCTGGCCCGGGTCCCCGCCCGCGACGCCCGGGTCCTGCTGCTGTCGGATTGCGTGCACAACGCGGGCCCCGACCCACGGCCTTTCGCGGCGCGGCTGCCGCGTTTGGAGGTCTTGCTGGACACCACCGGGGAGCAGGACCCCGACCTGGCCCGCGATCTAGCCCGCCTAGGCCGCGGCCGCCTGCGGCTGGTCCGTACCTACCGGGACGTAGCCCCGGCCCTAACCGAGCTCTTCGCGAACTGACGGTGGGTCCGCGCACGGCGCGTCACGACCCCGCTGGTACGCCAGCTGCCCCGCACCTCCCGAGGGGACCTTTGCGGCAAATGCCGCATACGGGCCACCCGGGTGCGATGCCGGACCCCATGGATGTCCCATCGCTAGCGGCACCGCCCTCGCGCTCAGCACGCCGCGAACACTACGATCACCACCAGCCAGCGCGTCCCAGTCGGCCGGCGCGGGCCGCGCGCTTCCTGATAGTGCTCTGGTGTCGGCCTGGGTGCTCTCGTAAGGTCGCAGCTGGCGGGAATGGTCGTCTCTTCGCCTGGTTGGTGGTCATCGAGTCAGTCGTCGGCGGACTGTTCCCCTCGTCCCGGCCGTCCCTGCTGTACATGGCCGCGACCAGCCTGTCGGGTATGGCCCTGGGCAGCGGCGCCTTCGGCCCGGCGCATTCCCCAGGAGGCGCTGGCACGCCGCTCCCGTTCGGCACCACGGCGGCGCTCCTGCTCGGGATGACCATCGTGCTCGCCCTCATCGCCGCCAGGACGACGGTACGGCGCGACATCAACTAAGCGAGGCGCTCTAATAGTTTTACTGAAATATCTTGCGTATCCGGATAATACGTGCTCGGATTGCCTTGGAGGTGCGGCGTGGACCAAAGCCTGTTCAACGAGATCTGCCTGCGGCAACTGACCCTGTCCGGGGTCCGCGAGGGTGAGACGGTGGCGGTGCTCACCCGGGGCGCGGAGCGCCTGGACTACGCGGACGCGTTCCTGTGGGCAGCCCAGAAGCTCGGGGCCTCCGCATTCCACCTGCGGATCCCGTCCCCGGCGAGCGCGTCGGGGACGTGGGCGGTCGGCGACTCGGGGCTGGGCGGCATCCCGCTCGCGGTCCAGGCCCTGGAGTCGGTGGACATGCTCGTGGACTGCACGTTCCTGCTGTTCAGCAAGGAGCAGTTCGCCATCCAGGCCGCGGGTACCCGGATCCTGACCGCCGTGGAGCCGCCGGAGCTGCTGGCGCGGCTGATGCCGACCGTGGAGCTGCGTGAGCGGGTCGAGGTCGCCGCCGAACTGCTGGCTAAGGCGTCCGTCATGCGCATCACCAGCCCGGCCGGAACGGACGTAATTTACCAGCTCGGTCGTTATCCGACGCTGTCGGAGTACGGCTACACCGACACCCCTGGGCGCTGGGACCACTGGCCGGCGGCCTTCGTGTTTACTGGCGGCACCGATGACGGCGTCGACGGGACGATCGTGCTCTCACCCGGCGACATCCTGCTGCCGTTCAACACCTACGTCCAGACACCGGTGACCCTGACGATCGAGCAGGGCTTCATCCGCGACATCCGCGGCGGGCTCGACGCCGAGCTGCTGTCGTCCTACATCAAGAGTTTCGGCGACGCACGAGGGTACGGGATGTCGCATGTCGGGTGGGGGCTTGACGAGCGAGCGCACTGGCATGGGCTGACGCAGTTCGGCGGCGGGATGGGGATGGAGCTGCGGTCGTTCTACGGCAACGTCATGTTCTCGATCGGCCCGAACAACGAGCTCGGCGGCCCGAATGACACGGCGTGCCACTTCGACATCCCGATGCGGGGCAACAGCCTCTACCTGGATGATGAGCTGATCGTCGACCAGGGAGAGCTGACCGTACCGGAGATGCGCCCCCGCTAGCTAATCAGAAAGCGCGGCGCGCACCGCGGCGAGCCCGCGGGCCGGCTCGTCCCAGAACACCATGTGCCCGGCACCCGGCACTTCGACCAGGTCGGCTTGCGGATTGGCCGATGCCGCCTCGGCGGCTCCCGCCGAGGTCACGACGGGGCTCGCGCCGCCGTAAATCAGCACCGCCCGCGCCGGGACCGAGGGCCACAGCTCGAAGAAGTCCTCGGACTCGAAGCCCGCGTGCGTCTGCGCGACCGCCCGCGCCGAGCACGAGGCGAGCCAGCGCGCGCGTAGCTCGTGCTCGCGGCGGGGCCAGCCGGGCCAGAAGGCGGCCACCTCGTCCGCCGTTGTGCCACGGCGCGCCTGGTCTAGCTGCGTCTGGAAGGCCGCGGCTGTCGTCGGGTACGGCCCGCGTCCCGGCCCGCTCATCGGCGGATCGACGAGCACGGTCCCGCCGAGCGGCTGCCGGGCACGGACCGCGACCGCGGCCGCGATCCTGGCCCCCATGGAATGGCCAAGCAGCACCGGATGGTCGAGGCCCAGCATCGCGATCACCGCTTCGCAGTCGGCGGCATACGCGTCCAGGTCGTAGCACGGGCCCGAGTCGGACAGCCCCCGGCCCCGCACGTCGAGTGTGACGGGCCGGGCCACGTCTCGCAGCGAGCGCGCGACGAAGTCCATGCCCACCGCCGGCATCGTGATGCCGGGCAGGATGAGCACCGGAGTCCCAGGGCCGCCGTAGTCCAGCAGGTGCAGACGCAACGGGCCGGAGCGCACCCACCGGCTGCGCACGCCGTCCTCGGCCAGGTCCGCGAGGTCCGCCAGGGCATGCTGCGTCAGGATCCGCTGGTCGTTGTCAGCCATCGTTCCTCTGCTGAAGGTAGGAAACGGCGTCGTCGAGACCGACGACATCGCCGTACTTGGCGTCCATGTCGAACAGCGCGGCCTCATGGGGTCCCTCAGCCCGGTCCCCGACCGCCTCTCGCGGCACCAGGACGTTGAAGCCGGATTGGACGGCGTCCACGACCGTTGCCCGCACGCAGCCGCTGGTGGTGGCGCCGCACACGAGGACCGTGTCCACCCGCAGGCCCGCGAGCAGGGCGGCCAGGCCAGTGCCGGAGAACGCGGAGGCACCCTTCTTGACCACCCGGTGATCGGCCAGCGCCACCGGCAGGCGCGGGTCGATCGCCACCGCCTCGCTGCTGACTCGCAGGCCGCGCATCCCGGTCGCCTTACGCAGCCAGGCGATCGAATCGCCGTCGGCTTCGGCGTCCGTATATTCAATCGAGGTCATAACGACGGGGGCGTCGGCCGCGTGGGCCGCGCCGAGCAGCCGGGCGGTCGCCGCCACGACGTCGCTCAGGTCGCTGCCGGACGGGAAGCCAGCCTCGGTGAAACCCCGCGTCAGATCCACGACGATCAGAGCCGGCTCTGGGCCGCGCGGCACCCGCGCGCCGAACCCGGCCCGGGCATACGTCACCCGCGTACGCGCGCCGTACAGGCCGTCACCGGTCACGGATGAGTTCCTTCAAAAGCCGTCGCTGACCGATCAGCCAGCCCTGCAGGAAACAGAACGCGCCCGCCCCGATCACGATGGCCGCCTTCCGCGCCCTGTCGCTAGGCACGATCAGGCGGACCGGGTTCAGCGGAGCCGCCTCCGCTGGGGCGGGACCACTGGTCACGGCGTCCGCGCCGGACGCCCCAGCCGGGTGGTCACTGGTCAGGTGGCGCCCGAGGTTCTCCGCGAATTGCGCCAGGATCCGGTCCGACAGTGGCGCGATCGCGCCCTTGCCGAACTGGGCGATCTTGCCCCGGATCACCAGGTCAGTGTGGATCCGCAGCGACGATCCGGCGCTGCCGGGCATGACCTCGATGCGGATCTGGGCCTCGGCGTCACCCTGGCCGTGGGCGTCGGCGCCCCGCGCGGCCAGCCGTATCAGGCGCTGCTCGGGCAGCACCTCGGTGAAACGTGCCGTTCCGGCGTAGGCAGCGCGGATCGGCCCGACCTTGATCGTGACCCGGCCCCGGTACTCGTCACCGTCCCGCCCGTCGAGTACCGCGCCGGGCAGGCAGCCCGCCACCGCCTCGACATCATTGAGCAGGCCGAACACGGTGTCCGGCGGGGCGGGTACGGCAACCTCGTGCGAGAGGATCACGATGCGGCCTCCGTTCTCTCGTGCGCGGTCGCCGCGATCGCGTCGATGATGGTCTGGTAACCGGTACAGCGGCACAGATTGGACGAGACGAGTTCCCTGATCTCGTCGCGGTCAGGCTCGGGGCCGGTGCGGGCGGCCAGATAGCCCTCGGCAAGCATGAGGAACCCCGGCGTACAGAACCCGCACTGCAAGCCATGGTGGTCGGTGAATGCCCGTTGCAGATCCGACAGCTCACCCGGTGGCGCGAGGGACTCCACGGTACGGATGTCGCTGCCCTCGGCCTGGACCGCGAACATCAGGCAGGAACGGGCCGGAGCTCCGTCGACCAGGACCGTGCACGTACCGCAGACGCCGTGCTCGCAACCGACGTGGGTTCCGGTCAGGTGCAGTTCGTGGCGGAGGACATCCGCGAGGGTCCACCGGGCGTCGACGACGAGCTCGTGCCGGGCATCGTTCACGGTCAGGGTTATCAGGTGCGGATCCATCATGACGAGACCTCGCTTCGCTGGAAAGCGGCCAGTACATCCTGGGGGTGCACGGGCGTGCGATCGAGCTCGGTGCCCGTGGAGCGGAGGGCGTCATTGATGGCGTTGAGCACCGCGGCGGGCGCGCCGATCGTGCCGCCCTCGCCAGCCCCCTTGGCGCCGCTCTCGGTCAGTTCGGATGGCGTCTGGAGGTGGGTGACCGAGATGTCCGGGATCTCGCAGGCGGTGGGAACTTTGTAGTCGATGAAGCTCCCGCCGGTCGGCTGCCCCTGGTCGTCGTAGGTGATCTCCTCGAAGAGCGCGCCGGCGATGCCCTGGGCGATACCACCGCGGCACTGGCCGTCGACGACCTGGGGGTTGATGACAACCCCGCAGTCCTCCACGCATACGTACCGGAGGATCTGCACCGCACCAGTGCCGTGATGGCATTCGACCACCACGGCGTGACTGGCGTTGGAGAACGTGCCATCGCCTACGCCGTCGAAGACGGCCGTCGAGGTGAGCGTGGGGTCGGTGCCTTTCGGCAGCAGGTGGGATCGCAGGTAGGCGACGTCGGCGATCTGTTCGTAGGAGACCCGGCGGGCCGGGTCGTCGCACGCCGCGACGCCGCCGGCGCCATCCAGCCGCGTGTTGTCCGGCTCCGTCCCCAGCAGGTGCGCCCCGATCACGCACAGTTTGCCGCCGAGCCTGGTCGCCGCCATGGCCACGGCGGAGCCGCCGACCGTGATCGACCGGCTCGCGAACGAGCCCCAGCCATACGGGATCCGCTCGGTGTCACCCTGGCGGAGCTTCACCGCGGCGATGTCGATCCCGAGCCGGTCGGCGACCAGCTGCGCCATCGTCGTCTCGTGCGACTGGCCATGGTTGATGGTGCCGGACGTCACCACAACGGCCCCGGTCAGGTCCATCCGCACCTCGGAGATGTCGAATCCCGGCACGACTGTCATGCGGCGTTTTGCGAAAGATTCCGATCCGTAACCGGTACGTTCGTTGAAACAGCAGTATCCGATACCGACGGCGCGGCCGGCCGCGGCCGCGTCGCTGCGGTAGTCGTACCAGCCCTCGTCGAGGAGGATCCGCTCGGCCAGATCGAGCGACTCGCGATACGACCCTGGGTCATACGTCACCCCGTTGATCCCGGCGTAGGGGAAGCTGGTGATCACGTTCTGGCGCCGGATCTGCACCGGGTCGAGGCCGAGCTCACGGGAGGCCCGTTCCATGAGCCGTTCCATCGTCATGACGTACTGCGGCCTGCTGACTCCCCGGTAGGGCGCGGTCGGTGCCTTATTCGTGGCGATCGCCCGGCCGCGTGCCCGGTACGCCGGCACCCGGTAGACGCCAGGCATCTCGGCCGACGCCATCAGCGGCTCGATCCCGGCGGTGAACGGATAGCAGGAGTACGCCCCCATGTCGCACACCACATCGACATCCAGCGCCAGGATGAGCCCTTCGGAACTGAACGCGGCCCGCGCCGTGTAATCCTGCTCACGGGCCAGGAACGACGCGGTCAGCGCGTCCCGGCGGTCCTCGATCCACTTGACCGGCCGGCGCAGCCGCAGCGCCGCCGCGCTTACCGCGATCTCCTCGCGCCCGACGACGCACTTGATGCCGAAACCGCCGCCCATGTCCGGTACGACGACGCGTACCGTGCGTTCCGGGACGCCGAGGCAGGCGGCGGTGACCGTGCGCACCTGGTGCGGGATCTGGCTGCAGGTCTGGACCAGAAGCTGATCATCGTGGGCGTCCCACGATGCGATCACGCCGCGGGTCTCCAACGGCAGCGCGTTCTGCCGTCCGCTATGTGTCCGTACCTCGACCACGCAGTCAGCTGCGTCGAAGATCGCGTCGATGCCATCGGTGGCGAACATCGTGACGTCCAGGAAGGTGTTGGCTCGCGCTTCGGCGTGGACCAGCGGGGCTCCGTCGGCGAGTGCCTGGGACACGCCAGTCACGGCGGTCTCGGCGTTGTACTCCACCTCCGCCGCGTCAACCCCGTCCTCAGCGGCGTACGGATCCGTCGCGATCACGATGGCGACCGGCTCCCCGGTGAACCGCACCCGGTCCCGGGCCAGGACTGGCATCGTGGTCAGCGCGAACTCCTCGGGCGGACGCTCCAGCACCGCGACGATGTCGCCGACGGCTAGGTCGGCGGCCGTGAACGCCGCGACCACGCCCGGGACCCGCAGCGTGGCGGACAAGTCGATTCTGGTGATCGCGCCGTGGGCGATGGTCGCCCGGACGAACTGCGCGTGGAGCATGCCGGGCAGGTGGATGTCGTCGACGAACCGGCCCTGGCCGGTCAGCAGCCTCGGATCCTCTCGCCGCCGCACTGGCGCACCCACCCACGTCCCGCTACGAGCGTGGAACTCCGGTTCCGTCATGCGTTCCCCCATGCCTGAGTGCAGGCCGCCTCGACCAGAGCACGGGTCAGCCGCCGCCGGTATTCGCTGCTGCCGTGCACGTCGTCCGGCGGCGAGATGTCCGCGGCGGCCGCCTCGGCGCACGCCGCGAACAGCGCGCCTGCCGGTACGCCCCCGGTGAGCACCGCTTCCGCGCTGGCGCTGCGTACCGGAGCGGGATCCACCCCGCCAAGTGCGACCCTGGCGCCGCGCAGCACGCCGGACGGGTCGACGTCGAGGCGCACGGCGACGCCGACGATGGCGAAGTCACCCCGGCGCTGGGCGAACTCGGTGAGCGCGGCATGAGGGGCCGGTGCGGGCAGGATGATCTCGGTCACGATTTCCTCTGGCGCCGCCTCGGTCTCGTAGAAGCCGTGGAACATGTCCTCCGCCAGGATCTCCCGCCGTCCCGTAGGGCTCACCGCGACGATGCGGGCATCGAGGATCAGCGCGAGCAGGCACCATTCCGCGGTGGCGTCACCGTGCACCAGGCTGCCGCCCACCGTTCCGCGGGTACGGATCGGCAGGTGCCCGATCCAGCGCATCGCGCGGTTCAGCATGTCGAAGCCCTCGGGGAGCCGCGCTAGTTCGACCTCGTGGTGGGTGGTTAGCGCGCCGATGCGCAGGCCGGACCCGTCGAAGCGGATTCCCGCATGCTCGCGCAGGCGGCCGATATCGACCAGGTGCGACGGGCGGGCCAGGCGGAAGTTCATCATCGGGATCAGGCTCTGCCCGCCGGCGAGCACCTTCACCTCCTCGCCGTGGGCGTTCAGCTCGGTCAGCCGATCTAGGGCGTCGGCGAGGTCCCCTGGCCGGTGGTACGCGAATGGTGCCGGTTTCATCTGGCGTTATCAGCCTCCAAACGGGTAACTCATGGACTCGGCGTCCGACTGGTTCAGCGAGGGCCCCCGCCAGAGCCAGTCATAGGAGACAACGGACTCGCCGGTGAAGTCGCGCAGCCTGCTGTCGCGTTCCTCCTGCGCAGGTCCGTCCGGAAGATGGTAGAAGTCTTTGTTCGCCGCGGCGGCGTCCTGCACCATGCCCGCCCGCGTGGCCCGGCGGTTGGCGTACCGGCGCAGCGCCCCGGCGACGCCGTCAGTCGTCACGTCGCCGAGTTCCTCAGCCAGCACCGCGGCGTCCTCCATTGCCTGCGACGCACCTTGCGCCTGGTACGGGAGCATCGCGTGGCAGGCGTCACCCAGGAGCGCGACGCGGCCGTCGACCCAGACGGGATCACGGCGACGCCGGTACATCGCCCACACGGACACGTCCTCATCCTTTGCTTTGGACAACATGGCCGCGACCCGGTCGTCCCAGCCGGTGAACTCGGCAACGAGTTGCTCGGCGGTTGCCGGTGCCGTCCAGGTCTGTTCTAGCGTCGGCCGGGCTGGGGCGATCGCCACGACGTTGAACTGGCGACCGCCGCGGATCATGTAGTGAACGAGGTGACGGCCGGGGCCGAACCAGATCGTCGAGTGGAACCGGTCGGCAAGAAAGCGCGTCGCCGGATCGGCGGCGATGAGCTCGCCGTCGATCAGCGCGCGATAAGCCATCTCACCCGAGAAGACCAGGGTGTCGTCGAAACCGAGTGCGTCACGTACCACCGAACGGATGCCGTCCGCGCCCACCAGGACGTCGCCCTCGAAGCGATCGCCAGCCGCGGTGACCGCCACCGGTCGATCTGAGTTGTCGATCCCGGTCACCCGGGCCGACGTCCTCACCTGGATGACCGGCCCGGCACCTTCCGGGTCCAGGCACGCGTTCAGCAGCACCTGGTGCAGGTCAGCGCGGTGGTACTGCCAGTACGGCGCACCGTACTGCTGGACCAGCCGGTCGCCGAGCGGCAACTGGGCGATGATGCGCCCGTCGGACCAGCGGCGCCGGACCTGGTCTTGCGGCTCGGTGCGGATCCGCCGCAGCGCGGAGTGCAGCCCGAGCCCGAACAGGACGCGGCTGGCGTTCGGAGCGGTCTGGATGCCAGCGCCGATCTCCCCCATATCGGGCGAGGACTCGAGCGCGGTGACCTGGATTCCTCGCTGGCGCATGGCGAGCGCGGCGGTCAGCCCGCCTAGGCCGCCGCCGACGATGACAGCTCGGAATGACTGACTGGTAGACACGCCGCTCCCTCCTGCGTGAATCTATCCGAACACGTATTATCCGGACACGCAAGAGTTATTCTGAAGTCCCGCTCGTTTAGTCGCCAGTGGCGACGCGCTCCCAGTGCGCCGCCAGGTCGTTCAGCCAGCCGGCGAGGCCTTGGGCCGGCTCAAAGCTGATGTCGACGAGTGCCCGGTCGAGCTGGTGCGCACGCCGACGGATCTCGCATAGCACTTCGGATCCAGCGGGCTTGAGGCTGAGCAGCTTCCGGCGGGCGTCATGCGGGGACTCAGTACGGGCGATGAGACCGCGGCGCTCCAGGCGCCGGCAGACATCCGCCATGGTCGATGTGTCCAGTGCCACGACCTCGGCCAGCGACGTCTGGTCAGATTCCGGGTACGCGTGTATGGCGACGAGCACGGCGTACTGCGGGCCGGTCAAAGTGGCGTCCACATGGCGAATCCAGGCGGCCAGATACGCCTGATAGAGCCGTCGAGCGCCGAAGCCGGGAGCGATCAGCAGATCCTCAGGGACCTCCAGCGGCGTCCGGTCCTGGTGCACTGCGCCGCTCGGCCGCTCTGACGTCATGAACACAATCTAGTCTGTCCGCTCGTCGCGCCAGGTGGGCGTTCGCCGGACCCAGCGGAGCGGGCAAGAGCACGCTGATCGGGGTATGGCGATGATGACCCGCGACGCCTGGGGGCGAGTCAGGACCGTTCAGCCAGGCCCGCTTGATAGGCGAGGACGACTAGCTGGGCGCGATCCGGGCGCCCAGCTTCGTCATCGCGCGGGCGGAATGCGTTTTGATGGCTTGGGCGAGAAAGAGCAGCCGCTGAGTCCTCGGCGAACCTGCGCCGCAGTGGGCTCAGGCACGGGCGTTCCAGTAGCCCTTGGCGAAGACCCGGTCGGCGTCGAGGCCGCGGGCTCGCAGCAGATCCCGGATGGCGCGGGCCGCGCGGGCCTCCGTCAGTACGTACGCCTGCAGGATGGCGGTGGACTCTCCGGCGGGTGGCAGCGCCTCGCTCAGCGCGGCGATGGCGGGCAGCGACGCCTCGTCCCCGACGAATAGGTGATGGGCCGCGGGGCGGAGTTCCAGTTTCCCGCGCGGCCCAACGACTTCCCGGTCCAGTGGCGCCGTGAATGAGTACGTCGACGTCCCACTCGCCGGCACCTGGTCGTGCATGACGGATCGTGTAGTGGCGCTTGACGGTGCTCTGATCACCGGGTAGCAGCATCTCCACGTCCTGCGCCGGTCGCGGCGCAAGGCCCGCCAGTGAAGGTCCCGCCAGCGTGAGCCGCACCATGCGTGCGGTGAGGTCGCGCCGTTCCAGGACCGCGACTTGGTGGATGTCTCGCATAACACAGGCCTCCAGTATCGATACATTGTGTCTCGATATTTGAGCGTAGCATGTTACGGGGCACAGTGTCTCGTTATGTTGGCTCTATATTGGCCGGGTGCCTGCTGACGTGACAGGGAGCCCGATGCCGGGAAGGCCGCGCAGCGAACCCGCCCGCCGCGCCGTGCTGCACGCGGTCGATGACCTTCTGGTGGAGGTCGGGTACGCGGCCATGACCATGAAGGGCATCGCCGCGCGGGCCGGGGTGGGAAGGCAGACCGTCTACCGGTGGTGGTCGAACAAGGCGGAGATCTTGCTGGAGGCGAGCATCGCCGACGCCCGGTCCGAACTCGCGAGCCCGCCGAGCGAAGATCCGGCCCATGATCTCCTGGGCTACCTCAGCGCCTTGACGACGTTCCTCACCGTCTCGCCCGCGGGACTGGCCTATCGAGCCCTACTCGGTGAGGCGCAGCACGACCAGGCGGTGCGCGACCTCGTACGGGACGCCGACCTGATCTACCGATCTACCGCTAGTGTCCTCGACCGGATCCGCCCCGCCGCTCCGGCCATGCCGCCGCAGCGACTCGCCGTCGCGCAACTCACCGGACCGGTCATCTACGTCATCCTCGAATCCGGCGAGCCGCTGCCACCCGACGATCTCGCCCGGCACGTAACGTCGATGCTCGCCACGTGGCAGGGGAGCTTCGAGTCACCCTCTTTACGGTAAGGTTGCTACCGGTCTGGGGCGGTAGCTCAGTCGGTCAGAGCAGCGGACTCATAATCCGTCGGTCGTGGGTTCGAGCCCCACCCGCCCCACCGATCGCATCATTGCGCGAACCGGTGCTGGTCGCGGCAATCGTGGCGGTGATCTGCTTCCGGGGCCTGATTCCTTCCGGGCAAAGGAGCCATTTCCCCTTACCCCTGATGGCCCACGGCGACCGCCTGGCCGGGGTCGACGGTCGTGGTTAGAGCCCTGTCCGCGCTACCTGCGGTCACGCTGCACCGGTTCCCGACTGGATAAGATGCCCAGGTGACCAGCAGTCCCGCCGCCGAGCAGCACCTGCGCGACCGCGCCCGGCTGCGCCGT
>JBEKHI010000220.1:0-13675 GCA_050012355.1 Streptosporangiaceae bacterium | reverse complement strand
CTAGCCGAACTGGCCCGGCGTTACCTGGCCGGGCATGCCCCGGCGGACGACCGCGACCTGGCCCGGTGGGCGGGCATCGGGCTACGGGACGCCCGGCTCGGCCTGGCCGGGTGCGGCGCGACGCAGCGAGCCGACGGGTTGGCCGAGCTACCGGGAAACCGGCGGGACCCGGCCCCGGCGCTGCCGCCGCCACTGCTGCTTGGCGCATTCGACCCGCTGCTGCTCGGCTGGGCTTCCCGTGATCCCATCGTCGGCCCGCACAAGCGGATCGTCACCGTCAACGGGCTGTTCCGGCCGTTCGCGCTGGCTGGCGGCCGGGCGGTGGCGACCTGGACCATCACGAACGGCGAGGTCGAGCTCGCGCCGTTCGCCCCGCTGAACACCGATATCCAGGCGGCCCTGGACACCGACGCCGCCGACGTAACCCGGTTCCTGCGCGGCCCGGATGCACCCGTGGTGGGGTTAACTCCACCATCGGATGGGGGACTTTCCGGAGGACAGAATGGGGGATCTGCCGGATGGTCTGACACCATGTGCCGCTCTTAGCGTGGTGCTTGTGATGGTGATGATCGCGACCGCGCTGGCGGCCGCCGTGTGCTACGGGACCGGGGCGGCGGTGCAGCAGCGGCAGGCGGCCAAGGCACCGCGGTCGTCGGCCGGACGGCCCCGGCTGCTGTTCTTGCTGGCGTGCCAGCCGGTATGGCTGGCGGGAATCGCGGTACAGATCGCGGGGTTCGCGGCGCACGCGGTCGCGCTCAGGTCCGGACCGCTGGCGGCGGTGCAGATGATGGTGTCCGCTGAGCTTGTCGTCGCGGTGGTCATCGTGCGCGTCTGGTCGGGTCGTCCGCTCAGCCGGGCCACCTGGGCCGCCGCGCTCACTGTCGTCGTAGCCATCGTGGCGTTCCTAGCGCTCACCTCGCCTGGTTACGGTCATGGGGCCGGGCAGCCCGGCGCGATCAGAGTGGGCCTGGGCGCTGCCGTTACCGGCGGCGCCGCACTGGCGGCCGTCGCCGTCGGCCTGCGGGCCGCGGGACGCCGCCGCGGCGTGCTGCTCGCGGTCGCGGCGGGACTCGCGGATTCCTGCTCGGCGGTGGTGACCATGGCGTTCGCCCACGCGGTGAGTCACGACCCGGCAGCACTCGCCACCTCGTGGACCGTGTACGCACTGGTCGTGTGCGGGGTCGGTAACGTGCTGCTGACGCAGACGGCTTACCAGGCTGGCCAGCCCATGATCACCCTGCCGATCATTGCCGCGATCACGCCGTTGGCCAGCGTGGCCGTCGGCACCGGGCTGCTCGGCGAAACGTCCAAGATGGGCGTAGCGGGCGGAGTCGCCGTCGGCATCGCCGTGCTCGTCACCATCCTCGCGCTCGGCTGGCTCGCCCGCTCCGCGCCCCGTCTTGAGTCCCGCCCGCCGTCGGCCGATGAGAGCGCGGACCCTCCTAGGGTGCGGGTAGTGCGGGAACCCGTGCTGGTTCCGGGAGGCCGGGCGCCGGTTTAAGGTAGCGCGCATGCGCTGTTGTGTCGTGGGTGCCGGAGCGATCGGCGGGTTCATAGCGTCCGGGCTGGCTGCCGCTGGGACGCCGACGTCGGTGCTGGCGCGCGGCGCGACCCTGGCCGCGCTGCGCGCGCGTGGCCTGCGGGTCGAGTCCGCCGATGGAACCATTACCGCACCGGTCACCGTTTCCGGCGACGCCGCTGAACTCGGCCCGCACGATGTCGTCGTGCTGGCGGTCAAGGCGCAGTCGGCTCCGGCCGCCGCGGCCAGCATCGGACCGCTGCTAGGACCGGACACGATCGTGCTGCCAGCGATGAACGGCGTGCCCTGGTGGTTCTTCCTCGGCGACCAGACGGGCGGACCGTGCGCCGGGCTGCACCTGGACAGCGTCGACCCCGGTGGCCGGATCGCCGACGCTATCGCGGTTAGCCGGGTGATCGGAGCTGTCGTGCACATGAGCGCCGGCTCGCCCGAGCCCGGCGTAATCAGGCACCACAGCGGGAACGGCCTCATCATCGGCGAGCCCTCCGGCACTGACACGCCGCGACTGCGCGACCTCGCCGCCACGCTCGGCACGGCCGGGCTGGCCATCACCGTGTCCCAGCGCATCCGGCAAGACGTCTGGTACAAGCTGTGGGGCAACCTGACCGTCAACCCGGTCTCCGCGCTGACCGGGGCCACCGGTGACCAGATCCTCGATGATGAGCTTGTCCGCGTGTTCTGCGAGTCGGCCATGCTGGAAGCGCGTGAGATCGGAGCGCGGATTGGCTGCCCGATCGATCAGTTGCCCGCCGACCGGAACCTGATCACCCGCAAGCTGGGCGCCTTCCGTTCCTCGATGCTGCAGGACGCCGAGGCCGGACGCGAACTGGAACTGGACGCGCTGGTCGGGGCGGTCCGTGAGATCGGTGCCCGGACCGGCGTGGCCACGCCCAGTATCGACGCCCTCTACGGCCTGACCCGGCTTAGCGCCCGGGTCCGCGCCCAGCGTCGGGCGAACCGCGGTTGACCCGTAGCGCCCACCAGATCAGCGGGGCCTGCAGTGGCAATCGCCCGTAAGCGACGGCTCGCTGCGCGGGGGAGCGGTGCCGCCAGTCAGCGGCCATCTGCACGTTGGCCGGGAAAACAGCGGCGAACAGCGCGGCGGCGGCGAGGCCGCCGGCCCGCCGGGTACGCGGGCAAGCCACCGCGGCGGCAACGGCCAGCTCAGTCACGCCGCTCGCATACGTCCACCTGCGCGGGGCGCCGGGCAGCGACCGGGGCACGATCCCGTCATACGGCTCCGGTTTGGCCAGGTGGGTAGCCCCAGCGGCGGCGAGCAGCGCGGCCAGCGCCAGCGCCTCGCGAGCGTTTCCGCGGCCACTGGCTGCCATCACAGCACCTCCCGGCCCGGTTTCGCGGATGCCTTGTCGATGGTCCTCGCCACCTTTCCCTCACCGCCGGGCAGACCCAGAGCCACCCGAGCGAATTCGGCCGCGATATTGTGCCACAGGCGCGCCCGGCGAAGCATCGGATGATCACCGTCGAGCACCTCGAGCGCCGCCACCTGGCCCACGGAACTAGCACGGTCCGCGTAATCCCAGGTCTGCCCGGGGTTCGTGAGGTGGTCGGCGCTGCCGTGGGCGAGCAGGATCCGCCGCCCGGCCAGCTGGTTAACCGGTTCCCCTGACGGCAGCCAGGGCGCCAGGCCCGCGACCGCGGTTACCGCGGGATGCCCGGCCGCGCGTAGCGCGGCCCGTGCGCCCATCGAGTGGCCGACCAGCACGACGGGCACATCACCGAAACGGCCGCGGATCTCATCCAGCACGTTGCCGAGATCATTCACGGGAGAGGCCTCAGCCCCGTTCCAGCCTCGGAGCCGGAACAGCGGGCGCACGACCACAGCTCCGCTTCCGCGCAGCTCGTTACGGATGGCCCGCGCGACCGGGATCATCCGCAGCACAGCCGGCTGAACCGCGGTAACCGGCTCGGTGCTCACTTCCTTGCCACCGTGGGCTACCACTACAACCCCTCGGACGGGCACGTGGCTATCACCCCCATCACCTGCGCGGAGCGGGCGTATCACGCAGCAGCCTACCGGCGCCACCGTCTTACCTGGTCGTGACGCGTCTCAGCCGCACTCTAGCTTGCCACTAGGTAACGATCTGACGGTTGCCCTTGCATTGTCTCTATGTAGCGCGTGAGCATAGTTCCACCCCGGCTGCATACTGACCGGCGAGTAGCCACCTCCGTAAAGGATCGGAATGAACTCCGTCCAGGAACACTCGGCGCACGGCGAAGATAACGTCGGTCAACCGCCCCAGGTCATGCTGGCGGCAGATGGTATCCGTCGGACCTTTGGCAGCGGGCATACGGCCGTCCATGCGCTGCGCGGGGTCTCGTTCACGGTGGACCGCGGTCAGCTGGTTGCCTTGCGCGGGCGATCCGGATCTGGCAAGACCACGCTGCTGAACATCATCGGTGGCCTGGACGACCCGACGGCCGGCCGGGTCTGGGTGGACGGCCGCGAGGTGAACCGGATGAGCGAGCGGGAGCGGCTAGCGCTGCGGCGGGACCGGATCGCTTTCATTCCAGTCCTTCGGGCTGGTGCCGATGCTGTCGGCGGCGGAGAACGTCGGCATTCCGCTGCGGATCGCGGGGTTGGCGCCCAGCGAGCGCCGGGAGCGGGTCGCGGCCATGCTGGCGCTAACCGGGGTAGCCAGCCATGCCGCGCACCGCCCGGATGAGCTTTCCGGCGGCCAGCAGCAGCGAGTGGCCATCGCCCGCGCGCCGGCCGGCCGGCCGGGCCTGCTGATCGCGGACGAGCCGACCAGTCAGCTCGACCTGGAGACTGGCCGGCAGATCATGGAGCTGCTGCTCAGCGTGGTGCGTTCCGAGGGAATCACCGCGCTGGTCGCCACCCACGATGAGGCGCTGATCGACCTGGCCGACAAGGTCGTCTCGCTGGAGGATGGGTCCGTCGTCAGCGTCGAGGGCGGATAGATGCGATCTGGGTGTGGGCTTGGGGTGTCTTTCCTGGCGCGCCGGGCCAGATCCTCATGGTTGCTGCTGGCCTGCGTCGCGGTCACGGTCCTGCTCGCCACCGGGCTCGCGGCCGTTCTGTGGACCTTCGCCGCGGCGGTGATCCCGTCCGGGGCGGAGAGCTTCCTCGCCGACCCGCAGAGCCGGGTGATCGGACTCAGCGGCCCGGCCAGTGCCGGCCGCGCCGCCGCCGACTCGCAGCTAATCCGCGCGACGCTGCGCAAGGCTTGGCCGGGGGCCGGTTTCCAGCTGGAGAGCGCGTTGTGGGCGGAGCCGATCCAGCTCCCGTCGATCAGCACATCCGCCTCCGCCACATCCCGCAACGAGACCGGCAACGAGACCGCCACCCTATCCACCACGCAGGTCCAGATCGCGTCGCTGGAAGGCTTCAGCGCACAGGCGACGCTGACCGCCTGGCAATGGCCAGGTCTGCCGCACGGCGGCGGTCCGGTGCCGGTGGCACTGCCAGCCACCGTGGCCAGTCGGCTGCACCTGACACTAGGTTCGGTGCTCACGGGCAACCCGCAGCCTAGCGGGGCACCGATGTCGTTGCGGGTCACCGGTCTGTACCGGCCCGACGACCCGGCGTCGCCGTACTGGGCGCTGGACCTGCTGCCCGTCTCGGGGAGCAATGTCCAGAGTTCCTCCGTCGCCACCGCCGTGATGGCCTGGCCGGCGCTGTCCGTCCTGACCCCCGATGAGGCCAGGCACCGCCAAGGCCGCCAGGCCTGGCTCGCGGGGATCGCCTGGGCGGGCGGAGATCTGGCCGTGGTGGCGCTCGCCGTTGTCGCGGTATGGGAGCTGCGCGGCTTCTCGGCCGTCGCGCATCCGGCCACGGGATCGCTCGGGATCGATCCCGTGGTCGCCGTCGCCCCGGCGCTCGCGCTGGCCGGGGTGGCGCTCATCCCGCTCCGCGGGCTGCCGCTGCTGGCCAGGCTGGCCGACAAAGGCGACCGACTACGAACGGCGGCTGGCTGCCGCCATGGTGAGCTGGCAGATCGCCAGGCGGCCGATCCGCCAGGCGGGCCCGGCCCTGCTCGTCGTCGTCGTCGCGACGGCGAGTCCGGCGATGAAGAGTGAGGCGGCACCGGGCCAGCGATGGGTCATCGATAGCGGAATAGGCCCATCGATGACCCATCGCTGGGGTCGTTAAACGCCACTCGACATCGGTCGACATGACCTTCTTGAATAGCCGCGTCACCGGCGCACGCTCATTTTCGCAGCTCCCGGCGCCAGACCAGCCGGAGCCCCGACCAATCGTCGTCGATGGCCGCGACCTTGACGTCGACCAGCCCGAGCGGCAGCGCGTGCTCCCGCACGATGTTGTCGGTGATGTCGCTGTTATGGCCAGCCGCGCGCCGTGGCCAGGCAGCCCAGATCGCGCCCGAGGGATACACGCGCCTGGACAGCGAAGGCAGCCTCGCGGGCAGGTCACTCGCCTGGGTGAAGAACGCGATGATGACGTCGGCCTCTTCCACGAGTTCGTCTCGCGGCTCCTGGAGCGTCCATCCGGCGGGCCGCTCATCCAGCGCGACCCGAAGGTCAGCGCGCAGTCCGAGCTTGCGCGCCTGCGATGTCGTCATGGACGCTAACGCTACCGGTCAGCGGCCAGGCTACCGGGCGTGCCGGATACGAGACAGTGAGACCACGGACAGGCCAGCGAGCAGGATAGACAAGGCCAGCACCGACCAGAAGTCCCCGATGAACTCCGAGATCACTCCCACGCCGATGACCGGGATGGTCAGGCCGGCGTAGCAGAACACGAAGAAGGTGGAGATGGCCTGGGCGCGCAGCCCGGGCGGGGCCAGCCGATTGGCCGTGGCCAGGCTGCCCAGGAAGACGGCGCCCACGGCAACCCCTCCCACAAGTCCCCGCCAGGAACAGCCCCATCCCCGCAGAGGAGAGGGCAGCGACGATCAGGGCCAGCGCTGCCAGGAACAGCACGACCTGGGTCATGGCACCTACTGCCAGCATGAGGAACACGACGCCGCCCTGAATGGCGTGATTGCTCTCGTGCAGTACATCCCCGGCAAAGGTGGGCGCCAGCGCGGTGAACAGCCCGAGCAGAGAGAACGCGGCGAATCCAGCCATCCCCGCCGCGACGAACTCGTCCCGGCCCGGCTCGGGGATGTCCAAGCCGGTGAAGCGCAGGGCGGGCCGGTGGCGTGGACTCACTGTTTCGGGGACCAGGAGCAGGCACAGGCCCGCGGCCACCAGCAAGGCTAGGTACACCTCGAACACCAAGACCGTGGGATCGGGCGCGTACTGGGCGAAGAGCCCGGCGATGAGCGGGCCGAGGCCGAGACCGCCCATGTTCGCGGCCGTCGCTACCAGCGATGCCCGTCGGCTGGCCGCGGCCGGGACCAGATCGGTGAGGGTGGCGGTCGCCGTGCCGGTCATCAGCCCCGCCGAGAGCCCGGACAGGATCCGGCCTATGATCAGCACCCCCACGTCGGGGGCGAGGATGATCACGACGGTGCTCAGCGCGCTGCAGCCTAGGGCGGTGGCGATCACCGGTTTGCGTCCGGCCTGGTCAGAGGACCGCCCCGCCAGAAGCAGGGCAGTTAGGACGCCAGCGGCGTAGACGGCGAAGGTCACCGTCACGATGACTGCGGAGAAATGCCATCGGGCCTGATAGATGACGTACAGCGGGGTCGGCAGGGTGGTGCCGAGCATGATGACTGTCAAGACACCGGCCAGCAGGCAGAACGCGGCCCGGCGCGGAACGCGCGGCCGGCCGCGCTCGTCGGCCAGTGCATGGTCGAGGCAGTCAGCACAGGGTTGGTCCCGGACGGCCATCGTGATCACTGCCTCCTCGCGTCGAGTAGCTGCCAGCTTCGCGCGCGATTTTGTGAGCCAGCGTCACATGGTCTGGTGATTTTGGAACGGTGAGAGCCGCCTCCCAGAGATAGCGGATGCTCCGCACGCCGTTTAACCTCTGACTGCTCACGATGTGTCGCCGTAGGCCGCTATCGGCCAGCCAAGCCTCCAGCATCGCACCCGGCAACGAGACAAGACAGTGGTAACTAGCCGTCGCCGGCCGACGGCTAGTTACCACTATCTTGCCGGCAGGCCAGTCCGGGCCGTCGGGTGGCCCCGCAGGCTCGGGCATATCGGGCAAATTGCCGCCCGCCCGCCCGCCCGCCCGGCCGGCCGGCCACAGGACGGACGAGGTTCGCATCTTCGTGGCAATCGGCGGATGATGGGGTGCGGATGGGTGCGCTCAAACGGGAGGCAGGATGAATCAGGCCGGGCGTCGCGTAAGAGCAGCCATCAATCCGCTGTCGACCGCGGCTACCAGGTGGTGGTGCCATTCGGCTTTGCGTCACATGCTGACCGGTTACGGGCCGACAGCCAGGCAGCGGCGCCGGACGCGAGTCGGCGGCTTCACCGCGTCCGCCGGGCAGATGAAGGCCCGCGCGGACGCGATCGACGACCTGCTGGCCGAGACGGCCGTTACGAGGTCAGCGGCGGGCGATGAAGACTAGCTCGCGGCCCGGACGGTCCGGAGCCTCACGGACATCGGCCACCTGGTAGCCAGCGTAACCGGTTAGGAACTGAGCCGCTTACGGAGGATGTCTACCGCCTTGCCGAAGAACGGGTTGCTCGGCGGCCGGGTGAGAAAGTCAGCGAGGGCGAACAGGTCCAGGGCCTGGCTGAGTTCACGCCAGTTGCCGGGTAGCACACCACCAGCGTCGCGGTACCCGGTGATGAACCCGTCGGCGAAAGCCTCGGGGAGTTCACCGCGGAAGCGCAGCATGTTGCCGATGTCGCACAGCGGGGACCCGCTGAACGCGAATTCCCAGTCCAGCACGGCGGTGATGCTCCAGGTCCCGTGCTGGCTGGTAGCGAGCAGGTTCTTCGGGTTGAAGTCGGAGTGCACCAGCTGACGGGAACCATCAACGGCGCCGAGCAGGGCACCGGCCTGGGACGCGTGCTGTCGCAACGCTTCCTGCTCGGCCGGGGTGAAGACGCGGTCGGCATTGCCGGTCCGCAGGCATCGGTCGACGAAGGACATCAGGTCGGACGGGCCCTCGGCGCTGCGGGGGATCAAATCCGGCCCACTGAAGAACCCGGCGCGAGGGAAGGTGATCGTGCCGATCGCGGCCAGGACGGCACCGGTCGCCCGGCCAAGTCCGTCGGCCCCGGGTGAGCCGAGGACTGTACTGACCAGGTCGCCTGGCACGAACCGGGAGAGCATGACCGGCTCGCCCGCGGCGCTTCCATCGGGGTCGGCGGCGACAACCTCCGCGACCGGTACGAGGCCGGCGAGGCGACCGGCCAGGGCGGTCTCGACGGCGCAGGTATTGCGCTGCAGGTAGCGGCGGAGCACGTAGCGATCTCCGTGCCGGTGACCAGCAGGATGTTGGCGTTGCGATAGCCGCCGTCCAGGGCGCTCGCGTGCTGGATGCGCTGGCCGGGCAGCGCGTCGCGGGACAGCCAGCCGCGGACGGGTTCCCCGAGTTCGTCGCCCGGCTCGCTGTTCAGCGCGGGACCCGCCGGAAGTCGCGCCGTGATCCGGTCTCCGCGTAGCCGCCGCGCGCGAAGGCGGCCCGCATCGCGTGGTTCGCCGCGTCCGTGTGCGACCTGATCTGGGTCTCGCCGCGGTCGGCCAGCACACCGGTGCCATACGCGAGAAGCTCGTCCACGTACCGATGGCCACGTTGTGACTCGACGACGCCGATCTCGGCGAGGAAACCTCCGTCGTCAACGTCGAGTGCGGACTGGACGTAGCCGACCGGCACTCCGGCGCCATCCACTCCGACCACGAACCAGTCATCCTCATGCTTGCGGCGCCGTGCCTGGCCGAGCCGGATCGCCGCCTCCTCGCGACGGCCGTGCTCGGCGCGGCCAATGATCATCGAATGGTCGACCGACCCGTCGGTCACGGCCGCGAACACCTCGACGAGGTCGTCCTCGTCGAACGCGCGCAGGTCGTGATCGAGCAACGCGACCGCGGCTGCCTCGTCCACGTGCCCGAGCAGGTGCACGAACGTCGGCGTCTCGCCCGGGTCCCGGTCGATGGACCAGGAGTCCATCGCGTGCGCGGCGAGCAGTTCGCCGTCGTCGGACAGCGCCATGCGGCACCATTCCGGCCGGGACTCACCGCGCTCCAGGAGGCCAGCCACCCATCGTGCGCTGACTTCCCGCTTGGCATGGCGCGATACGAGGAGATCGATCTCGGACTGATCGACGATGCCGCGGTAGATCATGCGCCTCCATTCACTGGCAGAACCGGGTCAAGCCCACCCTAAACCGATCGCCGCATCGCAAGGTTCGGGTGACCCGCAGATCACCTGAACTGCGCGATGCCAGCTCACTAAGCCAGGAGTCAGCCTGGGAACCGTGGCGGGTTCGCTCCGGGACCACGCCAGCGAAAGGGGACGTTATGGGAAAGGAAGCACGAGTAGCGCTGGTGCTCGCCGCCGCTGCCTGTCTCACCGCGGTCATGGTCGAGTGGGCGGCGGGGGAGTTGTACGAGCACGAGCACGACCGCCGGAGTTAGCTCCGCATGCCCGGCCGCGGAGCGCACTGCCTGCCGGCGACTCCGCGGCCAGGCTCCCGCAAGGGAAGCTACTGCCGGTCGCTCGCGCTCTCGTGCCGCCAGTGCTCGCCGAGCTCCTCGTCATGCAACCGGCGCAGCTGATGTGCGTAATGATCCAGCCGGTCCGCCGCGCGCTTCATCTCATCAAAGTCGCGGCCATGATCGCGGGCGGCCGTCTTTTCCTCGGCCCGCTTGCGCACGATGTGCAGCTCTTCGCTGCTGAGCTCCGCGACCTTCGCCAGGGTCTCTTCAAGATTCATCCAGTTGTCCCCTTATCACTGGGCCGGCCGGGCACCGGCGTGGGCTAGGTATTCGGCGGTCGCTCGCTCGCTGACCGCCACGTGCTGGGCGGCCGGGCCGAGCCGCTGGTCCGCATAGCGTCGCAGCGCCGCCGTCACATCGGTGAGCTCGGCCAGGATCCGGGTGAGCGCGCGCACGTCGTACAGTCCTTGCCAGAAGCCGCCGCCGACCATCGGGCTGGCGGCGTGCGCGGCGTCGCCCGCCAGTGCCGCCCGGCCGCGGGCCAGCCTCTTCGGCTCATAGTGCACGATCGGAGTGCCGAACACGGTCCCATCATCCAGCGCCATAGCCAGCGCCTCGCGCCACGGGCTCGGCCAGTTCGCGGCCGCGAAGCGGGCGAGACGCTCCCGGACCGCGTCCGGTAGCGCGCCCGGGGCCAGGCTGCCGTGGACCGTCTCGCCGTCCAGCAAGCCCCGGTCCCGGAGCAGATCGCCCTGCTCGGGGTCGTACCAGACCATGTTCAGGCGCCGGTGCCCGACGCTTGTCTCGCCCGCCGCGCCGGGAACGAGATACGTAACCAGCCGGTAGGGACCCGCGTAAACCTCCCGGGATGGCTCACGGGCGTCCAGCCGCGGTCCGCTGTCGGGCATGGCTCGCTCATCGACCAGGGTGCGCCACAACAGCACCCCCGCGTAGCGGGCGTCAGGGAAGCCCGGTTCAACGGCGGCGCGCACCGTGCTCCGCGCGCCGTCAGCCCCGATCACCAGGTCCGCGCGGTACTCATCGCCACCGGCAGTGACGACAGTCGCGGATTCCGGGTCAACACTGGTCACTTGTGTCCCGCGATGCACCGTTATGCCTGGTCGGCGCACCGCGTGCGCCTCCAGCCACCCCTGCAGCAGGTGCCAGGCGGTGGTGTCACGATCGCTGCCATGCAGCACCGGAGGCTCCTCGCGGATGCCGGTGACCTGGCGCAGCAGCGCGGTGTCCACGCCCAGGCCGCCGCCGCCCTCAACGGCAGGAGCGGGGCTGCGCTCGAGGACGGTCACCTCCATCCCCAGCTCGGACAGCGCGATCGCCGTGGACAGGCCAACCAGGCTGCCGCCCACGACCACGCATCGCACGCTCACCGCCCGGTCCCTTCCTTCTGGTTAATCGCCATCCCGAGGCTCATACCCACTTTGGTGCCCGATGGGTCTGCTGAGTCGCCGGAGAGAACCGAACGCATTGTGCCATAACGACGCGGCCGATTCCGCCGATCACCGTCCAGCCCCAGGCCTGCTCGCAGCAGGTCCCGCCGCCGGTGCCCGCTGGCGGCCAGCTAACTTCTCCCGGGTTGGCGCACCTTTCCCGTCCGCAATGTCCGGGTATGCCAGGCGGGCAAGGTGCATGAACCCGGGATAAGTACCGGCCCGTGCTGGCCGGAGCCCACTGCCGGCGCTCAAAAACCGACATTACCCTGAGTAGCCGAGTACATCGTTTCAATGCTTATTAAGCTTGTAACGGCGCATATGGGTGCTAATAATGAAACGATTCGTAGTGTACGATGTCGCCGTGGCGAGGATCGTCGGCATAAAGGATGTCGCTCGGCATGCCGACGTCTCGGTGGGCACCGTGTCGAACGTGATCAACCGGCCGGACCTGGTAGCGCCGCAGACCCGGGACCGGGTGCTGGCTGTGATCGAGCAGCTTGGGTACGTGCGCAGCGAGGCTGCCCGTCACCTGCGGGCAGGGCAGAGCCGCTTCCTCGCCATGCTCGTGCTCGACATGGCGAACCCCTTCTTCGTGCAGGTGGCGTCGGGCGCGGAACGGGCCGCGCGTGACGCGGGACTGCGGGTCCTGCTGTGCGACAGCGCGAACGATCCCGTGCAGGAGGCAGATTACCTGTCGCTGTTCGCCGAGCAGCGAGTGCGCGGGGTGCTGCTCACCCCGGCCGGGACCGGTCCTGGTCTGGAGGTGCTGCGTCGGCAGAAGATCCCGTTCGTGCTGGTCGACCGGGTGGCCCCCGGTCCTGGCGGCTGCTCGGTGTCGGTCGACGACGTGGCGGGCGGGCGCCTCGCCGCTGGGCATCTAGCAGAGGCCGGGCACACGCTGATCGGCTATGTCAGCGGACCGATGAGCCTGGCGCAGTGCCGGGACCGGCGGGCGGGAGCGCTCACCGAGCTAATCGCGCGCGGTCTTCCGGAGGACGCGCTCAGCCACATCGAGGTTGCCCGGATGGATGTGGCCGCCGGCCGGGACGCGGGACACCGGCTGCTGAACCTGTCCCGGCGCCCGACCGCGGTGTTCTGCGCGAACGACCTGCTGGCGCTCGGCGTGCTACAGGCGTTGTACGCGGCCGGGGTGTCGGTGCCGGGGGAGATGGCGATCATCGGCTACGACGACATCGAATTCGCCGCCGCTGCGGCCGTCCCGCTGAGCTCAGTGCGGCAGCCATCCGCGGAGATGGGCAGGATCGCGACCGGACTTCTGCTCGAAGAGGCTGCTGACGACGGAGCCGTCCATCAGCACCGCAACGTCGTGCTCGAACCCGAACTCGTGGTGCGGGACTCGACCAGCGCGGTCGGCGCCACCGCCCAGCCGGCGGGGCTCGACTAGGCGAAGGCGCGGAGACCGCCGGGCGCGGTCATCGCCACTGTCTGTCGCAGCCGGTCCAGCGGGTAGTCCGGTTCGATCGCGGTCACCACGAGACGGGCCGTGTGCACGTAGTGCGCGGCTAGCTCGTCGGCGGCCTGACCGGGGTCGGCGGCCCGCGCGGCGTCGAGGATCGCGCGGTGCCCCGCGCGCCACGTCGGCCATTCCTCCCGCCAGGTCCTGGCGTAGCTGACCCGGTAGCGCTGGGTGTGCGAAGCGAGCTGTCCCATCAGCTCGTCGACGCGGTCGCCCGCATGACGGCACAGCGCCCCGTGAAAGGAGGCATGCGCGTGGTCGTACCGAGAGGAGCCGACCGAGACCAGATGATCCATCTGGGCCATGAGACCTTCCAGCTCCGCGATGTCCTCGTCTTTGAGCTGCGGAACGGTGATCTTGATGGCGACCGTTTCCAGCGCCACCCGCGTAACGTACAGATCCTCGGCGTCGCCGAGAGACAGCGGCGCGATCCGTACCCTCCGGTTGGGATCCAGCACCACGAGCCCTTCACGCTCCAGCATCCGAAGCGCCTCGCGCAGCGGTGTCCGGCTGACGTCGAGGTCGTTCGCCAGCTCGAGCTGGGAGGTGACCCGCCCGGGGGCCATGTCCCCGTCGAGGATGGCGTGCAGGAGCTTGCTGTAGACGACGGCCACGGTCTGCCCGTCACGCACGACCGACTCTGGTCGGCTGGGTCGCATCATGTATCCCATTCACATGGCCGTGGGGGGGGCGCCGCCCCC
>JBEKHI010000219.1:0-13705 GCA_050012355.1 Streptosporangiaceae bacterium | reverse complement strand
GGCCTATGCGCAGGATGATGCCGTAGGCGAGCTCTTCCAGGTACCTGGCGAACTCGTCGGGCCTGCCGCGCCGGGCGGCGATGGCGACGCGTTCTGGCAGCCAGGAGAGCTGGTACGCCAGCGCGAGTTCCTCCCGGTCCAGCCCAGCCACCAGGCCCGGCCGGATCGCGGCCGCCCACCTCGGTACCGACGCCGCCCGGGAATGTGCGTACCGAACAGCATAGGCGGGGTTATCCAGCAGATGGCCAGCGATTTTCGCCGCGTCGATACGTGGCGTCCGATCCGGCGGCACCCGCGCCAGCGCGAACAGCACCGCATCCTCCCCCGCCCACCCAACAGCCTCCCCCATCACGCCCCCCGCCCCCGCGCTCTCTATGCCGGTCGATGTGACATCAACCGGCATAGAGGGCGGTCGATGTGACATCGACCGGCTTGGCTGGATGGGCCGGGCCGCAGCGGGCGGGGCCGGAGGCAGGGCCGCGCCGGCGGCGGTGGCTAGGCGGGTGGTTAGGTGAGTTGCTAGGGAGTCTCTGGCGTGGGGCCAGGTGTCTAGGGTGAGCGGGTCGGGCGGGGTTGCGACCGTGCCGGTTAGGGCCTGGCTTCGGACGCAGTCGGCGCCTGCGGCGACGATACGGGCCGGGACGGACTCTAGGGCCTGGCGGGTCACCTGGATCGTCAGGTAACCGGGACCGGTTAGTTCCGCCGAGGCTATCCAGGGCTCTTCCGAGAGCTTGGCGGCCAGTTCTGCGCCGGTGCCTGGCAGCTGGAAGGGTGCCGTGGAGGTGTACCGGCCCGTCGTTATGGTCGAACGTAGTCCTGGGTCCACAGCGGTGCCCGCCGCGCGCCCGATCGCCTGGCGCAGGTCCGCGGTGAGCACGGTCAGGCGTGAACTCCGGCCAGTTCGCGCACCACCCGGATCATCTCGCCCGGATCGAACGGCTTGGTGAGGTAAGCGTGCGCGCCGACCTGGTTGCCGTGGCTACGGTCGTCCTCTTGGGCACGCGCGGTGATCAGCACCACCTTGATGTGCTTCGTCGCCGGGGTCTGGCGAAGTCGCACCGTCGTTTCCCAGCCGTCCAGCCGAGGCATCATCACGTCCAGCGTGATGACATCTGGGTTGATTTCGGATACTTTGTCCAGGCAATCCTGCCCGTCGACCGCCGTCAGCACCTCGAACCCTTCAAGGGTGAGGTTGACAGCTATCAACTGCCGGATTACCTCGTCGTCATCGACGACCAGCACGCGTCCCAGTCCCTGCGTCACGCGGGCGAGGCTACCCTGTTTTGCTGTCCGTGGCACGGTGCACGGCACGTGTCCGTTCCTGGTATCTTTCTTGGGTCAGTGCTTCCAGCACTTGGAAGCCCCCGTAGCTCAGGGGATAGAGCACCGGCCTCCGGAGCCGGTAGCGTAGGTTCGAATCCTACCGGGGGCACCACGCAAACCATCACAATTCTGTTCTGGTTTTGCTGCGTCAGCCGCAGACATTTTGGGTATCGCTTCGCGGCTGGCGAGGGAGACCGCGTCGATCGTGCCGCCGGACAGGGTAACGCTGCACCTGGCGAGGCGGTTCGCGGGTTCGTAGCGGATTTCCAGCCGGAGGGCTTCGAACAGGCGGCGGGATATCTCGTCGGGCATGCCGTCAAGATCAACTGCCGCAACCGGCAAATGATCGAGGAGTGCGGGATTGTTGATCTGGTGTACCTGCTCTTCCGCGGCAGCTAGCCGACGTTCCAGGCCGGCGCGGTCAGCGCGTAGTTCCGTGCGGCGTTCTTTGATGTCGCGGATGAACTCTTCGTCGAGATCGTCGGCGAGTTCAAAGTTACGGATCAACCGTTTGCTCTTGGCGTCGGTGTCGGCGATGGCCCGGCGCAGTGCCTTGACTTGACGGGCTTGCTCCTCCTGTGCGGTCTGGGCAAGCGTAACCTGATCGCTGTCCAGCAGGGCGTGCCTGTACGGTCCGAACACTTTCTCAGACAGGAATCTGGTGAGTCCGTCCAGGAGATGCTCTTCGCGGACGCGGAGGATCGGCGGATGCCCGTCGGGCAGCCAGGGTTTCTTCGGCGCGCAGGCATACCAGGTGATCTGCCGTATGGTGTTGCCGAACATGCGCCGGCCGCACAGTCCGCAAAACAGATAGCTGCGCAGCGGGTAGACCCGTTTGGCGTTGGGGTTGGTGCTGAGTCCGGGTGCAGTGCGGGATCGTTCGCGGCGGGCCGAGACCTCCTGTGCCTGGACGAAGGTTTCCAGGTCTACCAGTTCGTCGTGGACAGGTTCGGCTGACCAGACCCATTCGCTGACCGGGTTCACCCTGTTCTTGCCGGTGAGGTGCCCCAGCGTTCCCGGACAGGGGATCCAATAGGATTCTCCTGGAAAGGAATGGGAAGCGAGTGCCGGGAAAAGGGAAACGTTACACTGCCGAGTTTAAGGAGCAGGCCGCCAGGAAGGTGGTCGATAACTCGCTGCCGATCGCTCAGGTGGCGCGGGAGCTCGGTGTCAATGACACAACGCTCGGGTTCTGGGTGAAGGCGTACCGGAAGAAGCATGCGGCGGATCCGCTTCCGGCGGATATGCCGGACACTGAGCGGATACGCGAGCTGGAGCGGCGTAACCGCGAGCTTGAGATGGAAAACGCTTTTCTGAAAAAAGCGGCGGCGTACTTCGCGAGGGAGCATCGGTGACCGAGAAATACGGGTTCATCGACACTGAGTACGCCACCGTGCCCGCCGAGGGCGAGGCTCCCGTTATCATGCAGATGTGCGAATGGCTGGGAGTATCCCCATCGGGATTCCATGACTGGAGGAAGCGACCGCAAAGCAAGACCGCGCAGCGCCGGGAATTGCTGAAGATTAAGGTACAAGCATTGTTCGAGGCGAATAACGGCGAGTACGGGTACCGGCGGATCCACGCGGCCCTGGTCCGCGGCGGCGAGGCGGTCGATGATGAGACCGTGCGGAAGATCATGCGTGACCTGGGTCTTGAGCCGTGCCAGCCCAAGCCCTGGCGGCATTCGCTGACCGAGCAGGACGGCCAGGCCGGATCTATCCCGGACCTCGTGAACCGTGATTTCACCGCAGATAAGCCCGGCCAGAAAATGGTTGGCGATATCACCTATATCGATACGTGGGACGGCTGGGTTTATCTGGCGACGGTCATCGACTGCGCAACACGGAAAATCGTCGGCTGAGCCATGGACGATAACTACAAGACCCCGCTCATCTCCCGCACGATCGAGATGGCCGCCCGGAATCTGGATCTGCCGGAGGACGCTGTATTCCACTCCGACCGCGGCAGCAATTACACATCGGCGGAGTTCGCCGGGGTGCTGAAGGGCCTCGGGATAACGCAATCGGTCGGACGCACCGGGATTTGCTATGACAACGCTCTGTCCGAATCGGTGAACGGAACGCTGAAGAACGAGCTTGTCTACCGGACGGCCTACATATCCCGCAAAGCCGCCATGGATGATATTGCACGGTGGATCGAGCTCCGCTATAATAGAACCCGTCTTTCTATGGGGGTCGGCGAGGTGTGGTGCGACGTGGGGTTAGAACGATTCACGGACAGGTTCTGCAACACCTCGGCCACGTGTGGTGCTTATCGTCGTCGCTGCTCAGAGCGCTACCAGCGACAGTCCTGCAACATCTACGACACCCCGACGGCAATCGGCGAGGATTGTCCGTTGCCTCTACCTGCACGTTTCAAGAGGATGCACCCAATGCCCGATTTGCGCCCCGAGAGAAGCACCGCCACTCAACGCTCGGGTACCGGACACCGCAGGAAGTCATGGACGAGTACCTGAACGGACAGGAAGCCGCGTGAATTAACCGCAATTTCCCTGTCCGGAAAACGCGGGGCAGCTCAGTCGACGTGAAGGACTGGGCCAGCCCCGCCCTGCTCGGCCGCCAGATCAGGCCGCTACCTGAGGACCCGCGACATGACAGGGCTTTCATCGTCGTCCCCGACCACCGTATGAGCCGCAGGCCCGGCTACCTGGACATCGTGGCCAAGAACATGCGCAAGACAGCCGCCGCGAAGGTGACGGTCATGAGCGAACGGCAGTTCACCGCAGCAGTCCGCGATGCCCTTGCGGAGCACGGCGGCCAGGGCGCGGACCACGAGAGCGAGGACGATCATGCGTGACCGCAGCATCTGGCAGGCGGGACTCCTCGACGAGTTGGAGCCGCACCTGGACGACCCCAAACCCCGCCTCACGGCATCTCGCCTGTGCGAGACTGAGCTGGGCCTGTACCTGATGGAGCAGCTCATACCCGGGCATCCGGCCGAGGCCGGATGGACGCTGCTGGGCGGCTACCCCTTTGCCCGCGCCATCGATGCCGTCACCACCCCCGAGCAGGAGCGGATGCTGCAGGTCGCCCGGCACCTGCTCTGGCCGCTGCGCCGCCCGCGGAGCTGGACCCTTGCGCTGGACCGCTACGCGCAGGTCGAGGACAGGCTGCGCGGGTACGTGCTGGACGGCCCCGGCGACACCGCGCGGCGGCGGCGCCCGGCCATCGCCGCGCAGCGCTGGGAGGCGTATGCCGCCGCGCTGGCCACGCCGCCGCCCTTCGTCATGCAGGGGACCCCCGTGGCTGCTCCCGGACTGTACCGCTTCCGGGAGCGGCCGGCACGCAACGGAGCCGAGCTGCTGTGGACCAGCGTCGAGCTTCCCGAGGCGCTGCCCGCGCTGCCCGGTGCCGAGCACGAGCTCGGCACCCCGCTGGCCGGAGGCGGCAAGCCGCTGCACGTCCGCTGGGACGAGCTGGCCGATACCGCGGCCTGGATGGACGCGGAGCTGGCCGCACGCAACGAGCCGCCTGGGCGGTGGGCACACAGGTTCAGCCGCGTGGGGCTATCGGTCCGGGATACCGAAAGGTCAGACTTCACCGGGGCAGAGATCCTTACGATCGACCAGATGCTGCACATCGTCGGCATGGTGGGCGCAGGCAAGAGCACGCTCCGCGACGTTCTCGCGGTATGGGCCGCCCAGCACGGCCTGCGCTCCACCCTTGTCGTCTCCGACGTCGCCGAGGCCCTCCACCTGGTCGCGCTGTTCACCTCGCTCGGCTTCACCGCCGCCCCCGTGCTCGGCGCCTCCACTCGCGAGCGGCACGTCCAGCGGATGCACCGGCGGCTGGCCGCCCGCGGGAACGCCTCGCTGCTCGCCCACGACTCCCCCGCCTTCGACTACCTGAGCACGGCATGCCCGCTCGACGCGCTGCGCGGCGTGGAGGCCCCGGACCCCCTCCGCTTCACCGACGCCCCGTGCGCGAGCCTGTACCCTGCCCGCCGCAAGGACCAGGAGCGGCGACTGTCCGCGCTCGCCCCGCCGCCCGAGGACGAGGAAGAAGACGACGGCAGGCCCCGCAGCAAGCGGCACAGCTGCCCGCTGTGGCACCAGTGCCCGCGCCACTACGGGGCACGGGAGCTGGTCGCGGCCGACATCTGGGTCGCCACCCCGGCGAGCCTCATCCATACCGCCGTGCCGTCCCAGCAGAACCCCGAGCGGCTGCGCTACCTTGAGCTGGCCTGCCGCCGCAGCGACCTGATCGTGGTGGACGAGGCCGACCGGGTCCAGATGCAGCTGGACATCATGTTCGCCCCCGCCACCACCCTGGCCGGGAAGGCCCCAACTCGTGGCTCGACGAAGTCCACGCCCGCAAGATCGAGGAACTGTCGCGCAGCGGCCGGACCCAGCTCTCGGACGGCGACGTGCGCCGGTGGACCGCAGCGGTTAGCTCGGTCACCAGCGCGACGGACCGCATCTACGAGATCCTGCTCATGCGGCCCGATATCCGCCGGTGGGTGGAGGCCGACTACTTCAGCGCATGGACGCTGCAGCAGAAGCTCATCGACGAGTGGTTCGGCCCGGAGGAAGGCCCCGGGCAGCCGGACGCGGCCGATGTCCTCGACCGGCCGGGCCCCGAATGGGACGACCCCCGGCACGACGAGCCCGCAGACCAGTCACCCGGCGACAGCACGGAACGGTTGTCAGGCCCCCGCGAGGACAGCGGACAGAGGGCGCTGGTCATCAAGATCCTCGACGAGTTCCGTGATGACCCGCTCGGGGACACTGACAAGCACGGCGCCGAGGCCAGCGCCCTTATCCAGCTCACCCGCCACCTGCTGCACGCCGCCGGAACCACGAACGTCCGCCAGATCGTCCGCGAGCAGCTGCTCGCCCTGTCCGGCCAGCCGGACCCAGGGGTCATCGCCTACGACACCAAAAAGGCCCGGGAGGACGCCAAGCGGAAGCTCGGGGAGCAGTGCCGGCAGTTCGAGTTCACCCTCCTGCTGTCCGTCTTGCATACGCGCCTGGACATGATGACGGAGATGTGGCCGCGGGTCGAAGCGGCGCTGAACCTCGTCGGGACGTCCAACGCGCTGTCTCGGCGCCCGCCCGAGGACTACCGGCCCCTCGTCCCGGAATCGCCCATGGGTAACATCCTCGGGTTCCAGTTCCAGCCCGACTCCAGCTCCCGCGAGCCGCAAAGCGGGGAACTGCGGTTCTTCCGGTGCGCCGGGTCCGGGCGTGAGCTGCTCCTCGGCCTGCCGGGCCTGACCGCCGCCGACGGCCTGCCCGCACCGCACGTCGTGCTGATGTCCGGCACCAGCTGGGCGGGAACCTCCACCCGCTACCACGTGCTCACCGAGGTCGGCGCGATCCTCAGCCCCCCGCAGGACGAACTCGACGCCATCGACCGGACGACGTTCACCCCCTGCTTCCTCAAAGACGCCGCAGGCAAGCCGCTGAAGCTCTCCGGCGCCAAGCCCCACCTGCGCCCGCGCGTACTGGAGCAGATGCTCAGCCAGCTCGCCCGGCCGCGCCCTGACGGATCAGCCAGCCCGATGCAGGCGGAGCTTGCCGCCATCGGCGACGACAGCCGCAGGCGGCTGCTCCTGCTCACCGGCAGCTACGACGAGGCCCGCCGGGCGGCAGACTACCTGGAGACCATCGAGCGCTGGGCCGGGCGGGTCTGCCGGCTCGTCTCCGACGACGCGGAGCAGGACCACCTGTGGCGTGAGGCCGCTCACGCGCCCTCTACCCGCAGGGGCGCCCCCGGGGCGCTACGGCGCGGGGACGTCGCGACCTTCGCCGAGACCGGCGCGGAAGTGCTCGTCGCCCCGCTCCTTGCCATCGAGCGCGGCCACAACATCCTCAACGACGAAGGCACGGCGGCGATCGGCTCGGTGTTCTTCCTCGCCCGCCCGCACCCCCGGCCAGACGACATCGGCCTGGCCATCCAGGCCGTGAACGACTGGGCCGCCCGGATGCTGAGGGACGGCAGCTTCAGGGAACTGGTCCGCGACGAGGACACCCTGGACGCCGCCGGCAAGGAGTTCCGCCACCAGGCCCGCGCGAAGTGGCGCCACCTGCTGAACCAGCCCATGGCTTATTCCCGGCTCGGCGAGGAAGAGAAGGCCTCGTTCACCTGGGACCAGCTCGTGGTCATCTGGCAGGTCATCGGCAGGCTCGTCCGCGGCGGCGTGCCCGCCCGCGTCGTGTTCGTGGACGCGCCCTTCGCGGAGCGGCAGGCTCGGGGCCTGTCCGGCGACACAGCCGAGACCAGCCTGCTCGCCAGCATGCTGCACGTGCTGGCCCCCTACTGCGGCGACAGCGAACCGCCATCCGGCGGCAGCCCGGTCCCGGCCCTGGACCGCGTGCTCGTCACGACCCTCTACAAGCCGCTCTATACGGCCCTGTCCCGGCTTTTCCCCGCCTCTGAAGCGGCCCCCGCTGCGATCACGCACCTGGAGACCTCGTGACCACCTTCGACTCCATCCGGCTCACCGCCTACCAGCCCGACCGCGACGCGGGCGCGTTCACCCAGGGCTGGTTCGGTCTGGCGTTCCCTGCCCGCTGGCGCAAGCTCTTCCTAGAGCACTACCGGCTCCACAAGCGCGACCCCGACCGCTGCCAGCGGGTCCCGATCGGTCGGCTGAACGAGGTGATCAGGGCGGTCGCCCCGGACCTGGTGTCCGTGGCGCGCGGGGCGACCGAGAACGACGCCAGCCCCTGGATCTACGCCCGAGACCGCTTCCCGGTCCCGCTGCTGCGCCAGATGATCCTCGCGTGGATCTACGATATGCACCGCGAGGAGACCGACCCCGATAAGAAGGCCGAGATCCAGGCCGCCACCACCAGGCTTGTGGCGGAACTCGACTTCAGCGAGCTCAGCTGGGATCCCGAGCCCGTCGACCTCCTCGCCCGCAGCCTGAACGCCGACGGCACGGCCGAACCCGACGGGCGCCTGTACCAGCTGCTCCCGGACGAGCTGGCAAAGCGCGCACTCGCCCTGGGCCCCTACGCCTTCGAGGACGCGCGGCTGAGCTTCCGCATCGCGCCGACCACGCGCGGCGCGGAACTCATCTCCTGGCCCCCGCGCGACCATCACGACGAGGACGGCACCTGGCAGTTCTCCCTGGTCATCTCCCTGACCGTGCACACCGTCCCGTTCACGGGCGACTTCCGCGTCCACGTCCGGACAGGCATCCGCCGCTGGTGCACCAGCGGGCCGGTCAAGATCGGCTACCGGCGCAGCGTGTCGACGTACCTGCTGACCGAAACGCCGTGGCTGCAAGGCGGCCCCGGCACGGGGCGCTTCGCGGTCAGCCAGCTGTGCAACGGCGACGCACCCGATACCTACGACTGGACCCGAGGCGGCCCGGAAGGCATGCTCAAGCAGCTGATGTTCGCCCAGCAGTTCCCCAGCCCCGCAGCCCTCCAGGCCGCCCCCGCAACCTGGATCGACGGCGCGGGCGGCGTCACAGCCGGCGTCGTCTACAGCACGCTCATGGGCACCCACGGCGTCGGAGCCGGGCTGATGCCGCGCGACCGGGCACCGCTCTCGGAATGGATCGCCCCGGCCTTCGAGCCGTTCCTGCACCGCGTCCCCGACCACCGCCCCAGCAAGTACCCGGTCGCGCCGCGCAACCTCCCCAAGAAGCCGACCGGCAATACACCCGAAGAAAAAGACGAGAAGAAAGCCCAGATCACCCGGCGGGAGCAGCAAGCCCGCCGGGAAGGCCTGGCTCGCATCCTGGAGGGCGAGCCACTGCACGCCGAGGTGCTATGGCAGGACACCCGCACGCGCGACGGACTGATCGCCCAGCTGACCGAGGCCCTCGGCCTAGACGACCAGTACACCAGCGACGCCGACCAGCGCACCTGGCGGACCAGCGAACTGACGATCCACTTGCGGCTAGAGGAAGCCGGCGACCTCGCCGCGCCCCTGGCCTTCCCCGGCCCGAAACCGAAGAAGAAGCACCTGCACAAGGCGATCAGCCAGCGCCGCCGCCAGGTATCCGGCCGCCTCTCCGCCACGGGCCACCCGGCGGACCTGACGCTCGTCGAGATCGACCACCCGGATGACTTCGCGCCGCTCACCGACCCCAAGTTCGCCCTGCGGCTCGGCTGCGCCGACGCCGGCCGCCTGACCCAGTTCATCAACACGCCCAGCGGCAAGCGAAAGACAGCCACCCGCACCAGCATCGAGCACCGCTCCCTGCAGTCCTGGACCGACGGATTCCGCCAGCTCGGCCTGAGCACCATCCCCGAGCACAGCCTCAACGGCATTCCCTCCGACCTGAACCTGATTGCCCTGTGGCTGGTCAAGCGCCGCGCCGACGGCCCCACCGGCCAGCGCCGCACGACCCCGGTAGCCGTGCGAACCGGCCCGTCCGGCGCCATCACCGGGTGGGACCCGGACACCGGCGAGTGGATCCCGTACCGGACCCTGCTCCTGCGCCTGACCAGGCACGCCGACATCCCGGGCGAGGAAGAAGCAGAGGCGGACGGGAACACGGAGCAGGGAAAGAGCAAGCGCCCCTGGTACCCGGACTCCGAGGAGCAGCGCGCGATCACCGCCCAGTTCATCAAGCCCCTGCTCTACAGCCTCCGCCGCGAGCAAGTGCTCCTCATGACCCACGCCCAGAACAGCCGCGCCCTCTGGCCGTTCCTGGTCAACAGGAACCTGCTCCGCGACAGCCTCCAGTTCGGCGCTAGCGCGGCGCAGGGGATCGGCCTGTACGGCGACGGCCTGCGCCACGTGCGGCTCCGCGACCACTCCATGAACGAAACACCCCAGTGGTACGGGTATACCCCCGCCCCCGACAAGCCCGTCCAGGACGACGACGACCCAGCCGACCGCTACGGCATCGCCGCCGGCCTCTGGGTCAGCCCTGACAGCGGCAGCGACCTGCGCACATTCCTGAGCACAGCGGCCAAGGCCAGCACGGCGAAGAACGCCGCCGTCGAGGCGTCCAAATTCGTCACCCGCGAGAACCAGAAGGGCGAGACCGTCATCGACACCGGCAAGAACGCCTCGAACCCCGGAATCGTCGAGCTGACCGTCGCCGCCTGCAACCCGGCACCCGGGACCAAGGCCACGACGGCATCCGACCCGGAACTGTGGGCCGCCCTCGTGCACCAGCTCCGCCGCGCACCCGACTACCGCGACACGCTCGCACTCCCCCTGCAGATGCACCTGGCCAAGCTGACCGAAGAGTACGTCCTGCCGCATGACCCAGATGCGGATTAAGAAACCCCGACTATCCTTACTGCGGTGCCCGTGCACTGCTTGGATGACCTGCGTTGAAACGGGCGCTGGTCAGTCTTTTGTGCCCATCCCGAAATGCCTGATCACCGCCAGCGAGGGCGCTCAGCAGGAACGCCGCGGATACGGTCCAGTGCCCTGGTCCGACATCCAGTTGTCGGGGCCGGTCTCGCATCGGACAGCCGCAATGTAACCAAATAGAACTGAAATATAACCGCCGACGGGTTACATTTGCCTTGTGACTACGGAAGATCTCGATGGACTTGTCCGCGAGCTGCGAGCCACGGGCGGAGACACAGCTTCAGTAGAGGTCAAGTCGGCAGCTGGGGGCCTCCCCGCGTCCATCTCGTCTACCCTCAGCGCCCTGGCGAATCTTCCCGGCGGCGGCCTGGTCATCCTGGGGCTTGACGAGCGCACTGGCTTCCGTCCTGTTCCGCTTGCCGATCCTCAGGCGCTCAAGCAGGGACTCGCCGCCAAGGCGCGCAGCTTCAGCCCGCCAGTCCGCCTCACGATTGAGGACGGGATGGTCGACGGGGCGCCCGTCATCGTCGCCCGGGTCCATGAGTGCGACAGTTCGGCCAAGCCGTGCCGCATCGCTTCCTCAGGCGAGTCCTACCTGCGAAGCTACGACGGGGACTACCGGCTGTCCGACCTTGAGGAACAGGCATTCCTGGCCGCCAGGCGGCCACCGCTGTTCGACCGGGTGCCCGTGGCCGACGCCACCGCAGGTGATCTCGATCCGAAACTGACAGCTGCCTTCATCGCGACCGCACGCGACCGCGATCCCTACGGGCTCGGGCGGTTCGACGACGACTCCGAACTGCTCACCCGGGCTGGAGTAACGACTCGGGACGGGATTCCCACCGTGGCCGGCATCCTCGCCCTCGGCGTGTACCCGCAGCAGTGGTTCCCGCGGTACGTCATCCAGTTGGCGGCCGAGCCGCAGGCAGACGATCCCCCGGGCACCCGGGCCAGGAACCAGGCGACCCTCTCCGGGCCGATCCCCCGCATGCTGGAGTCCGCGATGGCCTGGGCCAGGCGGAACTTCGACACCACCATCGTGTCCGAACCCGACGGGACCGTGCACGACCAGGCCGCCTACCCGCTCACCGCGTTCCGTGAGCTGGTCGCCAACGCTCTGATCCACCGGGACCTCGATCACTGGTCCGCCGGGCAAGCGGTCGAGGTCCGACTGCGGCGCGACCGCCTTGTCATCTCCAACCCAGGCGGACTCTACGGGATCACGGCCGACCGTCTCGGCTTGGAAGGGGTGACCTCTGCCCGCAACGCCCGGCTGGTCACCATCTGCCAGTACGTGCACTCACCCGAGAGCGGACTACGGGTCATCGAAGCGCTCGCCACCGGGATCCCGACTGTCACAGCCGAACTCCAGCGAGCAGGCCTCCCCCCGGCGCACTACATAGACACGGGGATCGGCTTCACGGTCATCCTCCGCCCCTCCGCACGACGGACCGCTCCCCGTCCCAGCCTCAACAGCACCGAACTGCGCGTCTACGACGCCCTCGCCGACGGGCAGAAGACCATCGCCGAGCTTCAGGACCTGCTCGGCATCCAGCCACCCACACTCCGGAAAGCGCTGCGCTCGCTGCGGTCCCGCGACCTTGTCGAGCAGCACGGCGGCCGTGGGCAAACGACCTGGTACCAGCAAACGAACAGCACCAGATAGTCACCAGGCAGACCAGCCACCAGCCAATCCGTCACAGGATCGACGCGGACCGGCCGCCTGTGGGACAGGAGGCCGACCCTGAACAGGTTCGATATAAGCGTGCACGCGATCCGGCGGCGGCCAGGGCGGCGCAAGCCGTTCGAGGTTCGCTGGCGGGCGGCGGGACGCAGCAAGTCAAAGTCGTTCACCACCAGGAAGCTCGCCGACAGCTACCGTGCCGAGCTGGTCCGAGCGGCCCGGATGGGCGTGGAGTTCGATCCGCTGACCGGCGAGCCGACGGAATGGCACGTCCCCGAACCCGCGGTTGTCACCTGGTACGAGGAGGCCACCGCGTACACCGTGATGAAATGGCCGTCCCTGGCCGCTCACTCCCGCGCCAGCGTGGCCGAGGCGCTCGCCACGGTCACGCCCGCGCTGACCCAGCCCGGTGGACGTGGCCGACCCGGTCCGCGGGAGTTGCGCACGGCCTTGTACCAGCATGCCTTCAACCCCGCCCGCCCGGCCGAACCGGGCAGCGCCGCCGCGCGGATCCTCGACTGGGCGCTGCAGGCATCCCTGCCGGTCGGCTGCCTCAGTGACCCGGCCGTGCTGCGCACCGCACTGGAGGCGCTGACGTTCCGGCTGGACGGCAGCCGCGCTGCCGCCAACACCATCATCCGCAAGCGCGTCGTCCTGCACGGCGCGCTCGGCTACGCGGCCGAGTCCGGGCTGCTGCCGGACAACCCGCTGGACAGCACCAACTGGCGGGTGCCGAAGTCATCTGCAGCTCTCGACCCGGCTGTCGTAGCCAGCCCGGATCAGGTCAGCATGCTGCTGGACGCGGTCGCCCGGACCCGGCCGGAGCTGTGATCGCTTTCTTCGGCTGCCTGTACTACGCCGCGCTCCGCCCCGAAGAAGCCGTCGCCCTGCGCACCTCCGACTGCCACCTGCCCACTTCCGGGTGGGGCATGCTCCGGCTCGCTTCGGCTGCGCCCAGGACCGCCGCCGCGTGGACCAGCGACGGCACCGGCTATGAACAACGCGGGCTCAAGCACCGGCCGGACGGATCGATCCGGATGGTCCCGGCCCCTCCGGTGCTCGTCGCCATGCTCCGCGCGCACCACGCGGCCTACGGCACCGCAGCCGACGGCAGGCTGTTCCGAGGAACCCGCGGCGGGCCGCTCAGCGGATCGGTCTACGGCCGTGCCTGGCAATCCGCCCGCACCATCGCCCTCGGGCCTGAGCTAGCCGCCGGCGGCCTCGCCCGGCGCCCCTACGACCTGCACCACGCCGCCCTGTCACTGTGGCTGAACGCCGGAGGAGACCCCGCCCAGATCGCCGCCCGGGCCGGAAACAGCGTCGCGGTCCTGCTCACCGTCTACAGCCACTGCATCCACGGCCACGACGACCTCCTCAACCAGCAGATCAGCCGCGTCCTCGGGCCGCCCCCAACACCTGGTCCGTGCCCGTCCGTGGAAAGCCAGCG
>JBEKHI010000218.1:0-13707 GCA_050012355.1 Streptosporangiaceae bacterium | reverse complement strand
GACGCCAACGCCACCACGGTCATGGACTTCCTCGACCTCACGTCTCCTCCCGCATACCTCACGCCGCCCACATCGTCGATCACGGCACCGTCGCCGAGCGGCGCGTCGGGACCCGTGTCACCATAAGCCGCCGACGGTCCGGGGCGAGTGCGGCTGCTGTTATTGGTGGTTCTCATGATTACGGTGAAGCCACCGCCCGCGCGCGCTGTTCCTCGTGGGTGCCGCACTACCAGCGCTCTTTGATGGGTAGCGCAGCACCCACCAGGAACGGTCCGCTGCTGCACGGCAGTTGCACAGGGATCTTTCGGTCAGAGCCGCTCACTAGATAACACCAGCTTGATCAGCTGTCACACAGGCCTCCGCCGACAACAGGGACGGCCCATCCGGGCAACCTCACCCCAAAGTCCTGCACTCATGACCCATCGCTGGGGCCGGCGCCCCCTACTCGGGCCACGGCCGGCACCGCTAACCCGGGCCGCGGCCGTCGATGGCGTCCACGATTGCCTTGGTGCCGCCGTGCGAGGAGTGGCCGCCGTCGATGGGAATCTCCGCGCCGGTGATGTAGGACGCGTCATCGGATAGCAGGAACACCACCATCGGGGCGATTTCCTCGGCGCGGCCGGGCCGGCCCAGCGGGGTGATCGCCTCGGAGGCGGCCAGGAACACCGGGTTGGCGTTGGCCAGGATGGGCGTGTCGATCTGACCCGGGTGGATGATGTTGACCCGGATGCCGCGGCGGGCGTACTCGAGTGCCGCGACCCGGGTCAGCCCGCGCAACGCCCACTTGCTCGAGGTGTAGGCGACCGCGTGGTGCGCGGTGAGCCCGGCGACCGACCCGACATTGACGATCGACGAACCCGGTGGCATCAGCGGTGCGAGGGTCTGCATGCCGAGCATCGGGCCGGTGAGGTTGACCGCGAGCGCCGTGTTCCAGTCCGCGACGGAGATCTCGTCCAGCCGGGGCCGCATCGGGATGCCCGCGTTGTTGACCAGGCCGTGCACCGGCCGGTCCCCCAGCCAGTCGCGCAGCGCGTGCCAGTCCTCGATACGAGACACGTCCAGGTGCCGGCAGGGGATGTCCCCGTCATCCAGGACATCGGTGGCGATCGCTTCTCCCCCGGCCTCGGTGATCGCCGCCACCTCGGCGGCCCCCTGCCCGCGCGCCGCTCCGGTCACCACGATCGTTCGTCCGTCGAGCTTTCCCATGCCGGAAACAGTACAAATCCCGCTGCTCACCCAGAAATAACCATCCCCAATCCCAGGTATGCGCGGGTGGACGTCAGCTGGGCCAGCGAGCGTGCCGGAGCTCCGGGCGAGACAGGCCATAGCCGGTCGCGACGGCCATCGCCGCGGCGAGCGTCAGCATCGCGATCTGCGCGGGTAGGTACTGCAGAAGCAGCCCGCATCCGGCCACGCCAATCGGCATGCCGAGGGCGATCAGCGTCATCAGCGCCGCCACGACCCGGCCGCGGCGTTCCGGTGGTGCCTGCCGGATGACGAGGATGTCCACCAGGACGCGGATAGCCGGCACGCCAAGCATCTCGGCAAACAACAGTCCCGCCACCCACCAAGGACCGAACGGGACCGCCAGCAGCAGCAGAATCGGTACGTCTATCACGCAGAGCGCGAGCAGCAGGATCCCTGGCGGCAGCCGGTGCAGGATCTTCACCAGCGGCGCCCCCACCAGTCCGCCGACGGCGCCCAGGCCGAGCGCGAGCCCGATGGCATAGGACGGGACGTGCTGGTGCCGGAGGATAACGATGATCAACAGTTCGAACCCGGCACCGATCGTGTTCGCCAGCATGATCAGGATGACCGCGCCGCGCAGCACCGGCTGCCCTAGCAATTCCCGGATGCCGGCGAGCATGCCGCCGCCGGAGCTGGCCGGCTTGGCGTCGGCTACCCCCGGTGGCGCTGACACGAAGATGGTCGAGGTCATCGCCAGCAGATAGCTAACGGCCGTGAAGATAAAGGGCGCGGTGCTGCGCAGGCCATAGAGAAAGCCAGCCAACGCGGGGCCAGCCAGGCTGGCGCCGTTCAAGCGCACCTCGTCCTGGGTCAGCGCCAGGGTCAGCTGCTCCCCCGGAACTATCGAGCGCAGCAGCAGGATGCTCGCCGCGCTGCCGAGCGCCCGGCCACCGCCGAGGACCACGGCCGCGGCGAGCAGCAGCGGCAGAGTGAGCCAGCCGCCCGCCAGCGCCACGACGACAACGCAGGACGCTATCCCCCGGACACCATGGGCAAGGAGCGCGAGGCGTCGGCTGTCGTACCGGTCGGCGAGTTCGCCGGCCGGGAGTCCTCCCACCAGCAAGCCGACGACCTCAACGGCGGAGAACAGACCCGCCTTGCCCGGCGAGCCGGTCATCGCGACGATGGCCAGCGGAAAGGCGACGTCCCCGACCGCCTGGCCGAGGGTCGCGCTCACCGAGCCGATCCAGAACGTCTGAAAGCGAAGGTTCCTCCGCAACGGAAGGATGGCGGCGGCTGTCATTCCATTTTCACCCCTTGAAGAACGTTCATGCTTTCGTGAATGATTGCATATTCGTGAGCGACTGGCAAGATGGTGAACAGTGGCAAGATGGTGAACATGGGAGAGCCACCGGAGATCCGGGAAATCGACAACGTCGAGGAGTTGCGGGCGCTCGCCGACCCGTTGCGGCTCGCGATCCTGGCAACATTGGGGACGGACGGCCCGGACGGCGAACTCGCGGTCATGTCCGTCAAGGAACTGGCCCAGCGCCTCGGCGAGCCGCAGACCAAGCTCTACCGGCACGTAAAGCAACTTGAGGCCGCCGGGTTGATCCACGTCGCGGCGACCCGCATGGTCTCCGGCATCCTGGAGCAGCGCTACCAGGCCAGGCAGCGGGACCTGCGGCTGTCCGCTGGGCTCGTCCGGGGGCACGCCGACGAGGCCGAGGCGGCGATCCGGACCGCTTTCGATAGCTTCCTGGAAGGCCTGTTCGACTGGGCACGCAAGAACGGCTGGCCCGAGGACGCCCCCGACAAGCCGGTCATGTGCGTGGTGGAAAACCATGTCACGCCGGAGTCGGCGGAGCGGATCCGCGCCCGGCTAGAAAAGGTCTCCGGCGAGATCTCGGAGCTGACAGAGCCAGGCGACGTGCCGATCAGAGCGGTGATGAGCTTCTACCAGCAGGGGTGACCAGGCAGGGCGGCTGTCACGCCAGCGATGGGACATCGATAGCGGAATAACGCCAGCGATGGGACATCCATGGGGCCCGGGCCGCGGGCCGCGGGCGGCGGCGGCGCGGGGTTAGCGGGCGGCGGGGGCTGGGAGGGTGGCGGCTAGCTCGCGGAGGGTGGTGCGGAGCCAGGCTATGGCGGGGTCGCTGGAGCGGCCGGGGTGCCACCAGGCGGCCTCGATCAGCTCGACCTGGCCGAAGGGGGGCTCGGCTATGACTATGCCCGCGGGGCCGGCGACCCGGCGGGCCAGGCGTTCGGGGACCACGGCCACCAGGTCGGTGCCGGCCACCACGAACGGGAGCGGCAGCCAGCCGGACACGGTGACCTGCACGTGCCGGCGGACCCCCAGTTCCTCGAGGACCCGCTCGGCCGGATTCGGCTTGGAGTGGCCGAACGTCGAGGTCGCGTGCGGCAGTTCTCCCAGGTCCTCGAGCGACAGCCAGCCGTCCCGCAGCCGCGGGTTGGCCGGGTCCACGACGCACACGAACCGGTCGCGGAAGACGACCTCGGACTCCCCGGGAAAGGCGAAACCCATCGGCCCGATGAGCAGATCATGCTCGCGCAGCCCTCGGTCGGTCTCCGACATGTCCGGCGGGATCGGGGACAGCTCGAGCCCCACCATGGGGGCTGCCTCGTGTACCCGGCGCAGCAGCGGCTCGATCAGCACGGTGATCGAGTAGTCGGACAGCGTGATGCTGAAGACCCGGTCGCTCTTGGCGGGCACGAACGCCTCGGTCTTGCCGAAGGCGTTGTCCACCATCCGCAGCGACTCGGTCACAGAAGGCAGCAAGGTCCGGGCCAGCGGCGTGAGGCAGTACTCCCGCCCGTTGCGCACCAGCAGCTCATCCTTGTAATGACGGCGCAGCCGGCCGAGCGCGATCGACATCGACGGCTGGCTCATGCCCAGGCGCGCGCCAGCATGCGTGACGTTCTCCTCCTCGAGGAGCGCCCGCAACGTCACGAGCAGATTGAGATCCACGCCTCCCAGCGCCATGCCCCTATGCTGACGATGACCTGGCCAAATGTCACTATGCCTTAACCAGATTGTAACCAGAGGCAGAGGATTCTCATGAGCAACGTCTCATCGATCGATATCAATCTGCTCATCGCGCTCGCGGCGCTGCTCGAGGAGCGGAACCTGACCAGAGCGGGTGAGCAGATCAACATGAGCCAGCCGACCATGAGCGGCGCGCTGGCCAGGCTACGCCGCCATTTCGACGACGAGCTGCTGGTCAGGGATGGCCGCCAGTACCGGCTGACCCCGCTGGCCGAGCAGTTGCTGCCGGATGTCCGTGACGCGCTGCGCCAGGTCGAGCGCACGCTTGAGGTGCGTCCCGAGTTCGAACCGGCGACGAGCACCCGGACGTTCTCGCTAGCCATGTCCGACTACGCGGTGACGGTGCTAGTCGAGCCGCTGGTGCGCCGGGTACACGAGCTGGCCCCCGACGTCAGCATCGAGCTGAACCCGATCCCGCCCGACATGCAGGAGACCGACCGCGGCATGCTCCAGCATGACCTGCTCATCGCGCCGACCGGCTTCCGGTTTCCCGGCGAAAGCGAGGAGGTGTTCCGTGACCGGTTCGTGTGCATCACCGACCCGGCCAATCCCCGCCTCACCAGGGGGACCCTCACCCTGGAGGATCTCGCCGAGCTCCCGCACGCGGCGCCCACCTTCGGCCACCGTGGCCTGCTCAACCCAGCCGAACGAGCGCTGGACGATCTCCAGGTGAACCGCCATGTCCAGGTGACCACGGTCGGCTGGCTGCCAATCCCGTTCGTGGTCGCGGGCACCGACCTGGTGGCCGTCGTACCGGAACGGCTGGCCCGCCGGGTAGCCGCCACGGCGGGCGTCGTGGTGTGCGAACCGCCGTTCGGCACGGTCGAACTTGTCGAGGCGGCGTGGTGGCATCCGACCCGCAGCGGCGATCCCGCGTTGCGCTGGCTGCGGTCCATCGCCAGCGAGGCGGCCGGTGAGCTATAGACCACGCGCTGGTCATGGCTGGCATTGGAAAACGATATTTCCCAGGTCAGAGCTGTTCTCTTAGGGTTGACGGGAATTGTCCGTAATCCTTGGGAGGCAACGTGGCCTACACGCCGGGCACCCCTGCGGGGCCTTTCGCGCTCGGCATGTTCAGCGACGGCCGGGAGGAGTTCGCCGGGCTGGTGGCGGGCGGACACGTTCACCAGGTCGCGGCGAGCATCGCCGACCTGCTGCACGACTGGAACAGGTCGATGCGGCGGCTGAGCGTCCTGGCCGCCTACGCGCCCAGCACCGCCAACCCGGAGTGGCGGCCGGTCAGCGAGCTGAGGGTGCTGACCCCGGTGCGGCCCCGGCAGATCCTGCAATCGGGCGCGAACTACCGGCAGCACGTCGTCGACCTGGTGGTCAGCGAGGGTGACAGCAGCCGGGAGGCGGCCGAGGCGATGATGGACGCGCGGGCCGCCAACGGCGAGCCGTACCTGTTCGCCGGGCTGCCGTCCGCCATCACCGGCCCGGCCGACGACGTGGTGCTGCCCGCCGAGGGCCACGAGCACGACTGGGAGCTGGAGATCGCGGTCGTGATCGGCCGCGCCGCCCGCCAGGTGCCGGCTGAGGACGCGATGGATTACGTCGCCGGCTACACGATCTGCAACGACATCACCACCCGCGACCGGCTGTACCGGGCGGACCTCGCCAAGATCGGCACCGACTGGGTGCGGGCGAAGAACTCCCCCACCTTCCTGCCCACCGGGCCGTACCTGGTACCGGCGGAGTTCGTCCCCGACTGGCAGCAACTGCGGATCACGCTGCGGCACAACGGGGTCACCCGGCAGGACGAGCTGGCCAAGGACATGATCTTCGGCATCCCCCGGCTGGTCTCTTACGCCTCCGAGCTGACCCAGCTGGAACCCGGCGACCTGCTGCTCACCGGCTCGCCCGCCGGTAACGGGGCGCACTGGGGCGTCTATCTCCAGCCCGGGGACGTCATGGAAGCCGAGGTCACCGGCCTCGGCCAGCAACGGAACACATGCGTACCTGAAGGGCCCGCGAATGCCTGACCAGCTCATCACCCATCTGCGGCACGTTGACATCGCCGTGCCCGACTTCGGCACCCAGCTGGAGTTCTACACGAACGTCTGGGGGCTGACCGAGACCGGCGGCGACACCGGGGTCGCGTTCCTCGCCGCCGAGGGCTCCCCCGAGCAGTACGTGCTACGGCTGCGCCGGGGCGACAAGCGGCTGGACCTCGTCGCCTTCGGCGCGGAAAACCCCACCCACGTCGACGAACTAGCAACCCAGCTCCATAACGACGGTGTGCGATTCGTCAGCGAACCAGGACCGCTCGACACGCTCGGCGGCGGTTACGGCTTCCGGTTCTTCGACATCGATGGCCGCACGATCGAGGTCTCCAGCGACGTCGCGGTCAGGCAGCACCGCAAGATCGAGGAACGCGAGTCGATACCGGTCCGGCTGTCGCACGTGGTGCTCAACTCCACCGACATCGACAAGACCAGGGACTGGTACGCCGCGCACCTAGGTTTCCGGCTGTCGGACACGCTCGGCGACGTCATGCACTTCATGCGGTGCAACCCCCGGCACCACAGCTTCGCGATCGCCCGCGGCCCGCACGTCTCGGTGCATCACGTCTCGTTCGAGATGCGCGGCATCGACGAGTACATGCGCGGCAGCGGCCGGGTGATCAGATCCGGCGCGAAAAAGGTATGGGGACCCGGCCGCCATCTGGCCGGAGACAACACGTTCAGCTATTTCCTCGATCCGCAAGGCAACACGATCGAGTACACCACCGAGCTTGCCGAGCTCGATGAGGACACCTGGCATCCGCACATCTACGACATGTACGACCCGATGGTCCAGGACCAGTGGGGCACATCGAACCCGATGAACGAACTGGTCGCCAAGGAAAGTTTCAACGACGTGGATCCGGGGCTCTTCCAGGCCCCGCCGCTATAAGGAGAACATTAATGAGAGCTGTGAAGCGAGGCGTCATCGCCGCCCTCGCCGTCACCGCCGGCCTCGGCCTGGCGGCTTGCTCCTCGAATTCGGGCACCTCTGCCCAGGCCAACGCCACCAAGTCGGCCAGCACCACCAGCGATTGCGGCACCATACCGACCGCCCTTCCCAGCGACCCGGACGGCGTGCTCGCCGCCCTGCCGGCCAGCGTCCGCAGCCTGTACAACGGCTACCCGGTCGCCGTGTACAAGAGCGCGTTCGCGAGCTGGAAGCCGAAGTCCTCGTCCAACAAGACCATTGGCTTCCTGCTGTCAGAGACCAACAACGGCTATCAGCTCGCGTTGCAGGCGATCCTCGAGGGCATGCTCAAGAGTGCCGGGTACACGGTCGACCTGGTGGTCTCCTCCGACACGGTGACCGACCAGGTGGCCGACTTCAACCAGATGGTGGAGAAGAAGGTCGCGGCCATCGTTTACGAGCCGCTGTCCTCCAGCGCGTTCACCACGGCCGTGCAGAACGCGGAAACCGCCGGCATCCCGTCGATCTCGGTGCTCAACGCGGTCGGCTCCGCCGACACGATCTCGGTCGGCGCCAACGACTGGCTGCAGGGCGCTCAGATGGCCGCGCAGGTCGCCAAGGACATCGGCGGCTCCGGTGCGGTACTGGACGTGCACGGCATCTCCGGCGTGGCCATCGACACCGCCGCCTACGCCGGGATCAAGGCCGTGTTCGCGCAGTGCCCGAAGATCACCACGAACGACACGATCTACGACCAGTTCGCGGACTCGACGGCCAAGAGCGACGTCCAGACCTACCTGGAGACGCACCCGCAGAAGATCGCCGCCGCGATGACCTCCGGCTCCGGAGCGACCGGCGTGATGGAGGGCTTCCAGGCGGCGGGCAAGTCCATCCCGGAGATCGCCAACGACTCCCTGGAGGACGGTGAGCTGGCCTACTGGTACCAGAACGTGTCGAGCTACAAGGGCGTCGGCATCACCGCCACCCCGCCGCAGATCGCCGAGGGGACCATGGCCGTTCTCAAGGCGCTGTTCTCCGGAGAGGGCGTGAAGGTCTCCGCGATCGTGCTCGACACCCCGCTGGTCACCGACGCGAATGTCGCCCAGTGGTACACCTCCAGCATGACCACCTCCTCCACCGGGAACGCCAGCGGTCCCGCGAGCCTGAATGTTCTGCCGTCATCTGAACTGTCGGACCTACTGGGCTGAATCCTGCGTTATGACACAGACTCCCAGGACACAGACACACAGCCCGAAAACCGCGACGCTGCTGCGAATCGAGGGGCTGGGGAAAGCCTTCGGTCCCACGATCGCACTGCGAAGCGCCTCTCTCGATCTGCGCGCCGGTGAAGTCCACGCGCTGATGGGAGAGAACGGCTCGGGCAAGTCCACCCTGGTCAAGGTCCTTTCCGGGGTGCACCGGCCCGACGCCGGAGAGGTGTCCATCGAGCAGTCCCCGCTGCGCGCGGCCAGTCCGCGCGCGGCGGTGGCCGCCGGGGTGGCCACCGTGTTCCAGGAAGTGCAGTCAGTGCCTGACCAGTCTGTTCTCGACAACCTGTGGCTCGGCACAGACGGAATCGTCCGCCACGTCGCCGGTCAAGGAGGAAGGGCCGAGCGAGCCCAGGCCGTGCTCGCCGAGCTGCTCGGCGACTGCCCGGACACAATGCTCGCCGCCCCGGCGGGGTCGCTGTCGCTGAGCGAGTGCCAGGCCGTCGCCATCGGCCGGGCGATGCTCCGCTCGCCGAAGGTCCTCATCCTCGACGAGGCGACCTCGGCGCTGGACGTGGCGACCAGGGACCGGCTGTTCGCCGCCATCCGGCGGCGGACCGACGCCGGACTGGCGGTCTTGTTCATCTCGCACCGCATGGACGAGATTGGCGAGATCGCCGACCGGGTCACCGTGCTTCGCTCCGGAGAGTCGGTCGCGACCCTCGACCGCGGCGAAGCGACCCTCGACCGCCTCGTCGAGCTGATGACCGGCGGCGAGCAGCTCGTCCAGGCCGAAGCACAAGCCGAGGCGCAGCCCGAAGCCCGGGCCCCGGGCGACGTCGTCCTGGTGTCCGACCGGCTCAGCCTGCGCGCGGGCGAGATCGTGGGGCTGGCCGGCCTGGAGGGCCAGGGGCAGGACGAGTTCCTCACATCGCTGTGCCTGGCCGATGCTCAGATCGCCTACGTGGCCAGGGACCGGCGGTCGGAGTCGATCTTCCCGCCGCTATCGATCAGGGAGAACTTCACCGCCGCGACCATGGGCAGGGACCGGCGCCGCGGGCTCATTTCCGCGAGCGCCGCCTCCGCCCGGCTCGCCTCCTACTCCAGCCGCCTGTCGATCCGGCTCTCCTCCGACAGCGACGCGATCACCACGTTGTCCGGCGGCAACCAGCAGAAGATCGTCATCGCCCGGGCGCTGGCGTCCGATCCGCATGTGCTGCTGCTCAACGACCCCACCCGGGGCGTGGATATCGGCGCCAAGCGCGACATCTACGCGCTGCTGCGCGAGCTCGCCGCCTCCGGCATGGCGATCGTCATGCTCTCCACCGAGGTCGATGAGCACCTCGAGCTGATGGACCGCGTGCTGGTCTTCCGCGACGGCGCCCCCGCCGCCGAACTCGACCGCGGTCAGCTCAGCCGCGCGGCGATCGTCGGCGAGTTCTTCGGCCCCACCCACCACCCCGGCCCACTCGCACCCGACGCGCCCGACCGGTCCGAGCACGTGCACGAGCCCGTCAAGGCGGCCCGCGGCACGCTCCGCGACCGTCCCTGGGCGCTGCCCGCCGTACTCGCGGTGGCGTTGCTGATCGCGAACTTCATCGCCCAGCATTCGTTTCTGTCGGCATCCACCTGGCCGGTGACGTTCGCCGAGCTCGCCACCCCGGCGCTGCTCGCGATGGCGTCGGCCCCGGCGATCCTCGGCGGCGGTATCGACATCTCCATCGCCCCGCTGTTCACCTTCGCCTCGGTCGTGATCGAGGTCATGCTGCTCGGCCACGACATCACCAGCGCGTTCGTCATCATCCCGGTCGCGGTGGTCACCGGCGCGCTGATCGGCGCGATCAACGGGGTGCTGGTGAACTACGGCCGCTTCCAGGCCGTGGTCGCGACCCTGTGCATGAACTTCATCCTGTCCGGGTTCGCGCTCGGCTACGCGCCATCCCCGGTGACCGGCACGACCGGATGGCTCGCCGATCTTGGTGCCAAGGTCGGCGGCGTGCCCGGCGGGCTCATCCTGATCGTCGTCCCGCTGCTGGCCTGGCTGGGACTGAGCCGCACCCCGTTCGTGAAGACGCTGCTGGCGGTCGGAGGCAGCGAGACCACCGCCTACACCGCGGGCGTGAACGTGGCGGCCGTCCGCACCCTCGCGTACACGATCGGCGGCGCCATCGCTGGCCTGGCCGGGATCGCGATCGTCGCCCAGCTCCACCAGGCCGAGGCCGACACCGGCTTCATCGCCCCTTACATCCTGCTGGCCCTCGCCGCCGTCGCCCTCGGCGGCATCTCGATGACCGGCGGACGGGGCAGCCTGCTTGGCGCTCTGCTGGGCGCGGTGATCATCTTCCTGATCGAGAACCTGCTGGGCGCGGTCAGCCTGTCCGGTTACTGGTCACAAGCGGTCTACGGCGGCACCCTGATCATCGCGGTCGTCTTCGCCGCCCTCAACCGGGCCGGCCGTACCGGAAGGAGGGCCGGAGCATGACGAGCCTGGCACCGAGTACCCCGAGCACACTCCACCGGATCGGCGACACGCAGCGCCGGTTTCCGGTGCTGCAGGTCGTCGTCTTGTTCGCGCTCATCGTGTTCGTCGGGGCCAAGGACGGCGACTACGCCTGGGGCGACCTGTGGGCGCCGATCCTGCTGCAGGCGTCGTTCCTCGGCATCGCCTCGGCCGGGCAGACGCTGGCGATCCTGGTCGGCGGCCTCGACTTCTCGATCGCCGCGTACATCGTCGCGGGCAACCTGCTGGTCACCCACCTGGTCGGCCTCGAGCACGGGAACTTCATCCTCTGCGCGCTGCTCGTGCTGGCCATCTGCCTGGTCGGCGGCGGGCTGTCCGGCTGGATCTGCCACCGCTTCCGGCTGGAGCCGCTGGTCGTCACGCTCGGGATGAGCTCGGTCGTGGTCGGCGTACTGCTGGGCACCAACAGCACGCTCCTGAACGGCGCCGGCCCAGGCTGGCTGCAGTCCTTCACGGCGCAGCAGTCGAAGACCTTCGGCATCCCGGTGCCGCCGATCGTCACCGCCTGGATCGTTCTCGCCATCGTCATCTCCGTGATCCTCGCCAAGACTCCGCTCGGCCGCAAGCTCTACCTGACCGGGTCGGCGCCCAGGGCCGCCGAGCTGGCGGGCATCAACACCCGGCGGGTGTGGACCGCCGTCTACGCTTCCAGCGCCGTGCTGGCAGGCCTGGCCGGCGTGCTGCTGGCCGGGTTCAGCACCGGCGGCGACACCAACGTCGGGAACAACTACCTGTTCCCCGGCCTGGCCGCGGTGATCGTCGGCGGCACGATGATGGGCGGCCGCGGTGACTACCTGCGGACCTGCCTCGGCGCCTTGATCATCACGGCGCTGAACTTCGTGATCGCCGTGCTGAACGTCAACTCAGCCGCCTCGCAAGTCGTCTTCGGCGCGCTGATCCTCGCCACCGTCGCCCTCTACGGGCGCGAACGCCGACTACGGGACCGCATATGAACCTGCATCACACCGGGCTGTCCGTGTTGGACCTGGACCGGGCTAAGAAGTGGTACGCCGACGTGCTCGGCATGACCGAGGGCTACGCGTTCGAGATCCCGCCCGCGAACATCCGCGGCTGTTTCGTGCAGGGCGCGGGCGGCCGGGTCGAGCTAATCGAGAGAACCGGGTCCGAGCCGGGGATCGGCGGCCAGGACCCGTCGGCCGCGCTGCTCACCCACGGCTACGGGCACATCGCCTTCACCACGCAGGACTTGGACAAGACGTTCGCCGACCTGGTCGCCAAGGGCGCCACGCCGGTGTGGGACCCCAGGCCATCGCCGCAACCAGGAGTGCGGATGGCCTTCATCGCTGACATCGACGGCAACCTCATCGAAGTGATGGAAGCCGTCGAAGGAAAAACCATCTAAGGGACGACATGCGAACCATCATCAAGGCTCCCGAGCCAGCCGCCGCCACCGCGCAAGGGCTGGAGGCGGTACGCGAGACCGTGACCGCGATCATCGCCGACATCCGCGAGCGCGGCGACACCGCGGTCCGCGAGTACTCGCAGAAGTTCGACAAGTGGTCGCCGGAGTCGTTCCGGCTGTCGCCGGACCAGGTCGCCGAGATCGTACGAGGCGTTCCCGCCCAGGTCATCGAGGACATCCGGTTCGTGCAGGACCAGGTACGGACGTTCGCGACCGCGCAACTCGACTCGATGCGGGAGTTCGAGATCGAGACGCTGCCCGGCGTGAAACTGGGCCAGAAGCACAACCCGGTCGCCGCCGCCGGTGCCTACATCCCGGGCGGGCGTTACCCGCTGGTCGCCTCCGCCCACATGACGATCGTGACCGCCAAGGTCGCGGGCGTGCCGCGGGTGGCGGCGTTCACTCCGCCGATCCGCGGTGAGATACCGGCCGCCACCGTCGCCGCGATGTACCTGGCGGGCGCCGACGAGATCTACCTGCTCGGCGGAGTCCAGGCGGTCACCGCGATGGCGGTCGGCACCGAGACGATCGGCAGCGTCGACCTGATCGCCGGGCCGGGCAACGCCTATGTCGCCGAGGCGAAGCGCCAGCTGTTCGGCCAGGTCGGCATCGACCTGTTCGCCGGGCCGACCGAGATCCTCGTCATCGCCGACGAGAACGCGAACCCCACCACCGTGGCCGTCGACCTGCTCAGCCAGGCCGAACACGGACCGGACTCCCCCGCGATCCTGATCACGCCTGACGAGGGACTGGCGACCGTCGTTATGGACAAAATTGAAAAAATCCTGCCGGGGATGCCTACGAAGGACTTCGCCGCCCCCGCGTGGCGCGACCACGGGCAGATCATCGTCACGTCCGACCTGGACGAGGCGTTCGCGGTCGCCGATGAGTTCGCCGCCGAGCACGTGGAGGTGCTCACCGCCAACCCGCGTCAGGCGCTGGAGGTAATGCACAACTACGGCGCGCTGTTCCTCGGCGAGGGCACCTGCGTGTCCTACGGCGACAAGGTGATCGGCACCAACCACGTGCTGCCGACCCGCAAGTCGGCCCGCTACACCGGGGGCCTGTGGGTCGGCAAGTACCTGCGCACCGTCACCTACCAGGAGATCACCGACCCGGTCTCCAGCGCGCGGCTCGGCGAGATCTGCGGACGCGCCGCCCGGGTGGAGCTGTTCGAGGGGCACGCACGGTCTGGTGACATCCGCGCGGCGGCGCTGGACGGGGTGGAACCGGCGTGGTTGCGGAGCTAGCGTCCCGCACGGCGCTGGTCACCGGCGCGGGCAAGGGGCTAGGCCGGGCGATCGCGGGGGCGCTGTCGGTCGCGGGCGCGGGGGTGATCGGCGCCGGGCGGACCGCCGGGACGCTGCACGAGACGCTGTCGGTG